>JAJXVG010000015.1:0-488 GCA_021782315.1 Pseudomonadota bacterium | reverse complement strand
CGACGCCGCGGATATTGACCGATTGCTGGCCGATATTGACGGTTCGCCCGCCGACATTGGTGTTGGCATTCCCGATGGCGGCAATCAGTTGCGGCAGCGTGACCTTGTAGCCCTCCAACTTCTGCAGATCGGCTTCGACATCGTATTCCTTGGTAGTTCCCCCCCAGGTCACCACCTGAAGTATCCCGGGCACGGTCAGCAGGCGACGGGTGACAACCCAGTCCTGCAAAGCCCGTAGATTGGTCAGGCCAAAATGGGGCGGACCGACGAGTTGGTAGCGGAGAATTTCGCCGACCAGGCTGGATGCCTGGATTTGGGGCTGCACGCCGTTGGGCAAACTGACATTCTGCTGCAGGCTCAACGCAGCCTGGGTATAGGCAAAATAGTAATCGATCCCGTACTTGAAGGTGACCCGGACAAAGGACAGTCCATAAAACGACGTCGAACGGATATTGTCCACACCGGGTGTCGTCGCCAGGCCCACCTCC
>JAJXVG010000174.1 GCA_021782315.1 Pseudomonadota bacterium | reverse complement strand
CGGGGTCGATGAGTCGATCTGGAAGTTCAGCGGCCGCGCTCGCGTCTTCGAGAGCCAGGATGCGGCGGTGGACGCCATTCTCGGCGAACGGATCGTCGCCGGCGACATCGTGGTCATCCGCTACGAGGGTCCGAAGGGCGGTCCGGGCATGCAGGAAATGCTCTACCCGACCTCCTACCTGAAATCGATGGGTTTGGGCAAGGCATGCGCCCTGCTCACCGACGGGCGTTTCTCCGGCGGCACCTCGGGACTGTCCATCGGCCACGCTTCGCCCGAAGCAGCTGACGGTGGCGCCATCGGCCTCGTCGAGGAGGGCGATACCATCGAGATAGACATTCCGAATCGTCGTATCCAACTGGCGATTGCCGATGGGGAACTCGCCCGGCGTCGTGCGGCCATGGAGGCCAAAGGCGAAGGAGCCTGGCAACCGCAGGAACGTGAACGAACCGTTTCCGCCGCGCTTCAGGCCTATGCCCTGATGGCAACCTCGGCCGACAAGGGCGCCGTGCGCGACGTCCGGCAAATTCAGCGCCGCAAATGACCCTGGCGACCTGGCTTGGATTCCTGCTGGCTTCGATCCTGATCGCCATCACGCCCGGGCCGGGCGCCGTCATCAGCATGGGCACCGGCATGCGTCACGGCTACTGGGCGGCGCTGACCGCCATTCTGGGCTTGCAGGCGGCCATCCTGACTCACCTGCTGATCGTCGCGCTTGGCCTGGGGGCGCTGCTGGCGGCCTCGGAAACCGCCTTTCTGTTCGTAAAACTGGTGGGGGCGGCCTATCTGATCTGCTTGGGTGTTCAGAGATGGCGGGCACCGGCCCTACCGGTCGACGCGAAGGGGCCGGTGCTGCGGCGTAAAGGTCTTTTTCTGCAGGGGCTCCTGGTCAATTTGACCAATCCGAAGGCAATTATTTTCATTGGTGCCCTGGTCCCGCAGTTCGTCGATCCGGCCCGGGCGCAACTGCCCCAGTATCTGCTCATCGCAATGACACTATGTCTGACCGACCTGCTGGTCATGTCCGCCTATGCCCTGGCGGCCCTCCGTCTCGGTCGCTGGTTGCACGACCCGCAGGCGATTCGTTTGCAGAATCGCGCCTTCGGCGGACTGTTCGTGTTGGCTGGTACACTGTTAGCCATATCTTCGCGCCCTTCTTGATCGTCCTGTCAATGTCGGTTCGGCTGGGCGCGATAACGTTTCGGGACGGTCAGGCCTCGCGGCGTCATTCCCGGTTTGCAAGCTACGAAAAAGGTTTTATCATCCAAGGCTGATTTTCCACCAACCCCTGAAACGGAGCGAGAATATGAAAGCTGTTTATGTGGCCATGATGGCTGCCGCCGGTGTCGTGATGGCCGGCCAGGTCCATGCCGACGAAGAGGCTCTTGCCAAATCCAAGAACTGCCTGTCCTGCCATGCCATCGACAAGAAGCTGGTTGGCCCGGCTTACAAGGATGTCGCCGCCAAGTACAAGGGCGACAAGAATGCGCCCGCCATGCTGGCTGCCAAGGTCAAGGCCGGTGGCAAGGGTACCTGGGGCCAGATTCCGATGCCTCCTAACAATGTGACCGAAGAAGAGGCCAAGAAGCTGGTTGCCTGGGTTCTGTCCCTGAAGTAATTCGGGTTTGGCAAGCAGAAAAGCCGGCCTTGTGCCGGCTTTTCGCATTTTGGTGTTGACAGGGCTTGTGGTCATCCGGATAATCCCGGGTTCTTCCGGAGGGGTACCCAAGCGGTCAACGGGAACAGACTGTAAATCTGTCGGCTCTGCCTTCGAAGGTTCGAATCCTTCCCCCTCCACCAGATTTAATGCTGTAGCGGCCTGTGTTGCGGGCGTAGTAAGCGGGTGTAGCTCAATGGTAGAGCTGAAGCCTTCCAAGCTTAAGACGAGGGTTCGATTCCCTTCACCCGCTCCATAACGCAGTACGGCTGGAGTTTTAAGGTAGGCCCATGTGGCTCAGTGGTAGAGCACTCCCTTGGTAAGGGAGAGGTCGGCAGTTCGATCCTGCCCATGGGCACCACCGATTAGCTTGGATTCTGGATTTTTTATTTATTGATTATTGAGGAACTGGAATGGCTAAGGAAAAATTCACGCGTACGAAACCGCACGTCAATGTGGGCACGATTGGCCACGTTGACCATGGCAAGACGACGCTGACCGCTGCGATCACGACGGTCCTGGCGGCGAAGTTCGGTGGTTCGGCCAAGGCGTACGACCAGATTGACGCGGCGCCGGAAGAAAAGGCACGCGGTATCACGATCAACACCGCCCACGTTGAATACGAAACGGCGAACCGCCACTACGCGCACGTTGACTGCCCGGGCCACGCCGACTACGTCAAGAACATGATTACCGGTGCTGCCCAGATGGACGGTGCCATTCTCGTCTGCTCGGCCGCTGACGGCCCGATGCCGCAGACCCGCGAGCACATTCTGCTGGCCCGTCAGGTCGGTGTGCCGTACGTTCTGGTGTACATGAACAAGTGCGACATGGTTGACGACGCCGAGCTGCTCGAGCTGGTCGAAATGGAACTGCGCGAGCTGCTCTCCAAGTACGACTTCCCGGGCGACGACACCCCGATCATTCACGGTTCCGCGCTGAAGGCCCTGGAAGGCGATCAGTCCGAAATCGGCGAACCCTCGATCTTCCGTCTGGCCGATGCGCTGGACTCCTACATTCCGACCCCGGAGCGTGCGGTTGACCTGCCGTTCCTGATGCCGGTCGAAGACGTCTTCTCGATCTCCGGTCGCGGCACCGTGGTGACCGGTCGTATCGAGCGTGGCGTGGTGAAGGTTGGCGAAGAAATCGAAATCGTCGGTATCCGCCCGACCGTCAAGACGACCTGTACCGGTGTTGAAATGTTCCGCAAGCTGCTCGACCAGGGTCAGGCCGGCGACAACGTCGGCGCGCTGCTGCGCGGCACGAAGCGTGAAGACGTCGAGCGCGGCCAGGTGCTGTGCAAGCCGGGTACGATCACGCCGCACACCCACTTCACCGGTGAAGTGTATGTTCTGTCGAAGGACGAAGGCGGTCGTCACACGCCGTTCTTCAACAACTACCGTCCGCAGTTCTACTTCCGGACGACGGACGTGACGGGCGCCATCACGCTGCCGGAAGGCACGGAAATGGTGATGCCGGGCGACAACATTCAGATGACGGTCAAGCTGATTGCGCCGATCGCCATGGAAGAAGGTCTGCGTTTCGCCATCCGTGAAGGCGGTCGTACCGTCGGCGCCGGCGTCGTCGCCAAGATCATCGAGTAATTTCGTTCTTTTTAAAATCGGGGTGAGGCTCGCTTCACCCCATCGCTCTTTGGAAGCCAAAAATGCAAAGCCAAAAAATCCGTATCCGCCTGAAGGCCTTCGACTATCGCCTGATCGATCAGTCCGCACAGGAAATCGTCGAGACCGCCAAGCGTACCGGTGCCGTTGTTCGTGGTCCGGTTCCTTTGCCGACCCGCAAGCAGCGCTTCGACATCCTGCGTTCGCCGCACGTCAACAAGGCTTCCCGTGATCAGCTCGAGATTCGTACCCATCTGCGTTTGATGGATATCGTCGATCCCACCGACAAGACCGTCGATGCGCTGATGAAGCTGGATCTGCCGGCCGGCGTCGACGTCGAAATCAAGTTGCAGTAAGAGTTTGTTGCAGTAAATCGGGGTTGCGGATATAATCCGCGCCTTTCGGGGGTGGCCGGCGACGGCTGCCCATTTGTTGTTTTACATCGACCGGCCAATCGCAGCCGGCGATGAGGAGAATAACCATGAGTCTAGGCCTTGTTGGTCGCAAGGTTGGCATGACTCGCATTTTTGCCGAGGATGGCGCGTCCATTCCGGTAACTGTGCTTGACGTGTCGAACAACCGAGTGACCCAAGTAAAAACGCCGGAGATCGATGGCTACTCAGCCATTCAGGTCGCATTCGGCAAGCGCCGTGCCTCTCGTGTTTCGAAGCCCCTGGCCGGTCATCTGGCCAAGGCGGGTGTCGAAGCCGGGCATGTGCTCAAGGAATTCCAGATCGGTGTCGATCAGCTTGCCAATTTCAAGGCGGGCGATCAGGTTGCCGTCACCATCTTCGCCGAAGGGCAGAAGGTTGATGTGACCGGTACCTCCATCGGTAAGGGTTTCCAGGGTGGTATCAAACGCCACAATTTCAGTTCCAACCGTGCTTCCCACGGCAACTCGGTTTCGCACAATGCGCCGGGTTCCATTGGTATGGCGCAGGATCCGGGTCGTGTTTTCCCGGGTAAGCGCATGGCCGGGCATCTGGGTGACGTTCAGTCCACCATGCAGGGTCTGACCATTGTTCGCGTCGATGCCGAGCGCCAGTTGCTGCTGGTCAAGGGCGCCGTTCCCGGTGCCAAGGGTTCTGACGTCGTTGTGCGTCCGGCGGTCAAGGCTTAAGGGGGCGACATGGAACTCAATGTAATTAACGAGCAGGGTCAGGAATCTGCCAAGTTGCAGGCTTCCGATGTGTTGTTCGGTCGTGATTTCAACGAAGCGCTGGTTCACCAAGTGGTCGTCGCCTATCAGGCGAATGCCCGCTCCGGCGATCGCCAACAGAAAGACCGTTCCGAAGTTCGTCATACCACGACCAAGCCGTGGCGCCAGAAGGGTACGGGTCGTGCCCGTGCCGGTAGCAATGGCAGCCCGCTGTGGCGTGGAGGCGGCCGGATTTTCCCGAACTCCCCTGAAGAAAATTTCAGCCAGAAGGTTAACAAGAAGATGTTCCGCGCCGGCATGGCTGCGATCCTCTCCGAGTTGGCCCGTCAAGGTCGTATCGTCGTCGTCGACGATCTGACCGTCGATGCACCCAAGACCAAGCTCTTCTCGCAGAAGCTGAAGAACCTGGGCCTGGAGGGCAATCTTCTGGTTATTACGGATGCGCTGTCCGAGAATCTTTATCTCTCGTCGCGCAACCTGCCCAACGTTCTGGTTCTCGAAGCCCAGGAGGCCGATCCGGTTTCCCTGGTCCGCTTCGCCAAGGTTCTGGTAACCAAGAATGCGGTGGCCAAGTTCGAGGAGATGTGGGGATGAACCAAGAACGTCTGATGCAGGTGCTGCTGGCACCGCAAATCTCCGAGAAGGCAACCTACGTCGCCGACAAGCACGATCAGGTGATTTTCCGCGTCGCATCCGATGCGACCAAGCCGGAAATCAAGGCTGCCGTCGAACTCCTGTTCAAGGTTGAAGTTGAGGCCGTCCAGGTCGCCAACGTCAAGGGCAAGGTCAAGCGCTTCAAAGGCGCGACCGGCCGTCGCAAGGGCTGGAAAAAGGCCTACGTGAGCCTGAAGCCGGGCCAGGAAATCAATTTTGTTGAAGGGGGGAACGCCTAATGGCTCTCGTTAAAGTCAAGCCGACTTCCCCTGGTCGTCGCGCCGTCGTACAGGTCGTCAATGCCAATCTGCACAAGGGCAAGCCTTTTGCCGGTCTGGTCGAGGCCAAGTCGGGCAACGCCGGTCGCAACAACAATGGCCGTATCACCGTTCGCCATCAGGGCGGCGGTCATAAGCAGGCTTATCGTGTCATCGACTTCAAGCGCAACAAGGACGGTGTTCCGGCCAAGGTTGAGCGTCTGGAATACGATCCGAACCGTACCGCCAACATCGCACTGCTGTGCTATGCCGACGGTGAGCGCCGCTACATCATCGCCAACAAGGGGATGGTGGTCGGTCAGGCGATCATGAGCGGTTCCGAAGCGCCGATCAAGTCGGGCAACGCCCTGCCGATCCGCAACATTCCGGTCGGTACGACGATTTGCTGTGTCGAGATGCTGCCGGGCAAGGGCGCCCAGTTGGCGCGCTCGGCTGGTACCTCCGTCCAGTTGTTGGCTCGCGAAGGCAGCTATGCTCAGATTCGCCTGCGTTCCGGTGAAGTGCGTCGCGTTCATGTCGAATGCCGCGCCACCATTGGTGAGGTTGGCAACGAAGAACATAACCTGCGCAAGTTCGGTAAAGCCGGTGCCATGCGTTGGCGCGGTATTCGTCCGACCGTCCGTGGTACTGCCATGAACCCGGTCGATCACCCGCACGGTGGTGGCGAAGGTCGCACAGGCGAAGGTCGCGTGCCGGTCAATCCGTGGGGTCAGCCCACGAAGGGCTACCGCACCCGCAGCAACAAGCGCACGAACAGCATGATCGTTCAGCGCCGTCATAAGCGTTAAGGGGTAGGAAATGGGACGTTCTCTCAAAAAGGGCCCGTTTGTTGATGCACATCTGATCGACAAGGTCGAAGCAGTCCGTGCAACCAGCGACAAGCGCCCGATCAAGACCTGGTCGCGTCGTTCGACGATCCTCCCCGAGTTCATCGGCCTGACGATTGCGGTCCACAATGGCAAGCAGCATATTCCGGTGTTCGTCACCGAGAATATGGTCGGTCACAAGCTCGGCGAGTTCTCGCTGACCCGGACGTTCAAGGGTCACACCGCCGGCAAGAAGGCCAAGAAGTAAGGAGCTGACATGGAAACTCGTGCAAGTCTACGGGGCGTACGCCTCTCTGAGCAAAAGGGTCGCCTGGTGGCTGACCTGGTGCGTGGCAAGCCAGTTGGTCAGGCTCTGAACATCCTGGCTTTCTGCCCCAAAAAGGGTGCTGGTATAGTCAAGAAGGTTCTCGAGTCGGCAATTGCCAACGCTGAACATAACGACGGTGCTGATATCGACGAACTGATGGTCAAGACCATCTACGTCGAAAAAGGCATGGTGCTCAAGCGCTTTACGGCGCGCGCCAAGGGTCGTGGCAATCGGATCGTCAAGCCGACCTGCCATATCTTTCTGACCGTCGGTAACTAAGGAAGAGCCATGGGACAGAAAATTCATCCGACTGGCTTCCGCCTGGCAG
>JAJXVG010000173.1 GCA_021782315.1 Pseudomonadota bacterium | reverse complement strand
ATTGACCGATGCCGGTTATGTCTTCATCGGCATGGATCATTTCGCCAAGCCCAACGACGAATTGGCCGTCGCCCAGCGCCAGGGGCGCCTGCACCGCAATTTTCAGGGCTACTCGACCTATGCCGACTGCGACATGCTGTCCTTCGGCATTTCGTCGATCAGCAAGGTCGGGCCGGCCTACTACCAGAACGTCAAGACGGCGGACGAGTATTACGATCGGCTCGATAGCGGCGAACTTCCGGTTTTCCGCGGCATCGAACTGACCGCTGACGACATTCTGCGCCGTTCCATCATTCAGGCCCTGATGTGCCATTTCGAACTGTCCATCGAGAGTATCGAAAGTGCCCACCTGATCGATTTTCGCAAGTATTTCGCCGCCGAACTTGACGAAATGAAGGAAATGGAGCGAGCCGGTTTGCTCAAGATCGACAAGGAGTGGATCACCGTCCTGCCGCCGGGGCGCCTGCTGGTTCGCATCATTTCCATGGTCTTTGACCGCTACCTGCGAGCCGGGCGCCAGCGCGCGACTTACTCCAAGGTCATCTGACGGACCTGGGGCCGGACGGGCAGGTTAAACTGTCCGTTTCGGCGACTACAGGTTGGCAGCATGCCCGATTCCGGCTATCTCGCACTTTTTCTCGTTGGCCTGCTCGGCGGGACGCACTGCGTCGGCATGTGCGGCGGCATCGTCGGCGCCCTGTCGATGGGTGCGCCGGCGCGCTGGTCCATGCACCTCGCCTACAACGGCGGCCGCATCCTTTCCTATGGGGCGGCCGGGGCCGTTGCCGGGGCGTTGGGCGCGGCCAGCCTGGGGCTGGAAGGACAGGTTCCGGTTCGCCTGCTGCTCTATTTTTTCGCCAACCTGATGCTGGTTGCGATGGGATTTTACCTGCTGGGAGTGACCAGGGTGCTGGCCTTTACCGAACGAGCCGGGCAGACCCTGTGGCGCCGCGTGCAACCGCTGACCCGGCGTTTTCTTCCTGCCCGCACCATTGCCCAGGCATTCCCTCTCGGCCTGTTGTGGGGATGGTTGCCCTGCGGCCTGGTCTATAGCGCCCTGGCCAGCGCGCTGACGGCCGGCTCGGCCGGACGCGGCGCCATGATGATGCTGGCCTTCGGTCTTGGTACCTTGCCCAACCTTCTGCTGGCGGGTATCTTCCTGGCCAGGCTGAACGAATTTGTTCATCGTTCGGTCATACGCACCCTGTCAGGTTTGCTGGTGCTGGGCTTCGGACTGTACGGCCTGTTCGCCCTGCTGCGCCTGATGGGCTGGCTCTAGCTTGGATGCATCGTTTCTTGAGGGTTCTATGAACGAGACGGATGGCAGTCGGGTCGTCGAATTTGCAATCGGCGGCATGACCTGCGCCGCCTGTTCGGCACGGCTGGAAAAGGTGCTCAATCGACAGGCCGGCATGCAGGCCAACGTCAATCTGGCGGCCGAGCGGGCTCGCGTTCGTTTGTCGGCCGAACTCGGCGAGGCCGCCGTTCTGGCCGCGGTCACCAAGGCGGGATTTACTGCGGCTGTGGTCGACGGCGGGACGCGCGAGCGCGAAAAAGCCGCGAAATCGCGGCTATACCGCCGCGAAATTCGCCGATTCTGGATCGCCGTGGCGCTGACCCTGCCCCTGGTCGGGCAGATGCTGTTCATGTTCGGCGAGCATGCTCATCAGAACGAGTTGCCGCGCTGGCTGCAATTGGCGCTGGCGACGCCGGTCCAGTTCTGGATAGGCTGGCGTTTCTACGATGGCGCCTACAAGTCCCTGCAAGGCGGCGGCGCCAACATGGACGTGCTGGTCGCGCTGGGCACCAGCATGGCCTGGGGCTTCTCGACCGTGGTGACCGTGTTCGGGCTGGCCCAGCACGTTTACTTCGAGGGCGGGGCGGCGGTGATTACCCTGGTTCTGCTTGGCAAGCTGCTGGAAGCGAGGGCCAAGGCCAGAACCTCGGAGGCCATCGAGTCGCTGATCCGCCTGCAACCGAAGACGGCGCGAGTCGAGCGCGCTGGCCGATGGGTCGAAATGGCCGTCGAGGCGCTTATGCCGGGCGATATTTTCCTGGTTCGTCCGGGTGAAAGCGTGCCGGTGGACGGCGAGGTGGTGGACGGCGAAACGAGCGTCAACGAGGCGATGCTGACCGGCGAAAGCATGCCGGTGACCAAGGGGGCCGGCGACCGGGTGTTCGCCGCCACCGCCAACGGCGAGGGGGCCATGCGCTGCCGGGCGACCGGTGTCGGCGAACATACGCTGCTCGCCGGCATCATCCGGATGGTCGGCGAAGCGCAGGGATCGAAGGCGCCGGTGCAGCGCCTGGCCGACCGGATTTCGGCGGTCTTCGTGCCTGCCGTCTGTGCCGTTGCCCTCGTCACCTTTGCAGGCTGGTGGTGGTATTCGGATCAGTTTGCCGTCGCCCTGGTCAACGCCGTCGCTGTGCTGGTCATCGCCTGCCCGTGCGCGCTCGGGCTGGCGACGCCGACGGCGATCATGGTCGGCACCGGGCAGGGGGCGCGGGCCGGCATCCTGGTCAAGAATGCCGAGGCGCTTGAGCGGGCCGAGAAAATTGCGGTGCTGGCCCTTGACAAGACGGGCACCCTGACCTGCGGCACGCCACAGGTGACGGATGTCGTCGCGCGGGCCGCCGGGCGCGACGAAGCCCTGGCGCTGGCCGCCGCCCTGGAGCTCAATTCCGAGCACCCGCTGGCCAGGGCCATAGCCGCGGCCGGTTCCGGTTTCGCGCCGGAGAAGGTGAGCAATTTCAGAGCTTTCCCGGGGCTGGGGGTCGAAGGGGAAATCGCGGCCAGGATGTTGCGCCTGGGGTCACCCACTTGGTTCGGACTGGATGCCGACCCGGTTATCGGTGAGTTACAGCGGGCCGGAAAAACCGTCGTCGTGCTGGCCGAAGGGGCTGTCGTGCTGGCCTTGTTCGCCGTCGCCGATGCCTTGCGGCCGAGTTCGCGGGAAGCTGTCCAACGTCTGCGCGCGCGCGGCATCCGGGTGGTGATGCTGACCGGCGACAACCTTTCGACGGCGGCGGCGATTGCTGCCGAAGCCGGGATCGACGATTATCGGGCCGGCATCATGCCCGGCGACAAGTCTGCCGCCATCGCTGAATTGAAACTTGGTGGCGGCCTGGTGGCCATGGTCGGCGATGGCATCAACGATGCCCCGGCCCTGGCGCAGGCCGACGTCGGCTTCGCCATCGGGGCCGGTTCCGATGCGGCGGTGGAAGCGGCGGATTTGACACTGATTCGTAGCGACCTGCTCGGGGTGTGTGACGCAATTGCCCTATCGACGGCCACCTTGGGGAAAATACGGCAAAATCTTTTTTTTGCTTTCATCTACAATGTACTGGGGATTCCGCTTGCCGCTTTCGGATGGCTCAACCCCGTGGTGGCCGGGGCTGCCATGGCCATGAGTTCGGTTTCGGTGGTGTCGAATTCCTTGCTGTTGAAACGGTGGCGACCTGATAACTGAGTAAAAACAAGCGACAAGGGGTTTTGATGGCGGTCGGGGCGAAGAGCGTCGAGCAGAGGCATGACGGGGAAGCGACCGACAAGGCCGGATTCGCTGCCGAGCCGTCCGATGAGGAACGTATTTTCCGGACGATCATGGAAGCGGCACAGGTCGGCATCTTTGTCCTGCAGGATCAGCGCTTCAAGTACGTCAATCCTTACCTGACAGGCCTCCTGGGTTTTTCCGCAGCCGAGATGATCGATCGCATGGGGCCGCTCGACGTCGTTCAGCAGGCCCAGCATGAACTGCTTGCCGAGCAGATGCGGCAGCGGTCTGCCGGCGTCGGCGGCCACAGCTACGAACTGCTGGTCGTGCGCAAGGATGGCTCGACCTTTCCCGCCACGATTCTGGGATCGCCGACTTCTTTTCGGGGACGACCCGCTTCGGTGGGCACCTTGACCGATATCTCGCTGCAGAAAGCTGCCGAGCAACGCATTCGAGAACTGGCGGACTATGACGTACTGACAGGCTTGCCTAACCGTCGCCTGCTGCGCGAGCGTTTTGTGCAATTGCTGGCGGCAGCCGAGCGCGACAAAACGGAAATCGCCGTTATTTTTCTCGATCTCGATCATTTCAAGCGGGTTAACGATTCGCTGGGCCACAGCGTCGGCGATGACCTGTTGTGCGAGGTGGCGCGGCGCCTGGACAGCGTCGTGCGGCGTATCGATACCCTGGCCCGGCTCGGTGGCGACGAGTTCATCTTTGCCCTGCCGGGCATCCACTCAACGGCGGCGGCCGAAGTGGCGCGTCGCCTGGTCGAGGTGTTCAGCCGACCGTTCGAAGTGGCAGGTCACGAACTGACGGTGACGCCGTCGCTGGGTATCTGCATCTATCCGCAGGATGGACTCGATCTGGAAAGCCTGCTCAAGAATGCGGATACGGCGATGTACCGCGCCAAGGAAACCGGACGCAATGCATTCCAGTTCTATTCCAGCGAAATGAACACGATGACGCTGGACCGCCTGCTGATGGAAAGCAATTTGCGCCGGGCATTTCTCCAGCGGGAATTCATCCTCCATTACCAGCCCCTGGTCAGCCTGGAAAGTGGATTGATCGTTGGCGTCGAAGCACTTATTCGCTGGCAGCACCCGGAGTTGGGGATGATCATGCCGGATCGTTTCATCCATGTGGCCGAAGACACCGGCCTGATCAATCCGATCGGCGACTGGGTGCTGTGCGAAGCCTGCCGTCAGGCGCAGACATGGACCGAGGAAGGATTGCCGCCCTTGATCATGGCGGTCAACGTGGCGCCGGTCCAGTTTCGGCAATCCGGCTTCGTCGAGGTCGTGGCCGGGGCGCTGGCCGCCTCGGGACTGGCTCCCGGATGCCTCGAGCTTGAATTGACCGAGCGCACGGTAATGCACGATGCCGATATCAACCTGGGCACGCTGTCCGCCCTGCATCGCATGGGGGTCGAACTGTCGCTCGACGATTTCGGCACCGGCTATTCATCGCTGGCTTATCTGAAACGTTTCCCGGTCGGCAAGTTGAAGATCGACCGCTCCTTCGTCAACGACCTGGAAACCGATCCCGACGACTGGGCGATTGCCTCGACCATCGTCAGCATGGGGCGTAGTTTGCGCATGACCGTTCTGGCCGAGGGTGTGGAAACGGGCGAACAATTGGCACAATTGCGTAAAATGGGCTGTGACATGGCGCAGGGCTTCCATTTCAGCCGTCCGATCCCGCCGGCTGGAATCGCCGACATGCTGCGCCTTCAACCCTTTGCGAACAGGTAAACCATGGACGATACCGTGATCAGGATAGGCGGCATGAGCTGCCAGGGCTGCGTCAAGAACATTACCGGCGTGCTGAAAGCCCTGGCCGGCGTTAGCGGCGCCGAAGTATTGCTGACCGAAGGCGAGGCCAGGGTGAGTTTCGATGCCGGGCAGGTGACGCGCGAGGCGTTGATCGCTGCCATAGAAGACGCCGGCTTCGACGCCGAATAGACGTCGCCGTATATAAAATTTCCGAGAGAACAGTCGTGCCCGAAGAAAAAATCAGATTGACCCAGCTTTCCCATGGCGGCGGTTGCGGTTGCAAGATCGCCCCCGCCATTCTCCAGGAGATCCTGGCCGGCGCTCCGGGCGGCATCTTTCCGCCGCAGTTGCTGGTCGGCACCGAGACCTGCGACGACGCCGCCGTCTACCAGATCAATCCGCAGCAAGCGATTGTCGCGACGACCGACTTCTTCATGCCCATCGTCGACGACCCCTACGATTTCGGCCGGATTGCCGCGACCAATGCCATTTCCGATGTCTATGCCATGGGCGGTACGCCGCTTTTTGCGCTGGCTATCGTCGGCATGCCGGTCAATACGCTGCCGCTGGAAACCATAGGCAAGATACTGCAAGGTGGCGAAGCGGTTTGTCGTGCCGCCTGCATTCCGATTGCCGGTGGCCATACCATCGATTCGGTCGAACCGATTTACGGCCTGGTGGCCATCGGCATCGTCAATCCGGCGCACCTGAAGCGCAACTCGGGGGCCCGGCCCGGCGACAAGTTGATTCTCGGCAAGCCGCTCGGCGTCGGCGTCTATAGTGCCGCGCTGAAAAAAAATCAACTGCACGCAAGCGATTACGAGACGATGATCGAGACGACGACGCAATTGAATACGCCGGGGCCGATGCTGGCTTGCCTGGATGGCGTGCATGCCGTGACCGACGTCACCGGTTTCGGCCTGGCCGGGCACCTGCTGGAGGTGTGCCGGGGCAGCGGCGTCCGCGCCATGGTGAACTATGCCGACCTGCCCATGCTGGCCCGGGCGCGCGAATTTGTCGACGCAGGCTTGATGACCGGAGCTTCGGCCCGCAACTGGACCAGCTACGGTGATCGTGTGAGTCTCGCCGTCACCCTGGACAACGCGGCGAGAACGCTGGTGACCGATCCCCAGACCTCGGGCGGCCTGCTCGTTTCATGTTCGCCGGAAACAGTGACGGAGGTGCTGTCGCTTTTCCTGCAACAGGGTTTTTCCCATGTTTCGGTGATCGGCGAAGTGAGCGAAGGCGAGCCGGGCGTCGACGTTGTCTGAGGCGGGCGGCGAACCGATTTATCCGGTTCGGCCGACCTTGCCTGGTTTGCCTTGACCGATCTGCGCCGAGGACAGGCATTCGCGGGCACAGGAAGCACAGCGTCCGCAGCCGCGGGTGACGCCGAGATCGCGACGCAGATCCTTGAGGGTCCGGGCGCCACCCTGAGCAGCTTCGCGGATCTGGCGTTCGGTGACGGCTTGGCAGAGGCAAATGTACATGGACTGGTTCCAGTGCTGCGAAAAGGAATGAGAACGATTCTTATTTTACACAAATGAGAATCGTTGTCAACAAACCCGCGCTCATCTGCCGCCCTATGATGCTTTCTTCTTCAGCCAGTGCAGCAGG
>JAJXVG010000172.1:3963-6893 GCA_021782315.1 Pseudomonadota bacterium | reverse complement strand
CGGAAATCACACACATCGCCCCGCCAGCCGAGCGCTTTGCCGAACGTACCGGCCCCTTGCGCGTCCTGGTCATCGGCGGCAGTCTCGGCGCCCAAGCCTTGAACGAGATGGTACCCAGAGGCATGGGCTTGCTCGGCGAGAGCGAGTTGCCGCAGATCGTTCATCAGGCCGGCGAAAAACATATCGAGGCGCTCAGGGCCAATTATGCGGCGGTCGGCGTCCAGGCGCATTGCGTCTCCTTCATCGAAGACATGGCCGGCGCTTACGAATGGGCAGACCTGGTCATTTGTCGCGCCGGTGCGCTGACCGTGGCCGAACTGACGGCGACCGGCGTGGCCAGCATCCTGGTTCCTTTTCCGCATGCGGTAGACGATCACCAGACGGTCAATGCCCGCTTCCTGGTCAATGTCGGCGGGGCCTTCCTGCTGCCGCAAAACGAACTGACCCCGGAAGCCATTGCCCTGGTCCGGAATTATTCCCGCGGTCAATTGCTGGAAATGGCCGAAAAGGCCCGCAGTCTGGCCAAGCCCGATGCCACCGGAGAGATGGCCAATATTTGCGCGGAGAGTGCGAAGTAAATGAAACACAAGGTCAAGCATATCCATTTCGTCGGTGTCGGCGGTTCAGGCATGAGCGGCATCGCCGAAGTCCTGGCTCACCTCGGCTACACCGTCAGCGGCTCCGATATCGCGGCCAGCGCCACGACGCGCCGCCTGGAGGGCGAGGGAGTAAGGGTGATGATCGGCCACGCCGCCGGCAATATGCTCGGCGCCGATGCGGTGGTCGTGTCGACGGCGGTCAAGGAGGACAATCCGGAAGTGATCGCCGCCCGCGAGCGGCACATTCCTGTCGTCCCGCGCGCCCAGATGCTGGCCGAACTGATGCGTCTTAAGCACGGCATCGCCATCGCCGGCACGCACGGCAAGACGACGACGACCAGCCTGGTGACCAGTATCCTGGCCGAGGGCGGCATCGATCCGACCTTCGTCATCGGCGGTCGCCTGAACGCGGCCGGTGCCAATGCCCGCCTGGGCAGCGGCGATTTCCTGGTGGCCGAGGCCGATGAGTCCGACGCCTCCTTTCTCTTCCTGTCGCCGGTCGTTTCAGTCGTTACCAACATCGACGCCGATCACATGGAAACCTACGGTCACGACTTCGAGCGGCTGAAATCGGCCTTCGTCGACTTCCTCAACCGCCTGCCGTTCTATGGCGTCGCCGTGCTCTGCGGCGACGACGCCAACGTCCGCGCCATCATGCCGCGCGTGCCGAAGCAGATCATCACCTATGGCCTGTCGCCGGATTGCAATTTCTACGCCGAAAACGTCGTGGCCGCCGACGGCCAGATGCGTTTCGACTGCGTTCGCGTCAATGGAACGACCTCGCGCCTGGCGATTACCCTGAACACGCCGGGCATGCACAACGTCCTGAATGCGCTGGCCGCCATCGCCGTGGCCACCGAAGTGCAGGTGGCCGACGCCGCCATCGTCAAGGCCCTGGCCGAGTTCAAGGGGGTCGGTCGTCGCTTCCAGCGCTACGGGGAAGTGGCCTTGCCGACCGGCGGCTCTTTCACGCTGGTCGACGATTATGGCCATCATCCGGTCGAAATGGCCGCCACGCTGGCCGCCGCGCGCGGCGCCTTTCCGGGGCGCCGCCTGCTGCTCGCTTTCCAGCCGCACCGTTATTCGCGGACGCGCGACTGTTTCGAGGACTTCGTCAAGGTCCTGTCGACGGTCGATGCCCTGCTGCTGGCCGAAATCTACGCCGCCGGCGAAGCGCCCATCGTCGCTGCCGACGGCCGTTCGCTGGCGCGCGCCCTGCGCGTCGCCGGCAAGGTCGAGCCGGTTTTCGTCGAGGATATCGCGGCCATGCCGCAAACGATTCTGGATGTCGCCCAGGCGGGCGATGTCGTGTTGTGCATGGGCGCCGGATCGATCGGTGCCGTTCCGGGCAAGGTGGTGGAAGCAAAATGAGCGGTTTCGGCAAAGTAGCAGTTCTTTTCGGCGGCACCTCCGCCGAGCGAGAGGTTTCCCTGAACAGCGGTTCGCGGGTGCTGGCCGCCTTGCAAGGCCAGGGTATCGATGCCCACGCCTTCGACCCGGCTTCGCAACCGCTCGATGCGCTGAAGGGCTACGACCGTGCCTTCATCGCGCTGCACGGCCGTCACGGCGAGGATGGCACGATCCAGGGCGCACTGGAGGTCATGCGCATTCCCTATACCGGTTCCGGCGTGCTGGCCTCGGCGCTGGCCATGGACAAGTTCCGCAGCAAGCTGATGTGGCGGGCAGCCGGTCTGCCCATCCCCGACTACGCCTTGCTCACGGCCGAATCCGATTTCGTCGATGTCGAGGAAGAACTCGGCCTGCCGCTTTTCGTCAAGCCGGCCCGCGAGGGGTCGTCGATCGGCATCACCAAGGTCAAGGAACGCGGCGGCCTGCAAGCCGCCTACCGGGAAGCGGCCGGGCACGACCCGCTGGTTATCGCCGAACAGGGGGTGCTGGGCGGCGAATACACGGTCGGCATCATCGGCGAAGAGGCCTTGCCGATCATCAAGATCGAACCGGCCACCGAATGGTACGACTACGAGGCCAAGTACACGCGCGACGATACCCGATACCTGTGTCCCTGCGGCCTGTCGGAAGCCAAGGAGATGGAAATCCGCAAGGGCGCCCTGCAAGCCTTCCGCGTTCTCGGCGGTCGGGGGTGGGGGCGGGTCGATTTCCTGATGGACGAAGCGGGCAATCATTATTTTCTTGAAGCGAACACGGCGCCGGGGATGACAGATCACTCGCTGGTGCCGATGGCCGCACGCGTCAAGGGCATGGACTATCCGATGCTGGTTCGTCGTGTGCTGGAACTGGCGGCCAACGACTGAGACGATGAATGTGGAACAAGCCGCACCTGCTGAATGCGATTGCCGACCTGCTGATGCT
>JAJXVG010000172.1:0-3953 GCA_021782315.1 Pseudomonadota bacterium | reverse complement strand
GTCGCTTCGGCCGCCCTGCTGGCCGCGGCTGCGGTCTGGCTGGTGCGCGTCCCGTCGCTGCCGGTCAGGCAGGTGGAATTTGCCGAAGCGCTGCCGCATACCAGGCGAGGCGAAGTGGAACTGGTGTTGCCGGCTTCGTTGAAGGGCAACTTCTTCAGCCTGAACCTGGAAGCGGTGCGCGACTCGCTCGAAAAATTGCCGTGGGTGCGCAAGGTGGAGGTACGCCGGGTATGGCCGGCCAAGCTGGAGATCGACATCGAGGAACACAAGCCGGTGGCGCGCTGGGGCGAGGGGCGCGGCGAACTGGTCAACAGCTACGGCGAGCTGTTTTCCGCGCAGATTCCAGACGAGGAGGGGGCCGGGCTGCCCATGCTGTTCGGGCCGAACGGAACGGCGCAGGAGGTTTTGTCCTACTACGGCGAGTTCGCCGCGGCGTTCAAGGCGGTGGGCGAAAAACCTGTTCAGGTGACGCTGTCGCCGCGCCTGGCCTGGCAGTTGAAATTGCAGAACGGCATGGTGGTGGACATCGGCCGCGAGCAGGCCAAGGCACCGGTCGGTGTCCGTTTGCAGCGCTTTATAGAAATTTATCCGGAAACGGTCGCCAAGCGGGCGGTGCGGCCGGCGGTCGTCGATTTGCGGTATCCGAATGGTTTCGCCATGCGAGTGGCTGGCGAGGGGAAGGGAAAGTAAGCATATGAGCAGGGACAACAAGGATTTGGTCATCGGGCTGGATATCGGCACGTCGAAGATCGTGGCGCTGGTCGCCGAGATCAACAACGAAGGCAAGCTGAACGTGATCGGCATGGGCTCGCAGGATTCGCGGGGGCTGAAGAAGGGGGTCGTGGTCAATATCGAGGAGACGGTGCACACCATCAGTCGCGTCATCCAGGAGGTCGAACTGATGGCCGACTGCAAGGTGAGCAACGTCTATACGGGAATCGCCGGCAGCCACATCAAGAGTTTCAACTCGAATGGCATGGTGGCGATCAAGGACAAGGAAGTGATGCCGAGCGATGTCGAGCGCGTCATCGAAACGGCTCGCGCCATGCCGATTCCGGCCGACCAGGAAATCCTGCACATCCTCACCCAGGAGTTCGTCATCGACGGTCAGGACGGTATTCGCGAACCGATCGGCATGAGCGGCATGCGCCTCGAGGTCAAGACCCACATCGTGACCGGAGCCGTGTCCGCCGCCCAGAATATCGTCAAATGCGTCCGCCGCTGCGGCCTGGAAGTGAATGACCTCGTGCTGCAGCCGCTGGCTTCCAGCTACGCCGTCCTGTCGGAGGACGAAAAGGATCTCGGCGTCTGCCTGATCGACATCGGCGGCGGGACCACCGACATCGCCGTGTGGACCCAGGGCGCCATTCGTCACACCTCGATCATTCCGATCGCCGGCGACCAGATCACCAACGATATCGCCATGGCCCTGCGCACGCCGACCCGCGAAGCCGAGGACATCAAGTGCAAGTACGGCTGCGCCCTGTCGCAACTGGCCGATGCGGCCGAGAACATGGAAGTTGCCGGTGTCGACGATCGTCCGAGTCGCAAGCTGAGCCGCCGCGCCCTGGCCGACGTCATCCAGCCGCGGGTCGAGGAGCTTTACGAACTGATCCAGAACGAATTGCGCAGGGCCGGTTTCGAGGAGGTTCTTTCTTCCGGCATCGTCCTCACCGGCGGCGCCAGCGTCATGCCGGGCATGGTCGAACTGGGCGAGGAAATTTTCCATATGCCGGTTCGCCTCGGCAACCCGAAATACAGCGGCAGCCTGGCCGATGTCGTGCAGAGCCCGCGTTTCTCGACCGCCTACGGCCTGTTGCTGGAAGCCCAGGCACAACGCAAGCGCGGCCAGAAGATCCAGGAAAAACAGGGCTTCAAGGATGTCTTCGACGGCATGAAGTCGTGGTTCGCCAAGAATTTTTGATTTGTAGTTGAAATGATTTTTCAGAGGAGGTAGTCATGTTTGAGATCATCGAGAAAGACGAAGAGGGCGGTACCATCATCAAGGTGTTCGGTGTCGGCGGGGCCGGTGGCAATGCCATCGAGCACATGATTCACGAAGGAGTCAGCGGCGTCGAGTTCATCGCCGCCAATACCGATGCCCAGGCGCTCGGCCGCAATGCCGCGGCGAGCAAGCTGACCCTCGGCAAGACCGGTCTCGGCGCCGGGGCCAAGCCGGAAAAGGGCCAGGAAGCGGCGCAGGAACATCGCGACCAAATCCGTGCCAGCCTGGAAGGGGCGCACATGGCCTTCATCACGGCCGGCATGGGCGGCGGCACGGGCACCGGCGCCGCTCCGGTGGTTGCTGAAATCGCTCGCGAAATGGGTATCCTGACCGTCGGTGTCGTCACCAAGCCATTCAGCTTCGAAGGCAACAAGCGGATGAAGTCCGCCGAAGCCGGCATCGCCGAGTTTTCCAAGCATGTCGATTCGCTGATCGTCATCCTCAACGACAAGCTGATGGAAGTCATGGGCGACGACGCCGATGTCGACGACTGCTTCCGTGCGGCCGACGACGTACTGAAGAATGCCGTCGGCGGCATTGCCGAAATCATTACCTACCCGGGCCTGGTCAACGTCGACTTCGAAGACGTCCGCACGGTCATGGGTGAAATGGGCCGCGCCATGATGGGCTCCGCCGCCGCTTCCGGTGTCGACCGTGCCCGCATCGCCGCCGAGCAGGCCGTCGCCTCGCCGCTGCTCGAAGGCATCAACCTGTCCGGCGCCCGCGGCGTGCTGGTCAACATCACGGCCGCCAAGGGCGGTCTGAAGATGAAGGAAGTCAACGAGGTGATGAACACCGTCAAGGCCTTCGCCGCCGAAGACGCGCACATCATCTTCGGCGCGGTTTACGACGAACTGATGGGCGATTCGCTGCGTGTCACCGTCGTCGCCACCGGTCTCGGTCAGGTCGCCGTCGCCCGCAACCGCCAGGCCGAAGTGTTTACGCAGCCGGTGCTCGTCCAGAGCCAGGCAACGGGTACGCACGATGCCGTCGCTTTCAACGGTGCGCCGGACTATTCGCATCTCGATGTGCCGGCTGTCGTGCGCAAGCGCAACGTCACCGTCGAAGCCCTGGCCAACAGCGGCGTCGATCGTTATGACATTCCGGCTTTCCTGCGCAAGCAGGCGGATTGATGTAACAAAAGTATTCTCTGAAAAAGGGTGGTGGCGGCTTGTGTTACAATCCGCCACCTTCCCCGATCATTCAAGCACTTAGCATGCTCAAGCAACGCACCCTGAAGACGGTCATTCGCGCCTCGGGCGTCGGCCTGCATGGTGGTGTCAAGGTCAATATGACCCTGCGACCCGCTGCGCCGAACACCGGCATCGTCTTCCGCCGCGTCGACCTGCCCGAACCGATGGACATTCCGGCCCAGGCCTTCATGGTCGGTGATACGCGCATGTGCTCCTGTCTCGAACGGGACGGGGTGAAGGTCGGTACCATCGAACACCTGATGTCGGCCCTCGCCGGTCTCGGCATCGACAATGCCTGGATCGATCTCGATGCGCCCGAAGTGCCCATTCTCGACGGATCGGCAGCGCCCTTCGTCTTCCTGATCCAGTCTGCCGGCATCGAGGAACAGAATGCCGCCAAGAAATTCATTCGCGTCATCCGGACCATCGAGGTCCGCGACGGGGACAAGTGGGCGCGCTTCGAGCCCTACGACGGCTACAAACTGGCTTTCTCCATCGTTTTCAATCATCCGGCCATCGACAAGTCGGCCCAGCAGGCCGAGATCGATTTCGCCGAGCAGTCCTACGTCCGCGAAGTAGCGCGCGCCCGAACCTTCGGTTTCATGCAGGAGGTCGAATACCTGCGCGAAAACGGTCTCGCCCTCGGCGGCGGCCTGGAAAACGCCATCGTCCTCGACGAGTTCCGTGTCCTCAACCAGGACGGCCTTCGTTACGGCGACGAATTCGTCAAGCACAAGATTCTCGACGCCATCGGC
>JAJXVG010000171.1 GCA_021782315.1 Pseudomonadota bacterium | reverse complement strand
GATCTTGGTCAGCGGAAATTCGGCGTCGCTCGTTCTACCTTCATCATCGATCGCAGCGGCGTTATCCGCCATGCGCTCTACAACGTCAATTACAAAGGCCATGCACTGGATGTGCTGCGCCTCGTCAAGGAACTCAATTCATGAATATGCTGGTTGCCAAGAATTCCGTCATCACGCTGGATTACCATGTCACCGATCCCGATGGCGAGGTGGTAGACGAAGGCCGCGAGCCGCTCGTCTACCTGCATGGCGGCTACGACGACATTTTCCCGAGAATCGAGGAAGAGCTGCAGGGCAAGAAAATCGGCGAATCGATCCAGGTCAAGTTGCAACCCGATGAAGCCTTTGGCGACTACGACGCCGAAATGGTCCAGGTCGAACCGCGCAAGGACTTCCCGAAGGAACTCCAGGTCGGCATGCAGTTCGAAGGCGGTCCGGAAGAAGGCGGCGAAGACGATTTCGTGATCTACCGCGTGACAGAGATTGCAGACGACAAGGTCGTTCTCGACGGCAACCATCCGCTGGCCGGCATGGCCCTGATCTTCACCTGCACGGTGACGTCGATTCGCCCGGCCAGCGAAGAGGAAATCGAACACGGCCACGTCCACCACCCGGATGACGATGAAGAAACCTGCCACTGATCGCAGACCGGACCCGGTTTTCGAATGCCCGCTCCGGCGGGCATATTCATTGGTGCCGGGGCGGCCAGGGGTGGGTTTCGAAGCGGAAAAGACCGGGCGATTCGGTGTCGATGATGGCGTGGGTCCAGCCCATGTTCGGATAGCCGAAGGTCTCAAGCCGGGTGAAATTGGCAATTTGATGTCCGTGCAAATCGCGCAGGGGTTTGTCGATGCGGCTGATGTGGGTGTCGCCGTGCACGGCAAGAACCTGGCCCGGGAAAGCGAGCGTTTCCTGACGCAGGGTTTCGAGGAAATCCCGATAGCTGCGCGGTGGGTTGCCGAGGGCGAAATCGGTGAAATCGGGGTCGGCCTGGAAAAGAATCACCATGCCAGCCAGACCGTCGCGGCGGGCGATGGCAAACCCCTCGCGCAGCCATTGCAGAACCTGGGGATTGCGCGCCCGGTACTCGGCGCTCGGTTCGCCCTCACGGGTCCAGTTGTTGTCACTGCCGGGAATATTGAGGCTGACGAAGAGCACCGGCCCGAGTCGAAACCGGGCGTGTTCCGGCATTTCGGCGGACTGGCGGACGAGGGGTATCTTTTCACGGCCCAGCGACTGCCCGTTTTTCCAGAACAGGCTGCGCAATTTGGCCAGGCGTTCCACCGGGTCGTAGGCACCGTTGCTCTTGCGCCAGCAATCCGTCCATTCGTTGTCGCCGGGAACGAAAACGAATGGCACGCGGCTGGTGTCGAAGAGTTGCAGCCGGTCTTCGAAAACGGCATCGTCGCAGCGGTCGCCGCCGTGTTTGATGTCGCCGATATGAGCGACGAAATCGACATGGCGGTCGGCGATGGCGGCCAGCATCCCGGGCAGTTCGGCCCGCTCGTAGTCGGAATAGGGGACGTCGCCGATCAGGGCGAAACGCCAGGTTTCGGCGCCGGCCGTCGTCAGCCAGGCGGCCAACAAGGCGGCGAGGCCAATCCTCAGGCAGGATGTCAGGCTGCCCTTCATTGGAGCAGGTTCTTCAGGGCATAGAGCGCATCGAGTGCCTCGCGCGGCGTCAGGCTGTCGGGATCGATGGCGGCCAGCCGGTCAAGGGCCGGGTGTGCCTCCGCTTCCTTCGGTTCGGGCTCGCCCTGGGCGAAAAGATCGGGTTGCAGCGGATCGACGGTGGCCCGTTGCTCGAATTCCCGCAACTGCTTGCGGGCGGCGCGCACCACGGCACCGGGAATGCCGGCCAGGGCGGCGACCTGGATGCCGTAGCTCTGGTTGGCCGGACCCTCCTCGACGGCGTGCATGAAGACGATGCGGTCATTGTGTTCGACGGCGCCGAGATGGACGTTGGCCAGTTCGCCGTATTCGTGCGACAGCCGGGTCATCTCGAAATAATGGGTGGCGAACAGCGTCAGGCAGCGGTTCTTGTCGATGAGGTGGCGCAGGATGGCGAAGGCCAGCGCCATGCCGTCGAAGGTCGAGGTGCCGCGGCCGATTTCGTCCATCAGGACCAGGCTGTTGGCGGTGGCATGGTGCAGGATGGCGGCGGCCTCGGTCATCTCGACCATGAAGGTCGAGCGGCCGGAAGCCAGATCGTCTGAGGCGCCGATGCGGGTGAAGATGCGGTCGAGCGGCCCGAGCAGGCAGCGGTCGGCCGGCACGTAGCAGCCGATGTGAGCAAGCAGGGCGATGAGTGCCACCTGCCGCATGTAGGTTGATTTACCGCCCATGTTCGGGCCGGTGATGAGCAGCAGGCGTCGGCTTTCGGCGAGCCGGCAGTCGTTGGCGATGAAGGTTTCGGCATGGTTGGCCAGTTCGCCCTCGACCACCGGGTGGCGGCCCCCTTCGACGGCCAGGCCGACCTCGGCCGAGAATTCCGGCTTGCACCAGTTGCGCTTCAGGGCCGTATCGGCAAAACCGGCCAGCAGGTCGAGATGGGCGATGGCCCGGGCGATGGTTTGCAGGGTCGGCAGAGCCGGCGACAACTGGTCGAGAATGGCTTCGTAAAGCAGCTTTTCCCGGGCCAGGGCGCGTTCCTGCGCCGACAGCGCCTTGTCCTCGAAAGTCTTCAATTCGGGCGTGATGTAACGCTCGGCATTCTTCAGCGTTTGCCGGCGCCGGTAATCCTCGGGAATCTTGTCGGTATTGGCGTGCGTTACCTCGATATAGAAGCCGTGCACCTTGTTGTATTCGACCTTGAGGCTGGCGATTCCCGTCCGCTCGCGTTCACGGGCTTCCATATCGACCAGATAGGCGCCGCAGTTGTCGTTCAGGGAGCGATATTCGTCGAGATCGGCGTCGTAACCCGGCGCGATGACGCCGCCGTCGCGGATCTGGGCGGATGGCTCGGCGCCGATGGCGCGAGTGAGCAAATCAAGCGCCGCCTGCGGCGTCTCCAGTTCGGCGAACAATCGGGCAATCAGGGCGGAGCTGGCGTCGAGCAGCGGACTGCGCAGGGCCTCAAGCCGGGCCAGGGATTCGCGCAGGCTGGCCAGATCGCGCGGGCGTGCGTTGCGCAACGCGATACGGCCGGCGATGCGCTCGACATCGGCGATCCCGCGCAGGTTGCGGCGAATTTCCCCGCCCAGGCGGCCGTAATCGTCGAGCAGGCATTCGACGGCGCCATGGCGCGCCGCCGGCAGCTCGCGTTCGCGCAAGGGATGATGCAGGGTATGGCGCAGGAGGCGCGAACCCATGCTGGTCACGCAATTGTCGAGCAGCGAGAAGAGGGTCGGCGCGGCCTGGCCGCGCAGAGTTTCGGTCAATTCCAGGTTGCGTCGGGTGGCCAGATCGAGACCGAGAAAGGCCCCTTCGAGTTCGACGGTCAAGCCGCGCAGATGGGTCAGTTTGCCGGCCTGGGTCGCCTGGGCGTATTGGAGCAGGGCACCGGCGGCGGCGATGGCCGGTTTCAGGCCCTCGGCGCCGAAACCGGCCAGTGAGGCGACTTCGAACTGATCGCAGAGCAGGCGGCGGGCCGAGTCGAACTCGAAATACCAGTCCGGCTGACGGGTACGGGCGACATCGAGGCTGAAATTGGGCGTCCAGCTTTCCGGGTAAAGGATTTCCGCCGGGCGGATGCGTTCCAGGGTGGCCGGCATCTGGTCTACCGGCACTTCGAGCAGGACGAATTCGCCGCTGGCCAGATTGAGCCGGGCCAGGCCGGCCGTGTTGCGCAGGGTGGCGACCGCCAGCAGCCAGATATCCAGCTTGTCGTCGATCAGCGCCGCGTCGGTCAGCGTGCCGGGGGTGACGATGCGGGCCACTGCCCGTTCGACCGGCCCCTTGCTGGTTGCCGGATCGCCGATCTGCTCGCAGATGACCGCCGATTCGCCGAGTTTGACCAGACGGGCGAGGTAAGGCTCCAGCGAATGGAAGGGAACGCCGCACATCTTGATCGGTACGCCGGCCGACTGGCCGCGCGTGGTCAGCGTGATATCGAGCAGGCGAGCGGCCTTTTCCGCATCTTCATGGAAAAGTTCGTAGAAGTCACCCATGCGATAGAAGAGCAGGGTGTTCGGGTGATTGGCCTTGAGCGCCATGTATTGGCGCATCATCGGGGTGTGTTTTTCGAGCCCTTTGTTTTCGCTAGAGTTTTTTTCTTTATCCGTTTTCATTCAGTAACTTACGCAATGCGCTCTTATTCCGATTTGTTCCCATTGTACCCGTCTTGTTCCGATTGATTCCGCTTTTTTGTGTCCCGTTTGTGTCCTGTAGCAAGACTTCATGTGGTAGAGTCCATTCATCAGGACACAAAAAAACAAAGTTCTGAAATATCCAATGAAATCATATTGTTGGGTGTATGTTCCGGGACACATGATTCGGAGGCTGCAATGGCGAAAAGCAAGGGTTTTAAACTCACCACCGCATTGGTGCGACAGCTCAGGCTGGACAGCAAACCGGTGGGGGTCGACGACAAAAACAAGATCATATTCGAGCCGAATCCCGAGGGTAAGGGTTATTTCGTTTTTTGCTCGGACCAGAACTCGCCGGTGGGTTTCGGCCTGCGCGTCGCCGACAAAACGGGGAAGAAGTCCTACATTGTCCAGCGTCGCGCAGGAGGGAAGATCGTCCGCTCGAAGGTCGCTGACTGCGCTGACATGCCCCTCGACGAGGCTCGCGAGACGGCAAGAGATATGGTGAGGGAGATCAAGGGAACGGGGAGGAACCCTAACGAGACATCGCGCGAGATATCCGCAGCCGAGATCACGGTCAAAATGGCCATGAATCGATACAAAGGGCGCCTGATGGATCAGCGCATCCCCGACGACGCCGACGTCGACTACGACAAGGGGCTTCCGCCCAGGGAGGACTCCGAGGACAAATCCCGGGTCGCCAGACCGAACACGATCACGAACTTCCGTCGCGCGCAGCGACGTTTTGCCGAGCTCGGGTGGATGAACAAACGGATCCGCGACATCTCCCTCGACGAGGTGCTCGCCGCTTTCGAGAAAAAGCGGGAGTCGGCACCGACCGCGAACGAGCAGAACTTCCGATGGCTTTCGGTCGCCATCGACTCCGCCATCGAGCGCGAGAAACTCGACGCCGCGGTCGCCAGACGCGATCCCGTGCTGACCACGAATCCGCTGATCATCTTGAAGGTGGAGTCGCGCTGGCGCACGAAGGACCAGATCGATGCAGACAAGGCCAAGAACAACTCGGTGAACCCCTTGGGCCCCACGACGACGCTCCGTGTCTTCCTCGAGGCCGCTTGGGGTAGGCGCGACTACAACGAGAACCGAACGGGAGTCGACTTCCTCATCACCGAACTCGCCGTCGGGGCCCGAAAGGGCGAACTCGGAACCGTCACATGGGGGGACATGCTTTCGGAGGAGGAGCGCAGATCGGGGGACCATTCATACGTGTGGTTGGACGACGATCCCGATTATGGGAACTACATGCTTTTCTCGAGGCACATCACCAAGAATCGAAGAGCGCACCGTATTCCGCTCGGCCCGTTCCTCACAAACCTCTTGAAGCGACGCAGGGAAGAGGCGGCTCAGGCGTCCTTGCGCGATGGGTTCGGCCGCAAGGGCAGAAAGTGGGTGTTCCCGGCCAGGAACAAGCATTCGAAGACAGGCTATTACCACGATGGCGGGTATCTTCTGGACGCCATCGCCAAGGAGGTCGGCATTCCGTTCCTGAACCCGCACGACCTGCGTCGAACCATGGGTTCGGTCATGATCGCGCTTGACGTGCCCGGGGCCGTGCAGTCCACCCTTTTCAACCACACCAAGGCCTCCGCCCGAGACCTGAGAAAGGACGACTCGGCTGCTGCCGTCACCTCCCTGTACAGCCGTCCGGAGTGGGCCTTGTTGAGGGAGTGGGGCGAAAAGGTCCAAGAGTATGTCTTCGCCGCCGCCCCAAACCTATACAACTCGATGAAGCCGGCAGGGTTCCCCCCTCTGTCTGCGCCAGACCCACATGTGCCGACCCCGCCAAAACCGCGGACCGGGCGCCCCCGGAAGAGCATGTTGCGCGAGCTGCAGGAGCAGGAGGCTTTGGTGACCCTGGAAGGCGGCGGGGGGTTGGGGTAGGGTTTCGGACCATGAGCACCAAAGTCTTTCTCGACACGGAGTTTTCAGGGCTTGGGCAACGCCGTCCAAGGCTGATCAGTCTCGGCCTCGTCGCCGAGGACGGCGGCATTCCCCCTTTGTACCTTGAGTTGCCCCGGGAGTCGTGGTCGGAAAGGGCGACACCGTGGGTTGTTGAAAACGTCGTGCCGCTCCTACGGGGAGGCGCGGCTGTTGTCCAGCCAGGCGCGGTGAGGGCCCGCGTTCTCGAATGGCTCGAGGGGATGGGCGCGGTTGTCGTGGTGACGGACTGCCCGGAGTACGACTTTGCCTTCCTTCAAGCCGTTTTGGAGCCGTGGCCGCAGATGATCGCCCGGGAGCCTCTCAGATTCGACTCAAACTCCATGGGGCCGACGCATGTTGCCGCGTTGAATGCCGCTAGGGAGTCATTCTTCGATTCGGACACGCCCGAGCACAACTCTCTTGCCGATGCCTTGGCCCTGCGCCGAATGTGGTTCGCCGCGAAGGCTTTTGGCCATTTCCAAACGGGATAAGCGGAGTGTATTTCATGCGAAAATATCGGCCATGAAGATCGCCGAACTTGAGCTCCTTGCCGTTCTCTCCAAGCTGCCGGACGATGCGGCCTTGTCAACCGAGGAGGCTGCCGTTCTCCTGCGCGTCAGTCCGTCCACGTTGAGCAAAATGCGGATGCCCGGCCATCCGGTCCAAGGTCCCGTGTTCATTCAAGGCGGGAGCAAGGGCGCGTCCGGGTCGAATCAGCGGGTCACCTATCTTGTCGGCGACATCAAGGACTGGCAGCGGGAAAAC
>JAJXVG010000170.1 GCA_021782315.1 Pseudomonadota bacterium | reverse complement strand
TTCTTTGTCGAACTCGTGCCCTACCTGCCCAGCTACGGCGGTTACGTGCGCTACACGGTGGGTATCGTCGTCACGGTGCTGGTCGGGCGCTACGCCATCCTCGCCCTGAACCGCTACCTGGAAAAACAGAAGCAGGCCGAGGCGATGCCGGACGTCGAGCGGCGCCGGGGACTCAGCTACGACACGGCGCTCGCCCGCCTGTCCAAGAAGGTGTGCCCGGGTTGCGAGCGAGCCGTCGACCTGGCCAATACCGCCATCGACTATTGCCCCCATTGCGGCATCTGCCTGTTCGACCACTGTGGCGTGTGCAATCAGCGCAAGAGCGCCTTTGCCCATTTCTGCCATGCCTGCGGCACAACGGCCGCGTCGGGTGGCGATGGCGGTTGATTGGCCGCCGACTGAGCGGCGGCCGGGTCTTTATTGCCCGGTCAGCCTGAGGGCGACCTGGTAAAAGACAAAGCTGGCGCACCAGGCCAGGGCCAGGGGCCAGGCGACTGCCAGGGCGGCGAATTTCAGGCTGCGCGACTCGGCCTTAAGGGTGGCGATGGTTGACAGGCAAGGGGTGTAGATCAGGCAGAACAGCATGAAGCTGTAGGCCTGGATCAAGCTCAGGCTACCGGCGATATGCTCGGTCAGGGCGCTGCCCTCCAGGCCGTAGATGACTGCCAGGGCGCCGATCACGACCTCCTTGGCGACGAAGCCGAAGATCAGCGCGATGGTCAGTTTTTCGTCGATGCCGAGCGGCGACAGGATGGGTTGCATCCAGCGGCCGAGGTATCCGGCATAGCTGTCGGCGCTGGCGGCTTCGACACCGACCGGGAGGTGGGTGAGCAGCCAGACGAGGACGACGCCGGCGACAATGATCTTGGTCGCCCGCAGGAGAAAGTGCCGGACCTCCAGCCAGCCGCGCATCCAGACCTGGCGCAGGGTCGGGAACCGGTAAGGCGGCAATTCGATGACAAAAGGCTCCTCGGACCTGAAGGCCTTGCCCCGGCCGAAAATCAGCGCGGTGCCGAAGGCGGTGGCAAAACTCATCAGGTAGAGCGACATCAGGACCCAGGGCGCCGCATGCGGCGAGAATAGGGCTGCGATGATGAAGATGAAGACCTGGAGACGCGCCGAGCAGAGCGAGAAGGGGATGATCAGCATGGAAAGAAGGCGCAGCGCTCGACTGCGCATGACCCGGGTTCCCATCAGGGCCGGCACGTTGCAGCCGAAGCCCATGAGCAGCATGACGAAGCTGCGGCCATCGAGCCCGAGGCGCGCCATCAGCGCATCCATCAGGTAGGCGGCGCGGGAAAGGTAGCCGGAGTCCTCGACGACGGCCATGAAGAAAAAGAAGAGCACGACCACCGGCACGAAGGCGGCGACCGTCGAAATGCCGCCGTAAAGCCCGTCGATCAGGAAGCCCCGGAGAAGCTCCGGCAGCGGGGCGAGCAGCGGCTTGAGCAGGGCCTCGCCAAACCAGTCGAAAGCGTTTTTCAGGACATCCTGAATCGGGGCGCCGAGCCAGAAGACACCGGCAAAGACGAAAAACATGGCAATGAAAAACAGCGGCAGGCCGAACACATTGTGCATCAGCACCCGGTCCAGGCGATCGGAAAATCGCTCGGGCAGCAGGTGCGGCACATCGACGGCGGCAGCCACCAGCTCGGCCGAGCGGACTTCGAAAGAATCGTCTTCGGCCAGTCGACTGGCCGCTTCCGCGGCCATCTTGCCCGAGGGCAGCGCAGCCTGGGGTAATTTTGCCGCAACGGCGGCCATCAGTTCGGCCTGACCCTGGCCATACTTGGCGCTGATGGCGACGACGGGAAGATTCAATCCAGCCGACAGGCGCTCGGTGTCTATGCCGAGTCCGGCATGGCGCGCTTCGTCGATCATGTTGACGGCGATGACCGAGGCCTTGCCCAGCGAAGCGAGCTGCATGGCAAGAATCAGTTGCCGTTCCAGTTGCATGGCGTTGACCGCGATCAGCAACAGGTCGATGGGCTGGGTTTCCAGGAAGTGACGGACCAGCTTTTCGTCGTCGGAATAGCCGTGCAGGTCGTAGATGCCTGGCAGATCGACGATTTCGGCCATCTGCCCGGCGATCAGCAACTTGGCGGCGAGCAGGTCGACGGTGACGCCGGGCCAGTTGCCGACGCGGGCTGACGCGCCGGTGATGCGGTTAAAAAGGGTGGACTTGCCCGTATTGGGCATGCCGAGGAGGGCGATCCGTTTCAAGAAGCGGCAACCGAGGAATGCGTGTCCGTGGCTGGCCGTAGTTCAACGCATGCGGCATCAACCCGCCGGATGATGATGTCGGTCTGGTCGATGCGGACATGCAGCGGTCCGTCGAAGGCGGCGCGTCTGACCATCGTGATTCGTTTGCCGATACGAAAGCCGAGGGCGGCGAGTCGATGCTGAAGCGCTTCCGCGGCATGCAAGGCCGCAATGCAGGCTCCCTGTCCGGGAGATAGTTGGGTGAGCGCGTAGTTCATGACTCGTCTTCGAATAAAAATCATTCGCATTATTCCTCGGCGGCCGAATCTTTGCAAGAATTGGCGCCTTATTTCGCTTGGCGATCGGGGGGGGCTCTATTTTGCGACCGCAACCGTCATCGTCGATTGCGGATCGCCGTGCCGGAAAGGTGGCGTGTCGTCATACGGTTCGCAGGGCGGGTCGCCGCGGCGTACTTGCCGTTCAGCGGAGATCGGGAGGTTTGGCGATGGCGGCCGATTTCGTGGCCCTGGTCCGACTGCCCCGGTTCTTGAGATATATCCATACGCCACTGCCGGCCAGGAGCAGGAGCGCCACGGCCAGGCCGTCGACGAGCAATATGCCGTAGCGGCCGAAGATCCGGCCGCTATGTACATCGGCCACGATGCGCTGAAAAGGCAGGGTGGGTGCGAAAAACGGGGCGAGGGCCTGCTGTTCGCCGACGCTCAGGGCCTGCGGGTGGGACCATGCCGCGCTCTCGTCGCGGGCCAGGCGTTTCCAGGAGATGCCGTCGGAAGTGGCGAAGGAATCGCCGCCGATGATCGCCAGCAATTGCCCGTTTCTGCTGCCTATGCGGCGAAGCGGCGTACCCGGCAGCAGGTCGCGTTCGATTATGTCCACCGGCCGGCCGGCTGCGTCGAAAATGTCTATTTCGTCGTTGGTCGCTATCCATACCAGGCCGGCGGCGTGCACCATGCCGACCGGTTCGCCGTGCCCGGCCTTCAAGCTGTGGCCGCCGAGAACCCAGGTTTCGCCTTGGGCGACAAAGAGCAAACCGTCCTCTGCGAAGCCCCGCTCGGGGACCGCCGGTTTCAAGCCGTACCAGTTCATCAGCCAGGGGGTGCCGACCCGGAGGCTGTCGAGGGCGAAGCTGTCGCCGTGATTGAGCAGCAAGCCGGTGATGGCGAGGATGGAGAAAAAGCCCGCCGCGGCCAGGCCGATCCGTCGGTGCCAACGGCGCAGGAGTCGGGAGAGGAGCGGGGCGCGGGTCATTTGGCAGCAGCAGTCCGGGCAAAGTAGAGTGCCTCGCGGGACATGCGCAGCATGGCGTTGACCGACAGGGTGGCGCCAGAAATGCCGTCGATCTGCTTGTCGAGGTACAGCCCATCGGCCAACTTTGCCCCCTCGAATTGCGCAACGAAGGCGGGATAGCGAATTTCACCGCCGCGCGATTCCCTGTAGATCAGCACGCGGGCCTGTTCGATATGCCCGTCCTTGACGACGAATCCGGCGGTAATGGCGTCTTCCTTGCCGATCTCGTCGAGAATCCAGGCGCTCTTTTCGCCGTCGGTCCAATACTTCTGTCGCAGTTGGGCGGGTTCGTGGCCGAGAATGCGGACGGTCTCGGCATGAATCTTAGGAGTGATCCAAAGCAGCTTGACCTGGGCCGTCGTTCCGGGGAAAGCTTGCGCGATGAAGGCCGACGGTTCCAGGTAGGCCTGCTCCGCTGCCGCCGCAGGGCCGGGGAGGGCCACCGCTAGGCAGGCGGCCGGCGGTGCGAGCATGCGGTACAGCGATCGGATAGTCGATAGTGAAATCATCCCCGGGCTTTCGTCGTGTGAAAAGGGCGGCAAGGGGCCGCCCAGGTATTTTACAGGCAGGAAGACGCTTCCCCGCTCAAGCTCAGAACATGTAGCCGACGCCCAGATCGAAGCGATCCTTGCTGTTGTCCGCCTTGTACTTCTGGTAATCCGCCTTGAGGACGACCTGCGGATGCACCTTGAAGTTGAAGCCGGTGGTGACGACCCGCTCGTTATTCAGCGGATCGGCGCTGTAGCCGTCGGCCACCGTCTGTTGCGTATTGTATTTTTCGTAGCGGACGAAGGGCGCCAGGTCGTAATCGCCGAATTGCCAGACATGGTAAGCCGCCTGGCCGTACCAGCCGTAAAGCGATTTGGCGACGGCGACGTTCTTGCCGGCGACGGCCGATTCGGCCGCCGAGACGATTCCGGCGTCGCCCAGATTGCCTCTGGCATATAGGCCTTGCAGTTCGAGTTTGCCAATGGCGTATTTGGCATGGATATCCCACAGGGTCAGCCGGGCGCTGACGCCGGCGAGCAGGGGTTGCTGGGGTGTCGTGCGGTCGGTATAGCCGTTCTGACCGGTATTGCCGCTGAAAATGCCGCCGCCGACCAGGAGGCCGGGAATGCCTCGGTAATTGAGCGCGGCGTACACGCTCAGGTCGTGGGCGCGCGACAAGCTCATTTCCTGGTGCCATTCCCGATAGCCGGTGGCTGGGTCGGCTTCCTTTCCGGAATTGAAGCCAGTCGTGATCCCCAGGTCGTAGCGCAGACCGGGGGCGACTTCGCCGAAGACGCCGATGCCGCCTTCGCGCCAGGTTGTCGGAATGATGCGGGTTTCGACCTCGTTCCGTTCGACGCCGTAATAGGTTGGCGGTTCGTGGGTTTCGTTGAGCAGGCCGAGCGGTATCAGGAACAGGCCGGCCTTGACGTTGACGGCATCGTTGAAACGGTAGTCGAGGTAGGCCTGCTCAATTTCGGTTTCGCCGGCGTCGCTGGCGCTGGTGACGCCATGCTCGAGTTCCAGTTCGGAAACGAAGCGCAGGCTGTCGTTGAAACGATGGCCGAAGAACAGGACGAAGCGCCGCAAATCGGCTTCGCTGTTGCGGCCGTTGTTGCTGTAGCGGTTGTAGTTCAGTTCGCCATAACCGCCGATAGTGGTCGCCGGGCCGGCATTGACGATGGCGGAGGGGGCGGTGGTGATGATCGAAGAGGGGCTATCCGCCCTGAGCGGAGCCGGCAGCGAGGCGGTATTGCTCTGCGCCGCCGGCTTGGTCATCTGCGCCATCTGGGCTTTTAATGCATCCAGTTCGTCCTGCAGGATTTGAACCTTCTCTTCGAGTGTCGGCTCTGCTGCCCATACAGCGGTAGTGCACAAGGTGGATAGCGCTGCAGCGATGAGATGTTTTTTCATATAGGAACCCCCGGGGTGACTTTAAATTGTCGCGAATGATAATGGTTCGCATTGGCATTAACAAGTTGAATTTCGCGCCCATCCTTCTGTCATGGAGCTTGGCGGCGTTTTGACCCGCCCGGGGGCGAGCCGTCCGGAGCGATTGATTGGGCGGTCAACAAAAACCGCATCAATTTTTCGGCCGGGGCTTGCCCTGTCGCGGAAAATTGTTTCACCCTCGGCCAGATAAGCTGAACCGGATTCGGCCGTTTCCTGCAAAGAGTTCGTTTCCACGAAATTCTGCGCGTCCTCGGTATTGAATTGGGTGTGACGCTTTGGATGATGGCGCGAGGAACATGCTTTCGATGAATTCGTTGCGGCCTGCGAAAACCCGGCGAAGCCGACCAAAACCTTGCGCGACCTGATGGCGCGACGTTAGTGGTCTGCTGCGCAATTAGACGATCCATGAAAGCTTGCCTTTGCGCCCTTGGCGTTGTTGATCATCCTGGCAATAGCTGCGGCTATTGCTGCGGTTCGCGCCTAGCCAGGGACACAAATTCGGCGCTTTCACCCCGGCTCGCCAATCACGAAGCAGACCACTAGATGGCGCTTCGCATCGAACTGCTGGATGGCCATGCCGGTCGCGATAGCTTCGATTGCGGTGTCGCTGCGCTCAACGATTTTCTTTCCCGGCACGCCGGGCAGCAACAACGCAAGGGCATCGGGAAGACCTATGTCGCCTTGGCGGATGGCGGGGATGTCATTTCCGGCTTTGTCACGGTCAGCGTCGGGCAAGTAGCTGCTAGCGAACTTCCTTCAGATCTGAAGCTGCCGCGTTACCCGGTGCCGATTCTGCGTATCGGGCGGCTGGCGGTGGATAAGCGCTGGCAAGGGCAGGGTGTTGGCCACGAGTTGCTGGCGTTTGCGCTGCATCTTGCGCTCGATTTTTCCGAGCGCGTGGGTCTTTATGCGGTAGTGGTCAATGCCAGGGATGATCGGGGGGGCGGTTTCTATCGCAAGCTGGGTTTCCGGCCGACGCTGGACGAAGCTTTGTGCCTCTTCTGCTGCTCGCAGTCTTGCGGCAAACGAGGGCGTGAGTCGATCCCTGCGATTTGCCCGGTCCGGAATGAGGCGTTTCGGATTTCGTGATGAGGCATAACAGTTGATCCTCGCCAGGTTATGCCGCGCTAGACAATAAATATCGTTTATCCCCACCGAAGTCGGACAAGCTTGTGGATAAGCTCGGGACAGACGTCGTAATTAATTGAGGCACAAAGGATTTGGCCTTTGTGCCTAAAAAATGGGCAATGCCTTCTGCAGTGGCTCTTTGCAGCAGCCGGGTCTAGCCTTGAAGGTGATATAACATATAAAATATATAAGACCCGCAAGTCGCAGCGGTGGCGCGGTGTTTTCGAACTATCGGGCTGCCGCCGTTGTCGTAAAATATTCGTTTCCCCAGAGCAACCCTTTACGAAAGGAAGTCGCCGTGCTTGAAGCCTATCGCGCCCATTTCGCTGAACGTGCAGCCCTCGGTATCCCGCCGCTGCCGTTGTCCACGCAACAGACCACCGAACT
>JAJXVG010000169.1 GCA_021782315.1 Pseudomonadota bacterium | reverse complement strand
TACCGACCAGCATCAAGCCGCGCTTGAAAAGAATGGGGCCGAGGGCTTCGGCAATTTCCCGGTCGCGGGCCGACAGTTCGAGGGCGACGCCGGTGCCGCCGACGGCCAGGTTGCCCCGCGTTTCGCCGGCTTTCGGGATGCGGGCCAGGCAAAAGGGCACGGGCTTGCCGGCAATGAGCAGGATGCGTTTGTCGCCCTGGCTGATTTCGGGAAGGTAACGTTGCGCGGTGATGGTCCGCTTGCCTTCCTGGGTAAGGGTCTCGACGATGACATTGCGGTTCGGGTCGTTGCGGTGGACGCGAAAAATCTGGCTGCCGCCCATGCCGTCGAGCGGTTTGAGAATGACGTCGCGCTGTTCGTCGATGAAGTGGTGGATCTGCGCCATGTCGCGGCTGACCGCGGTCGACGGGGCAAACTGGGCGAATTCCATGATCGCCAGCTTTTCGGAATGATCGCGCAGCGCCCGCGGCCGGTTGAAAACCCTGACCCCATCGGCCTCGGCCTTTTCCAGCAGCCAGGTGGCCGTCAGGTACTCGAAATCGAAAGGCGGATCCTTACGCATGACGACCGCGTCGAAGGCTTTCAGCGGTATCCATTCGCGACCGGTTTCGCGGTACCAGTCATGGTCGTCGGGCCGCATGTGGAGGTGCACGGCTTCGCCGTACACGCCGCCGGCTTGGCCTTGCTCCGGCTTGCGCCAGCCGAGGGTGGCGGTATCGATGGCGTAGACGTCGTGGCCGTGGTTTTCGGCCGAACGCATCATGGCGATCGACGAATCCTTCCAGGCCTTCAGTTCGACCAGCGGGTCGAGGACGAAAGCCAGTCTCAGCGACTGGCTGCTGCCGCCGAGCAGGTGTTTTTCGAAATGCAGCTGTTGCGTCATGCCGACTCAGACTGCTTCCGGCGCCGTGCGTTCCAGTTCGATGGCCGCTGCCAGACAGGCCAGGCGGCCGACCACGCCGTAGGCGTAGAAACGGTTGGGTGCGGCATCCGGGTTGTTGCAGCCGTAGTCCGGGAGATTGCAGCCGGTTTCGAAGGCCAGCGGTTCGAAGTGCATGCCCGGTGCGTTGAGGTTCTCGTCCTTGCCCCGCCCGGTATGGACCCGGTAGAAACCGCCGACGACGTAACGGTCGATCATGTAGATGACCGGTTCGGAAACCGCCTCGTTCAGGGTTTCGAAAGAGTGAACACCTTCCTGGATCAGTACCTCGGAAACTTCGAGGCCTTCCTTGACGACGCTCATCTTGTTGCGCTGCTTGCGGTTGAGGGCGATGACTTCGTCGACGTTGCGGACGGTCATGACGCCCATGCCATAGGTGCCGGCGTCGGCCTTGACGACGACGTAAGGCGTCTCGTGAATGTCGTATTCCTTGTATTTCTCGCGAACGATGTCGAGCACGGCCGTGACGTTGGCGGCCAGGCATTCCTCACCCTGGCGCTCATGGAAATTGACGCTGCGGCAGACCGAGAAGGCCGGGTTGATGCGCCACGGATCGATGCCTATGGCCTGGGCAAAATCGTTGGCCACTTCGTCGTAGGCCGCGAAGTGATTGGATTTGCGGCGCACCGCCCAGCCGGCATGGACGGGCGGCAGGACGACCTGGTCGTTGAGGCCGGTCAGGATTTCCGGAATGCCGGCTGACAGGTCGTTGTTGAGCAGGATGGCGCAGGGATCGAAGCCATCCAGCCCGAGGCGGTTGCCGGTCCGGACCAGCGGTTCGAGCAGCAGTTGCTGGCCGTTCGGCAGGTCGATGGTCGTCGGTCGGGTGATTTCCGGCAGCATCGAGCCGAGCCGGACATTCAGGCCGGTCTGCTTGAGGATGGCGGCGATCTGGGCAACGTTCTGCAGGTAAAACTGGTTGCGCGTATGATTTTCGGGAATCAGCAGCAGGCTGCGCGCTTCCGGACAGAATTTCTCGATGGCGCTCATCGCCGCCTGCACGCAGAGCGGCAGGAAGGCGGGATTGAGGTTGTTGAAACCGCCGGGGAAGAGGTTGGTGTCTACCGGAGCCAGCTTGAAACCGGAGTTGCGCAGGTCGCAGGACGAGTAGAACGGCGGCGTGTGTTCCTGCCACTGGCCGCGCAGCCAGTGTTCTATCTGGGTGCTGCTGGCCAGGAACTTGCGTTCCAGTTCGAGCAGGGGGCCGGTGAGGGCGGTGGTGAGGTGGGGAACCATAGGCTGTATCTCAATCCCGATGCATTTTTTTGTGCCTGCATCTTACACCCGGCTTCGCCGAATCGCTCCCCTACAGGCGGTAGTCGGCTACCGCCAGACGTTGCAGGCGGGTCAGCACCTCGGTGAATTCGCTGTCGCTCTGGGCCACCGCGTCGAAATAGCTCTCGGCCTCCTCTTCGGCATGGTGGATCAGGTCGTCGAGGTAGCCGGCCTGGGTGTCGGTCAGACCCAGCGTCGCGATGGTGCGGGCCAGTTGTTCGATCGATTCGAGGACGTTCGTCTGGTTCTTGCGGAGACTGCCGCTGGTTCGCGAGGCGATGTGCTGTGTCGCATTCTGCAATTCGGCCATGGTCGCTTCCACGGCCAGTTTTTGTTGCGTCCGCTCGTTCGCCGCGTCGAGCGCCGCGGTTCGCATGTCGGCGCTTTCGGCCAGGACCGCCAGGTGATCGCGCAGGCGGCCGACCTTCTCCGGATCCTCCACCGGCAGGTTTTCGACGAGCAGGGAGACATGGTCGAAGTTGATCACGGCGCGCGAACCCAGTTCGAAAACCCGCCCGATATCGCGCAATTTTTCCAGGACGGCGGCCTGCATGGCCGACATCGCACCCTCGGCGTTGAGGGAGACCTGTTCGTGCCGACCGCGCACCTGGACCGCGCCCTGCAAACCCCAGGTCTTCATCGCCGCAATCAGCCGGGCGGCGATGGTCGAATAGCTGGTGGCGAAGGCCGATTTGCGCAGAAACTCGATGACGACGCCGAGATCGCCCATGCTGGTCATCGCCGTGAAAGCGATGCGCTGGGCATCGGATGATTGGCTGGTCAGCGCGCGCACCCGCTCGTGGTATTCGATGGCCGAGCGCAGCTTGTGGTTCAGCTCGTGGGCGGCAATCGGCTTGGTGACGAAATCGTCCCCGCCAGCCTCGTAGGCTGCGACGCGTTCGGGCGCCGTGTCGTGGGCGGAAACGAAGATGACCGGGATTTCCGCGTTGCGCGATCCCTCGCGGAAGCGGCGGCAGGTATCGTAACCGCTCAGCTCCGGCATCTCGATATCGAGCAGCACGGCGTCGAAGGAGGTATTGCTGGCCAGGAAGGCGGCGCCGCTCTCAAAGGCTTCGATAGCGTACTCATTCTCCAGAAGTCGGGTGACGATCATCCGCTGCGGCGGGTTGTCCTCGACGACGGCAACGCGAAAAATCCGATCCATGCTGATTCCTCCAAGATTGGCAATTATGCCAAAAATTTCATGTTCGTCCAGTGGCGTAGCCGCAAGTGCTTGAAAAAAGGTAAAATTCAGCCCCTTGTCTTACAGCTTTTCAGAGATCGGAATTCCAGTGCTCGTCGCCGCCAACATCACCATGCAGTTCGGGGTTAAGCCCCTGTTCGAGAACGTCAATGTCAAATTCGGCGAGGGTTATCGCTATGGTTTGATCGGCGCCAACGGAGCCGGCAAATCGACATTCATGAAAATCCTGTGCGGCGCGCTCGAGCCATCGGCCGGCAATGTCTCGAAGGACAAGCACGAGCGCATGGCCTACCTGAAGCAGGATCAGTTCGCCTACGAAGACATGCGCGTACTCGACGTCGTGCTCATGGGCCACGAGGAAATGTGGGCCTGCATGAGCGAGCGCGACGCCATCTACGCCAATCCGGAAGCGACCGAAGACGACTACATGAAGGCCGCCGACCTCGAGCACCAGTTCGCCGAATTCGACGGTTACACGGCGGAATCGCGGGCTGGCGAACTCCTGCTCGGCGTCGGTATCCCGATCGAACAGCACAACGGCCCGATGAGCCAGGTGGCGCCCGGCTGGAAGCTGCGCGTACTGCTCTGCCAGGCCCTGTTCGCCAATCCGGACATCCTGCTCCTCGACGAACCGACCAACAACCTCGACATCAACACCATCCGCTGGCTGGAGGACGTGCTCAACAACCGCGATTCGACGATGATCATCATCTCGCACGACCGCCACTTCCTGAACCAGGTCTGCACCCACATGGCCGACCTCGACTACGGCAAGATCACCACCTACGCAGGCAATTACGACGATTTCATGGAAGCCGCCCAGGCCGCCCGCGAGCGCCAGTCGAATGCCAACGCCAAGGCCAAGGAGCGCATCGCCGAATTGCAGACCTTCGTCCGCCGTTTCTCGGCCAACGCTTCCAAGGCCAAGCAGGCGACCAGCCGCATGAAGCTGATCGACAAGCTGAAGCCGGAGGACGTCAAGCCGTCGTCGCGCCAGTACCCGTGGATTCGCTTCGACTACGACGAAAAGCAGAAGCTGCACCGCCAGGCGGTCGAGATCGAGAACATGTCCTTCACCTACGAAGGCGGCGAGCGCAAGATTTTCAACAATCTGACGCTGACCATCAATGCCGGCGAGCGGATTGCCGTGATCGGCGAAAACGGCGTCGGCAAGACCACCTTCCTGAAACTGCTGATGGGCGAGGTGTCGCCGCAGTTCGGCACCATCAAGTGGGCCGAAAAGGCCTATCCGGGCTACTACGCCCAGGACCACAGCGCCCAGTTCGCCGGCGAGCAGAGCCTGACCGAATGGATCGCCGGCTACGCCCGCGCCACCATCGAGGACGGCGGCGACCTGGAAACCCTGATCCGCGGCACCCTCGGCCGCCTGCTGTTCTCCGGCGACGAGGTCAAGAAGCCGGTCAACGTCATTTCCGGCGGCGAGCAGGGCCGCATGCTGTTCGGCAAGCTGATGCTGTCGAAACACAACGTGCTGCTGATGGACGAACCGACCAACCACCTCGACATGGAATCGATCGAGGCGCTCAACAGCGGCCTGGAAAAATTCCCCGGCACCCTGGTTTTCGTCTCGCACGACCGTGAATTCGTCTCCTCGCTGTCTACCCGGGTGCTGGAAGTCAAGAACGACGGCCGGATCATCGACTACCTCGGCGGCTACGAGGATTACCTGGCCAGTCAGGGCGTCGTATAAACGCTCGCCCGGCCGGCGCGCGAGGCCTTACTGGGCCGGGCCGCCGGCGGCCAGGGTGCGGATGATGCGGGCGTCCCTCTTTTATTTACCGGGGCGCGGCTTGGCACCATCACGACCCTGGGTGCTCAAACGCTGTTCGGTTTGCCGCACCTCACCCTCGGCCGATATGGAAAATTCTCTGGGGCTCGTTTGTTGAACATGGGTGTTTGGAATCGTCAGAGGTTTCGGATCAGTTGCCTATGCCGGCCTTCAACTACACACCCCGGCGGTGACCAGTTCTTCGCTAATCGGGGACTGTTTCGCGCATTCATCCTTTGCTAACGACCTGGCCTCTTCGAGATTGCCTTTTTCAGCGGTGAGCAGCGCCAACACCCCCTGCATCAACGAACGCAGTTCCGGGTTGAATCGCCGGCCGAGCTGCCGACCGGCATCCAATCCCTCACGAAGCGCTTCCGCCGTCTTGAGATGATCTCCCTGTTCGAGCATGAGCATGAGCATGGCAAGGAACCAATGCGCACTGGGATCCTTTGGATACTCCTGGACCAGCCGTTCTGCGTGCTTGCTCATTTCAGCCTGCGATTGCGGCATCTGGTCAGCGGGAATCATTTGAAGAGCAACGACGGTGTCCGAATAAGTGCTCGCCACGGCCAGCCCCGAGTAGCCCAGAACCGCCAGCCAGCCCACCAGCAGCCCGGATGCGAGTTTGGCCAAGCCGGGCATGCTTTCGGTCCGGCTCCAGCTCTTCATCAAGGCGATGGCCGCCAGTGCCCCGGCAATCGCCCCACCCAGGTGGTTGGCGTAATCCACATGTGACTCGGCAGCCCAGAAAATGGGTAAGAGCGAAGGAAGCAGCATCTGCATGCTGGTCATCTGCAACTGGGCGCGGTTCACGCCGTTGGGAAAACGGAAGCTGAAGACGAAGACTGCCGCAAGCAATCCCATGATCGCACCGGATGCCCCGACCGAAACGATGTACGGCGGATTCAGGAGGATGGAGGCCAGGCCGCCACCCAGTCCGCCAATGGCGAACAAGGACAGAAAATGGCGGCGGCCGATAAGGCCTTCGAGGATACTGCCCGCCATATACAGGGCTATGCCATTCATCAGAATGTGGGCGAATCCACCGTGCAGGAAGATGGACGAAAACAGCCGGAACCATTCGCCGTCCGCCACGAGATTGCCGTTCAAACCACCCAACGCAACCAGCGTTTCCAGACCAGGAGAAAGACCTTCCGCGGATTTCCCGACCGGGAACACATATTCGGCGCCGAAGATTGCCGCCATCACGGCGATCAGCGCGCAGGTCACCAGAGGAAATTTCGTTTTCTCCACGGAAACGGTCTGAGGCTCAAACAGGTGTTCGTCACCGATGCGCGGCGAGCGGAGGAGCTTTTCAATGAACTTGCGACCAGCGAACAAGCCATTGGCAAAATAATTGCTCCAGACCGTCTTTTCGGCGGTCGAAATGTGCCAGGCGGACACCTGGCCTTTGGCAAACAGACCGCCTCGTGTGTAGCCGCTCAGTCGCGCCAGGTCATCACTCGCGGCCGGGGAGGAAGAGACTTCGATGACCCGGATTTCGGCGGGAATCTTGGCATGGTAGATCGTCCCGGTGTGGCGGCGACAGGCCTTGGCGATTTCCCGGACCTGCTCCGGTGTCAGGGAAAAGGTCTTGTCGGGGTGGGACTCCCGGTCGACGATACAGACGATCCGAAAATTCAGGCCATCCGAGTAGGTCAGGACGAAATCCGCAGCGTCGATCAGAAGCGCAGCTTCTTCAACGGTGTCTGGCCGATAGCCTTCCTTGGCCAGGTAGTTCTTGGCCAGATAGGCAGCAAAACTTT
>JAJXVG010000168.1 GCA_021782315.1 Pseudomonadota bacterium | reverse complement strand
GTAATTCTGCCAGTAGTGAAGCTGGTTGGCGCGCAGCGGCTTGGGCGCCCGCTTGGCGATGTAGGCGGCGTAGTCGGTTTCCTTGTCCCCGGGCAGGGTCATGTAACCCGGCAAGAGGTTGGACATCAGGCCGAGGTCGGTCAGACCCTGGATGTTCGAGTGGCCGCGCAGGGCATTCATGCCGCCGCCGGCCATGCCGATGTTGCCGAGCAACAACTGCACCATGGCCCCGGTGCGGATCATCTGCGAGCCCTGCGAGTGCTGGGTCCAGCCCAGTGCGTACAGGATGGTCATCGTGCGCTCGCCGCCGGCCGTCGAGGCCATCAGTTCGGCCACCTTGAGGAAGGCCGCTTTCGGCGTGCCGCAGATCTTTTCCACCATCTCCGGCGTGTAGCGACTGTAGTGCCGCTTCATCAGCTGATAGACGCAACGCGGGTCCTGCAACGTCGGGTCGGTCTTGACGTAACCGTCCTCGCCCTTCACGTAATGCCAGCCGGAGCGGTCGTAGCTGCGCTTCTCCGCGTTGTAGCCGGAGAACAGCCCTTCCTCGAAGGAATAATTCTCGGAGACCAGGAAGCTGAAGTCGGTATAGGCCTTGACGTATTCGTGGTGAATCTTGTCGTTGGTCAACAGGTAATTGATGACGCCGCCCAAAAAGGCGATGTCGGTGCCGGTACGGAGGGGCGCGTAGAAATCGGCAACCGAGGCCGAGCGCGTGAAACGCGGGTCGACGACGACCAGTTTCGCCTTGTTCTGCTTCTTCGCTTCAATAACCCACTTGAATCCTACCGGGTGCGCTTCGGCGGCATTGCCTCCCATCACCAGCACGACATCGGCGTTCTTGATGTCGACCCAGTGGTTGGTCATTGCGCCACGGCCAAATGTCGGAGCCAGACTGGCTACCGTCGGACCGTGTCAAACACGCGCCTGGTTGTCGAAGGCGATCATCCCGGTCGAGCGGACGACCTTGTGGGTGATGTATCCCGATTCGTTGCTGGAGGCCGAAGCGGCCAGGAACCCGGTGCTCAGCCAGCGATTGACCGTGACGCCGTCGGCGTTCTTGGCGATGAAGTTGGCGTCGCGGTCTTCCTTCATCAGGGTCGCGATGCGGGTGAAGGCCTCATCCCAGGAAACGCGCTTCCATTCGTTGCTGCCGGCTTCCCGCACCTCCGGGTACTTCAGGCGGCTCGGGCTGTGCACGAAATCGAGCAGGCCGGCGCCCTTGGGGCAGAGCGAGCCGCGATTGACCGGATTGTCCGGGTCGCCTTCGATATGGATGATTTCCTGATGGACGTTTTTCGACTTGTCGCCGATCGAGTACATCAGGAGGCCGCAGGCCACGGAGCAATACGGGCAGGTATTGCGCGTTTCAATGGCGCGGGCGAGCTTGTAGGTGCGTACTTCCGCCAGGGCAGCGGTCGGCGAGAAACCCATCAATGCGATGGACGACCCGCTGAGCCCGGCGGAGCAGACCTTGAAGAACTGTCGCCTGTTCATGTTCATTTGAATTCTTCCTCCTCATGCGACCCCATGTCGCAAGAGAGAAACAGTGCAATGAGCGTGCCACTGGGCGCAAGTCATTGAACAATGAGCAATTGATACTTTTAGCAATGGCGATGAATTGCGACATTTTGTCCATCGACCGGCCAAGTGAGACATTTTGTCCAAGGACCGAGCGCCGAAACAGTCATCCCGGAGCCCATGGCGAGGGCATTTTCGGGACAGTTCAGTGCATTTTCCGGCGCAGCCAGGCGCTGGCCTGATCGACCGCAATCGACAGCAGCAGCATGGCGACGATCACCGTCGACGCCCGGGCCTGGTGAAAAAGGGAGAGTTCGACATAGAGCAGTTGGCCCAGGCCGCCAGCGCCGACAAAACCGAGGATGGCGGCCATGCGGATATTCATTTCCCAGCGATAGAGGGTGTAGGCGACCAACTGGGGTGCGGCGCCGGGCAGGGTGCCATAGCAGAAAGCCGGACTACCGGGCGCGCCGGCCAGGCGGAGGGCGCAGCCGGCGGCCGGCGGCGCGTTGGCCAGCGCCTCGGCATAAAGGCGGCCGAGAACGCCGGCGGTGTGCAAGGCCAGGGCCAGGGCGCCGGCGAAGGGACCGAGACCGACGGCGAGCACGGTCATCGTCGCCCAGACCAGCTCGGGCACCGAACGCAGGGTGTTGAGCAGGACGGTGAATGGCATCCATCGACGCGGCAAGGCGAGCAGCATGCCGGCGACGGCGGCGAGCAGGGTGCCGACCACCGAAATGGCCAGCGTCTCCCAGACCCCTCTGGCGACCTTGTCAAGCCAGTCGGCGGACAGGTCGGGCGGAAAGAAGTCGGCGACGAAGGTGCCGATGCTGTTGACGGCTTCCAGACGCCACAGGGACGCCAGGTCGATGTCCCGGTACTTGAAACTGGCGACCGCCCCGGCGAGCAGGGCCAACCCGAAAAAGGCGCTGCGCCCGCCGAAGGGCGAGGGGCGATTGGCCGGCGGCCGGTCGAGACTCCGGCGCAGCCAGCCGGACAGGCCGTCAGCCGAAAAAACCAGCAGCATGAAGGTGAGCAGGATGGTGGCCGCCTCGCCGCCGTTGAGCATTTTCATCGCCTGATCCATCAACTGACCGAGCCCGCCGGCGCCGACAAAGCCCATGACCACCGAGGCGCGGATGGCGCACTCCCAGCGATACACGGTGTACGACGCCAGTTCCTTCGAGGCCAGCGGCAGCAGTCCGTAGAGCATGGCCAGCGGCCGGCCGGCGCCGTTGTGGCGGAGGACGCGGGCCGGGGCCGCGTCGACCGATTCGAGGATTTCGGCGTAGACCTTGGCCAGCATGCCGCCGTAGGTCAGGCCCAGGGCCAGCACGCCGGCCGCCGGGCCGAGACCGAAAACGCGGACGAAGAGCAGGGCCCAGACCAGTTCGGGGATGCCACGCAGGACGGTGAGCAGGCTTCGCGTCAACGGGTTCAGGGTCGGCTGCTCGCGCCCGGCCCCGGTCGCCAGATAGGCCAGGGGAACGGCGAGCAGGAAGGCCAGCACCATGCCGGCGGTGGCGATGGCCAGGGTTTCCAGCGTTGCCCTGGCCAGGTAGCCGAGAAATTCGGCGCCGCTTTCCGGCGGCAGGAAGGCGGCGAGAAAATGACCGATGACCTTCAGGTTATCCGGGTCGAAGAGCGCCCCCGGCTCGACCTCGGCCGCCCGGAAGAGCGGCCAGAGGACGACCGGCACCGTCAGGGCCGCGATCAGGCGGGAACGGGCAGCCGGGTCGCGAGCGGACGGATTCAGCAGCATGCGGCACGGGTGGCCGCGTCGTTGGCTGCGGCTTGCGACAGGAAATGCGGTTCGTGCGCCTGCACCGGCAGTTCCCCGCCTTCACCGGCGTACAGTTCGTGCAGCAGCGGTATGCCGACTTCGCCGGCCGGCAGGTCGAAGGCGATGCGCCCGGCTTTGACGCCGACGATGCGCGAAAAATTGCCGATCGCCAGGTCGACCGCATGCAGGCTGGCGACCAGCGTCGCGCCGCGGGCTTCGGCGTCGGCGATCAAAAGACGGATGGTGGCCAGGGCCAGGGCCGGATCAAGGGCCGATACCGGTTCGTCGGCGAGGATCAGGTCCGGCTGCTGATAGAGCACGCGGGCGATGCCGACACGCTGCAACTGGCCGCCGGAAAGCTGGTCGCAGCGGGCGAAAAGCTTGTCGGCCAGGTCCACGCGATCGAGAGCGGCCCCGGCACCGGGAATATCCAGCGGGTAGATCAGCGAGGCCAGCGACTTCCAGGCCGGCCAGCGGCCCAGGCGACCGGCCAGGACCGCCGTCACCGCGCGCTGCCGTCCGGGAATCGGCGGTGATTGATGGATGGTGCCGATGCGGGCGCGCAATCGGGCGAGGGCTGCAGCCGACCGGGGCCTGTCGCCGGCATCCAGAATTTCGGCCGTCCCGACCGTCGGCGCCCAGGCCGTGCCGAGCACCGACAGCAGCGAGGTCTTGCCGGCGCCGGAGGGGCCGATCAGGGCGATGCGCTCGCCTTGTGCGGCCTGCAGCGTGATGCCCTTGAGCGCGTCAAAGCCGTTGGCGTAGGCCAGCCCCACGCCGTTCAGACGGAAAGCCATGGCCCCGGGCTTACTTCAGCAGGCCGGCCGAACGGGCCGCCTTTTCGATGCCTTCGTAGTTTTCCTTCCTGGTCGGAATGAATCGGCCAGCCCGTTGCAGCTTGAGGATTTCCATGTCTTCCGGCTTGGCCGGATCGAGTTTCAGGAAGGCATCGGTCAGCTTCCTGACCAGCACCGGGTCGAGATCGCCGCGCACCGTCCAGTTGTAGTCGAAATACGGCGGGGTGGTGGCAAAGACATGCAGCTTGTCGGTATCGACCTTGCCGGTCTCGACCAGCTTGTCCCAGACCGAGGCGTTGAGAACGCCGGCTTCGGCCTTGCCGGCGGCGACGAAAGCCGCCGTCGCATCGTGCGCGCCGGAGTAGGCGATGCGTTTGAAGTCCTTTTCCGGATCGAGGCCCGCCTGCTGCAGGAAAAAACGCGGCATCAGGCTGCCCGAGGTCGACGACGGCGCACCGAAGGCGAAGGTCTTGCCCTTGAGATCGGCCAGCGACTTGATGCCGGGATCGGCGGTAATGAACTTGGAGGTGAACCTGGCATCCTCCTCGCGCTGGACAATGGGGATAGCCGTTCCCTTGGTGCGGACCTTGGCCTGGACAAAGGTAAAGCCGCCGAGCCAGGCGAGATCGATTTTCTTCGTCGCCAGCGCTTCGACCACGGCCGCGTAGTCTGATACCGGCGTGAACACGACCTTCATGCCGGTCTGTGCTGCGAGGTATTTGCCGAGGGGTGCGAACTTGCGCTGCAGTTCGGTCGGCGCCTCGTCGGGAATGGCCGACACGCGAAGGACGGCCTCGTCGGCACTGACCAGGCAGGAGGCGGAAACAGCGGCAGCGGCAACGCAGGCAAGCGCGCCCTTGAGCGCCAGGCGGCGCCAGGTAGAAAATTTCATTGTCCACTCCGATTTGACCAACAACCGCCACCGTGCGGATTTCACGGCAGCTTACAAGGCGCCGGGGACGCCACCGATTCAATGCGGTACGCAGACCGCAGGCGACATCATAACCCGGGCCGGACGATGGCGACTCGCCGTTTTTCTGACGGTGGCGAACGAACTGTGGCAGGCAGAGCATCGCCTGCCGTGCGAAAATTGCCCGGACCGAAAGCAACCGACAAGCGACTACGCTATGGATGAGACCAAGACAGCACCCTGGCAGGAATACTCGGTACTCGTCGTCGACGACGAGCAAGGCATGCAGAGTTTCCTGCAGCGCGCACTGAGCACGCGCTGCGGCATCGCGGAATGCGCCGGCAGCGTCGAACAGGCGCGGCCGATGTTCAAGCGCCGGCACTATGATCTGATCGTCCTCGACATCGCCCTGCCCGGCTGCTCGGGTATCGACTGGCTGCACGAACTCCGGCAGGACGGTTACGCCGGCGACGTCGTCCTGATGACCGCCTATGCCGATCTCGACACCGCCATCGACGCCCTGCGCGCCGGTGCCGCCGATTTCCTGCTCAAGCCCTTCTCGCTGGCCGTGGTCTTGAACGCTATCCAGCGCTGCTTCGAACGCTCCAGCCTGGCTCGTGAAAATTTCGTGCTGCGCCGCGAAATCAGCACCCGCGCTGCCGACATCGAAGGCATCATCGGCCAGTCGGAGCCGATGCTCAAGGTCTGCGAACGCCTCAAGCGCATCGCGCCGACCCCGGCCACCATCCTGCTCACCGGCGAATCCGGCACCGGCAAGGAAGTCGCCGCCCGCGCCCTGCACCGGATGAGCCCGCGGACCGGAGGCCCCTTCGTGCCGGTCAATTGCGCCGCCATCTCGGCCGAACTGATCGAATCCGAACTGTTCGGCCACGTCAAGGGCGCCTACACCGGTGCCCAGCAGAGTCGCGAAGGCCTGTTCTATTACGCTCGCGGCGGCACGCTCTTCCTCGACGAAATTGCCGAACTGCCCGCCACCGCCCAGGCCAAGCTGCTGCGCGCACTGGAGGAGAGGCGCATCCGGCCGGTCGGCTCGGAGCAGGAAATCGCCGTCGACGTACGGGTCATCGCCGCCACCAACCGCGACCTGAAAATCGAGGTTGCCGCCCAGCGCTTTCGCCAGGATCTCTATTACCGCCTGCAGGTACTCGAAGTCACCCTGCCGCCGCTACGCGACCGGCCGGACGACATTCCGCTGCTCGTCGAGCATTTCATGGCCCAACTGACGCCGGCCCTTGGCGTCCCGCCGCTCGACCTCGACCCGCGCACCGCCGCCCGCCTGGCCGACTACGACTGGCCGGGCAATGTCCGCGAACTGCGCAACCTGGTCGAGCGTTCCCTGATTCTCGGCTGGTTCGATATCGGCTCCGAGCCGGAAATCGGCATCCGGACGGCGCCCGGCAGCGACGAAACACTGGCGGCCGTCGAAAAACGCCACATTCTCGCCGTTCTCGCCGCCTGCGACGGCAACAAGTCGGAAGCCAGCCGACGGCTGTGCATCTCGCGCAAGACCATGGATCGCAAGTGCCAGGCCTGGGGCATCTGACCCCCCCCAGCCGGCGCTCGATCCGTACGCGCCTGTTGCTGCTGGCGCTGATTCCGCTCGGCGTCGTCCTGCCCCTGATAGTCGCCGCACTCGCCTACTGGGGCGGCGACTATTTCGACCGTCTGCTCGCCGCCAAGGTCCGCAGCGATCTCGCCGTCGCGCACGGCTACTACGAACGGGTCAGCGACGGCATCGGCCGTTCGGTATCCGGCCTCGCCGACTCCGAGCGCCTGGCCCGGGCCTTGCGCCGGGCGCCGGAGCATCCGGAAGCGGCCGTGGCCGATTTGATCGGTTCGACCCAACTCGAATACAAGCTCGATTTCCTGCATTTTTTCCCGATCGAGCGCAGCAGGCAGGAGGCCGTTTTCTGGCCGGTCGTCGCCGCCGCCCTGAACGGCCGAGCCCGC
>JAJXVG010000167.1 GCA_021782315.1 Pseudomonadota bacterium | reverse complement strand
TTTTGGGTCAGGGTAAGGCGCAAACCACAGCGATACCCAGAGGTATCGCGAGGATTTGCAACGCCGCCATGGCCGAAAGGACAAGGTTTTAAGTGCCGGAGAGGGTGCAACACTACACTAGCTTGGATCAATTGGTGGGTTGATGAAACTGTCGCATTCGAGATATTCGAGAGCCTCTTCAAAGGTCTTGCGATTCCGCTCGATTGCCGGGGCATCCTGAGCGGCCAGGAGTTTTTCGAAGGTCAGAATCTGCATGGCAAGCCATTCGCGCTGTTCGCCACGCAACTGCTGATAGAGACGCTCGGCACGCGCCAGCAGGGTCCTGTGCACCATACGGTCCCGCGGATGTATTTTCAAGTCGGCCAGTTCGGCCAGGCGGGCGGCGATTTCATCCTTGCTCAACAGCCCGGGATTGTCCTCGATCAGCAGGGAAAAAATTTCGCCCGTCTTCAGGGCGGTGGCTTCGACCTGCAGCAGCCCATTGACGTCATAGGTGAAGCGGATATCGACGGCGCATTCTTCGATTCGTCCGCTCGGCATCGGGATTTTCAACGTGCCCAGATGGATGTTGTCCTTGACCATTCGGGCTTCGCCCTGGAATACATCGAGGTTCAGCAACTGCTGTTTTTCATGGGCAGGGAAATAGCGTTTCACCCGGCTGATCGGTACGGCACAGTTTCTTTCGATGACCGGATCGAAGTGTCCGTCCGAGAATTGATTGTCGCCAATTTGTATGGACAGGGCGATGCCCAGGGAATACGGGGTGACGTCGGTCATGACCACTTCGTTCAGCGCGACATCTTTCATCTTTAGGCCGACCTGAACCGCAGCGCCGAGCGCGACGACTTCCTCGGGATTGATGTTGCTGGCCGGAAAGCGCCCGAACATGCGGGTGACCAGGCGTCGCACGATGGGCATGCGCGTCGCTCCGCCCGCCAGGACAATGTTGTCGAGTTCATGGCAGCGCAGGTTTGCGTCGCGCAAGGCCCTCTCCACAGGTGTTCGCAAGCGGGCAAGCAGTGGGGCGCAGAGCCGTTCGAACAATGCCTCGTCAAGTTGCAGCGAATAATCGTGGCCATCGTGCTGCAGGCGTATGGTCGTCTGTGCGGTCTCGCCGAGCCTGCGCTTGGCGACTTCGACCTCGGTTGCGAGGCGCTGCATGAATTTCCGATGCTGCTTCAACTTGGCCGGCAGCTTATTCAGCTTGAAAAAATGATCGACGAGACTGGCGACGAAATCCTCTCCGCCCAGCCAGTTATCGCCGGCCGAGGCTCGTACTTCCATGACCCCCTCGAAGATCTCGAGTACGGAAACGTCGAAAGTGCCGCCCCCCAGATCGAAAACCAGGAAGCGCGATTCGCTGTCATGCCTGTGTATGCCATAGGCGAGTGCTGCCCCGGTCGGTTCGTTGAGCAGGCGCTCGACACGCAGTCCTGCCAGTTCGCCGGCTGTACGCGTTGCCTTGCGCTGGGCATCCGAAAAATAGGCCGGTACGGTAATGATTGCCTCGGTCACCGGTTGCCCAAGGAAAACCTCGGCATCCTCGCGCAGCGAGCGGAGGACCAGAGCGGACAATTCTTCGGCTCGAAAGTCGCGGTGGCCAAGGCGGATCTGCCGGTTGCTGCCCATAAAGCGTTTGAACGCGCTGGCCGTCAGCTCCGGGTGGGTTTGCAGGCGTTCGCGGGCGGCGCGGCCGACAAGAACCGAGCCATCGTCGTCCAGGCCGACGCAGGATGGCGTAAGCATATCTCCGAGACTGTTTTCGATCAGGCGGGGGCCGTTCTCTCCCCAGGCTGCGATCAAGCTGTTGGTCGTGCCGAGATCGATGCCGACAATCATTCGCTGCCCCCTGCTCAAAGAGGGTATTATGCCATTAGGGTAACGATGCGCAAAAATTCCGGCCTTGAGAGGAAGCGGGCTTGTTGTCCCGTGTTTTGAAAGGCCTCGTGGCTTGGGGGCGTAGCCCTCGTTTTTCGCCAGGGAGCCAGCCGCGGCCGACTGTGCGGGGGCGGTCAGCCGGTGGTCGGTATGGAAGCGCTTCCCGTCATAGGTCGAGGCGTTTTTTATCGGCAGCTTTAGCCTTCGTGCTCCCCGATCCTCGTGAGCGAACGAGCACTTCAGTCTGCCGAGATGTAAAAAGGTCAATTAGCTCCATCGGTTCAACTGATGCACGAAATTGCCGCTGTTGGTGCAGAGACGAATGTCGACATGACAAGGCTGCTGCAGCAAGTGCGGGCCATGGCGGCGCAAGCCTGCCTTGCTTGGCCATCGCTGAGGGCGGGTAAGGAGTGCTAAAAATATTTAAATTCAATAAATTCATTAACTTTTGGCATATTGTGATATAACTGTCATTTATGTAAGATGCAGAGATGTGAATTCGGGGACTACTATGAGTGAGATCGGTCGGAAGAACATCTTGATTGTCGATGACTTGCCGGCCAATCTCAGCCTTCTGTTTACAGTGCTTCACAGCGAGCATGACATCGAGGTTTGCGAGTCGGGCCTTGCCGCGTTGGAAAGGCTGAGCCAAAGACGATTCGACCTGATTCTGCTCGATATCATGATGCCCGAGCTGGATGGCTTCCTGACCTTTGCTCGAATCAGGTCCATTCCGGGCTGTGCGCGGACACCGATAGTTTTCATCACGGCAAACAACGATGCGGCCACCGAGGAGCGTGGACTTTCGCTGGGGGCGGCCGATTTCATCATAAAACCCTTCCACGTCAATTTGATCCGCCTGCGCATTCGCAATATCCTGGCGATGGACCAGTTGAGCCGTGAACTCGGCGCCAGCGAGGAAAGATTGAGCCACGTGATGGCGGCAACCGGCGAGGGTATCTGGGACTGGTGGGTGACCAGCGATACGGTGATCCACAATCGCAGATGGTGCCAACTGCTGGGGCTTGACGAGTCGACCCAGGCCCATTCGCTTTCCTTTTGCTCAGGCCTCATTCATCCCGAGGACGCCTCCACGGTGCGCCAGACGCTCGAAAACTGCCTGCGCGGACCGGAATGCGCTACTTATCATTGCGTATACCGCACCCAGCACGCTTCGGGTCATTACCTGTGGGTGGAGGATAGAGGGCGAGTCGTCAGCCGCTATGGCGACGGCAGGCCGTCGCGCATGGTGGGCTGCATTCGGGACATATCCGACCGCAAGCGCGACGAAGAGCGCATTCATCAGCTGGCCTTTTCGATGTGCTGACGACCTTGCCGAATCGTCGCCTGTTCCTGGATCGTTTCGGACAAGCGCTTCTGAAGACCCATCGAAACCAGTCGACGGGGGGACTTCTGTACATCGACATGGATAACTTCAAGGAGTTGAATGACACCCATGGGCACGCCATGGGCGATATGATGCTGATTCAGATCGCACACCGCTTGATGAACTCGGTGCGGCGACAGGACACAGTCGCCCGCCTGGGCGGGGACGAGTTCGTCGTTCTCCTGGAGAACCTTTCCGAAGAACCGGATACCGCAAGGCTGCAAGCGAGTAAAGTTGGCAAGCAGGTATTGCGGGCCCTCAACCAGCCGTATGCACTGGGCCCCGTTCAATATCGCAGCACGCCGAGCATTGGCATCGCGCTATTTGACCAGGGTACGACGACGATTGACGAGGTACTGGCGCGTGCCGACAGCGCGATGTACGTTTCCAAGCGCACGGGTCGGAATACGCTGACCCTTGAAAAACACGATCTGACCACGTTCGGGTGAAGGCTTCCGTTGTTCGACCACTGTCCGGTCGAGCGATCGAGCCAAGAACGAACTGTTCGGTCAAGCCACTCCCGTTAAGTATTTCTTAAGTATGTCCGTCTAGACTTGATAGCAATTTCATTTCCGGATGGTGCGATGTCAAATTCGAATTGGCCCCCTGCCATAAGAGTCCAGCACTGGCTGACGGTGTTGCTCGTGGTTATGTGTATCGGTGCGGTATGGAGCCATGAGGCATTCGACAAATCGAATCCCGTGCGCGCCCAACTGATGCAACTTCACTTTTTGCTGGGCGGGTCCATCGGCCTGCTGACGGTCCTTCGATTGGCAACGAGAGGACTGGTCAACGGCCCGGCTCATTCGATGGCGCCGGTCGTTGCCTTGCTCGCCAAGGCTGGGCACCTTGGATTGTACCTGCTGCTGGTGCTGCTGCCGGTTTGTGGCTATGTCGGGGTGTCGGGCAAGGGTCTGCCCATAGATCTGCTCGGCCTGGCGAGCATCCCGCCGCTGCCGGTCAGTGCCGAAACGGCCAAGTGGGTCAAGGAATTGCATGAAGACCTTGGTAACGCGCTGATTGCCTTGCTTGCCATCCATGTGGCAGCTGCGTTGTTTCATGCGGTGGTGCTGAAGGACAGGGTGCTGGCTTCGATGTTGGGACGCGTCGATCGATAAGGTCGCCGTCTTTTCCTGCGCCTGAGGCTTCAAGGGGCGCCTTGCCGGCATCGTTCGCTTCTTCGGACACCGCTCGCGCCGGCTCGCGGCATCTTCCCGGCCGGCGAATACCGTCGAACAAAACCGGGGCGCATCAAAATGGCTGCTTCGGCTGCCGGGCAATCCCTTGTCGCCCGGCCTTGTGCAAATTTGCAGCACGCCTCTTGAAATTAGCCGATCTCGACCCTATTATTAGCACTCACCGGAGAGGAGTGCTAATGGCGGCTTCGCTCCGTTCCCGAATCCGTGTTTGACACGGTCGGCCAATTTCTCGTTTGTTGCAACTCATTTCAGGAGTCAGATTTATGAATATTCGTCCTTTGCACGACCGTGTGATCGTTAAGCGCGTTGAAGCCGAGCGGACCACCGCTTCCGGTATCGTCATTCCCGATTCCGCTGGTGAAAAGCCGGATCAGGGCGAAGTTCTGGCCGTCGGTCCGGGCAAGCGGGACGACAACGGCAAGCACATCGCTCTGGACGTCAAGGTCGGCGATCGCGTTCTGTTCGGCAAGTACGCCGGCCAAGCCGTCAAGGTCGATGGCCAGGAAGTCCTGGTCATGCGTGAAGAAGACATCATGGGCGTCCTGCAGGCCTGAGCGCCGCGACCATGGAATTTGCGGCTGACCCCTGGGGGCGGCCGAAAACAGATCAATATTCAGGAGTTATAAATGGCAGCTAAAGAAGTCAAATTCGGCGATTCCGCTCGCGCCCGCATGGTTGAAGGCATCAACATCCTGGCTGACGCGGTCAAGGTCACCCTCGGCCCCAAGGGCCGTAATGTCGTGCTCGAGCGTTCCTTCGGCGGCCCGACCGTTACCAAGGACGGCGTTTCCGTCGCCAAGGAAATTGAACTGAAGGACAAGTTCGCCAACATGGGCGCCCAGATGGTCAAGGAAGTCGCTTCCAAGACATCGGACATCGCCGGTGACGGCACCACCACCGCCACAGTGCTGGCGCAGTCCATCGTCCGCGAAGGCATGAAGTTCGTCGCCGCCGGCATGAACCCGATGGATCTCAAGCGCGGCATCGACAAGGCCGTCACTGCCACCATCGCCGAACTGCAGGCTTTCTCCAAGCCGTGCACCACCACCAAGGAAATCGCCCAGGTCGGTTCGATTTCCGCCAACTCCGATTCCGACATCGGCGAAATCATCGCCAGCGCCATGGAAAAGGTCGGCAAGGAAGGGGTTATCACCGTTGAAGACGGCAAGTCCCTGGCCAACGAGCTCGATGTCGTCGAAGGCATGCAGTTCGACCGCGGCTACCTGTCCCCGTACTTCATCAACAACGGCGACAAGCAGCAAGCCCTGCTCGAAAACCCGTTCGTCCTGCTCTTCGACAAGAAGATCTCCAACATCCGCGATCTGCTGCCGATCCTGGAACAGGTCGCCAAGGCCGGCCGTCCGCTGCTCATCATCGCTGAAGATGTCGATGGCGAAGCCCTGGCCACCCTGGTCGTCAACAACATCCGCGGCATCCTGAAGACCGTTGCCGTCAAGGCGCCGGGTTTCGGCGACCGTCGCAAGGCCATGCTCGAAGACATCGCCATCCTGACCGGCGGCACCGTCATCGCCGAGGAAACCGGCCTGACGCTGGAAAAGGCTGTCCTCAAGGATCTCGGCCAGGCCAAGCGCATCGAAGTCGCCAAGGAAAATACCACCATCATCGACGGTGCCGGTGAAGCCGCAGCCATCGAAGCCCGCGTCAAGCAGATCCGCATCCAGATCGACGAAGCGACCTCCGATTACGACAAGGAAAAGCTGCAGGAGCGCGTTGCCAAGCTGGCCGGCGGCGTTGCCGTCATCAAGGTTGGTGCCGCCACCGAAGTCGAAATGAAGGAAAAGAAGGCCCGCGTTGAGGACGCCCTGCACGCCACCCGCGCAGCCGTGGAAGAAGGCATCGTCGCCGGCGGTGGCGTCGCCCTGATCCGCGCTCGCGCAGCCGTCGGCAAGCTGAAGGGTGACAACCACGACCAGGACGCCGGCATCAAGATCGTGCTGCGCGCCATGGAACAGCCGTTGCGCGAAATCGTCGCCAATGCCGGTGACGAGCCGTCCGTCGTCGTCGACAAGGTGCAGCGTGGCAAGGGTAACTACGGTTACAACGCTTCCACCGGCGAGTACGGCGACATGGTCGAAATGGGCGTCCTGGACCCGACCAAGGTGACCCGCACCGCGCTGCAGAACGCCGCCTCCGTGGCCGGCCTGATGCTGACCACCGAGTGCATGGTGGCCGAACTGGCCGAAGACAAGCCGGCCGGCGGCATGCCCGACATGGGCGGCATGGGTGGCATGGGCGGTATGGGTGGCATGGGCATGTAATATCCAGCCGAGCCTTTCCGCTCCCCGGAAGCCCCGCCTTGTGCGGGGCTTTAATGAGATGGTCAGCCCGATCCCCACCAGCGGTAAGCTGAGTGGGGATTTTTACTTCTGGAGGCCATCATCATGAATACGCTTACTCTCATTGGCATTGATCTTGGAAAGCATTGCTTCCATTTGCATGGGCAGGATGCCCAAGGTCGCATGGTATTTCGTCAGAAGCTTTCACGTAGCCAGATGCAGACGCAA
>JAJXVG010000014.1 GCA_021782315.1 Pseudomonadota bacterium | reverse complement strand
CCCAGGACGACGAGCGTGGTGCCGAAGGTCCACGCATTGGGCATTGCTGCCGCCAACAGGCAGACCAGGCCGAAACCGAAGGCGCTGAGGATCAATACCCGCAGGTCCGGCCTCCTGTTGCCTGCCACCAGCAGGGCGCCGGCGACCGATCCGATGGCCATTGCGGAAGACAGGGTGCCGTAAAGATGGGGGCCGCCCTGGAAGGCGCTCACCGACATTGTCGAGATGAAAATGGGGAAATTCAGCCCGTAGGTTCCCACCAGAAACAACATGCCCAGGGCGATGAGGAGGTCCGGTCTGTGCCTGATATAGTTCAGTCCGTCAGTGATGCCGGCTGAGGGGTCAGCGGCCTTGGGCAGCGGGAGAAGGTCGTCTATGCGCATGTACATCAGGGAAATCAGCACGGCGATGAAGGACAGGGCATTGACGATGAAGACCCAGCCGGTGCCGATCGCCGCAATCATGACGCCGGCGACGGCCGGCCCGATAAGCCGGGCGCCGTTGAACAGGGTCGAATTGAGCGCGACCGCGTTGGGCAGATCGTCCTCCCCAACCAGTTCGGCGACGAAGGTCTGACGGACGGGGGAGTCGAAGGCGCTGATGCAGCCCATCAGCGCGGCGAACAGGTATACCTGCCACAGCGTGACGACCCCGGCGATGACCAGCATGCCCAGTGCCAGTGCGCTCAGTCCCATGGCCGATTGGGTCGCAATCAAAAGCCTGCGCCGATCATTCCGGTCGATAACCCTGCCGACCCAGGGCATCAGCAAGATCGGCGGGCCGAACTGTAGTGCCATGACGACGCCGACTGCGGTCCCGCTGTGATTGGTAAGAAGGACCAGGACCAGCCAGTCCTGCGCGATGCGCTGCATCCATGTGCCGACGTTTGAAACCAGGGAGCCGACGGCCCAGATACGATAGTTGTGCTGGCGCAGCGAACGGAAAGTTCGGAGCAGACGGGCTTGGGCATCACGAGGCAAGATCAGGGGGGCTTTTCTGCGCCAGGCGTGCGCTGTCGGGCTTGCATGGGATCAGGCAATAGCCTCAGGCCATGAAGTTGTCAAAGACACAAAGTCTAGGATTTGTGTCTTTGCCGCGCAAGTGCGAGCCGGCGGCAATTCGATGTTTTAGACTGAACGGCAGCAAGTCTGATCGCTACCGTTCAGCGAGGGGATCAAGTCCGGCATATCGCCCTCGTGAATGGGGGTGGGTTACATGCCGGGCTTGCTTCCCGGTGCCGGAAACAACTTGCCCTCGAATACCGTGCCCCAGATCTTGATATTGCGCAGCCCCTTGACGCCAACCTCGTAGGGGTCCTTGTCGAGAACCGCAAAATCCGCCAGTTTGCCGGCCTCGATGCTGCCCAACTCGTTCTCCATGCCGATCATGTAGGCAGCATCGATGGTGACGGCGCGCATCGCCTGGTCCAGGGTCAGCCGCTCTGCGGGTGCAAACACCTTGCCAGACATGGTTTGTCGCGTGGCCGCCGTCCATGCCAGGAACAGCGGTTCGGCCGGCGCCATCGGAAAGTCCGAATGCAGCGACACATTGACATTGCGCTTGACCAGGCCGCCCAGCGGCGCAATGCGGGCCGCGCGGTCGGTGCCTAACCCATTGCCGGCATAGCGGTCGCCCAGGTCATAGAGGTAAAAGGGATTGGCCGACACCTGTGCGCCGAGCGCGGCAATACGCCGCGAGACGCCGTCGTTGGCGTAACCGTAGTGTTCGATGGTGAAGCGATGATCGACGCGTGGTTTTGCGTCTTCCAGTTTTTGCAAGGTATCGAGCACCATCCTGGCGCCGCCGTCGCCATTGGTATGAACGTGGATCTGGTAGCCCGCGTTCCAATAGTCGCGGGCGAATTCGGCGAACTGCTCGGGCTGTGTAATCCACTCTCCCATATGGCCGTTGATATACCCCGGGTCGGTGATCTGCATCGCCTGCGAGAACATCGCGCCATCGGCGAACAGCTTGATGCCGTTGTTGAAGATCAGGTGGCGGCTGTTCTGGGACTTCAGTTGACCGACCAGCTTCATCGCTGCATCCGGGCTTTTCAGCGCCAGGCTCAGCTTGTATACGTCCGGGGTCAGGCGGACCCGTACCGGTGAGTCGGGTGTGTCCAGCGTACGTTTGAGGGCGGCGATTTCCATGTCCCAGTTCGTGCTGCCCGTGGACAGGTCGGCCACCGTCGTCACGCCGTTGTAGTTCAGGTAATCGCGGGTCTTCAGATAGGCCGGGGCAACGCTGGAGGGGTCGAGCAGAGAGCCGGCCAAGTAAGGCAATACCACGCTGAACATGCCGTCTTCCCAGAAGTGCCTTTTCTTCCAGTCGATTTGCGGGTGGTCCTTGAACTTGTTTTCGTCCAGGCCCTTGGCCTTGAGCGCGGCCAGCATCGGCGTATTGAGATACACCTCGTGCATCGACCGCTGCAGGATCAGAATGGGGACATCCTTTGAAATGCTGTCCAGCACCTCGCCCGACATCTCGCCGTGAGTATCGGCGCTAAAGCCCCAGCTCATGAAAATAGGCGCATCCTTCGGGCGGGCGGCGAATGCCGCCTTGAGCGCCTGCAAATAGGCTTGCGCCCCGATGGTCGCGGGGGTTTTCTTGCCCATGACGTTCCGCGGCTCGGGGGTGATCCAGGTGGTTTGGAAGGCAATGGCGCCGAGCATGGGGTGCATGTGCGGGTCGATCAGGCCCGGCATCAGCACCTTGTCCTTGAACCGGGCATCGATCCGGTGCGCGTGTGCCTTCAGCCAGGGTTTCAGATCGGCCAGCGAGCCGACGCCGAGAATTTCCCTGCCCCGGATGGCAACGGCGGTCGCGGTCGGCTGCGTCGGGTCCATGGTGACGATTTTCCTGGCGGTGAAGACGGTGATTTCTTCCGACTGGTTTTGCGCCGTAACGGGGGAAATCACAGCAAAGGCGAGCAATGCGCAAAGCAAAGATTTTTTAAACCTTGAATTCATCGGGGGATCTCCTTGTCGGATTCGCGAGTTTCGAGTTGCATGCAATGGACCGGAAGGCGACTATCCAGGCCCTACTTGGGGAAGAGAAAATTGACGAGCATGCGAATACCGTGTTCCGGATTGCCATTCGGGGTTTCGGCAAAATATCGATAACCGACGTTGAAACTTATCGGCTGCTTGCCGATGTGCGTAACCTTGCCGATTGAAATGGTCAGCGGCATGGTCGTGTGCTTGCCCTGCTCGGCATTCCAATCGTAGGTCAGTTCGGCTTGTCCGGTCAGCGAGACACCTTGGCCCAGGCTATAGGTAACGAAGGGGTTGAGGAAACTGGCGTTTACTTCTCTTCGCGTATCGTCCCCGGCAAACGACCACAGGTGGTTGGCGAGAATGCCGTAAGTCCAATTGGCTTCCTGGACGAGAACGACACCGCTCGGTCCGGCGCCCCATTTTTCGGTGCCCAGACGCGCCGCACTGGCCGTAGGCAGAAGCAAGACAGGCCCGGCCCCCCAAATGACGCGGCCACCGGCAGTGGGGGAAAGAAAAAAGGAGGCGACCGTGTCGCCCAGGCCCCAGTCATCGCCCTGACCAATGCTCATTTCGGGTTGATGCACGAAGGGGACGATGGTGCGGGTGATCAGGTTCCATTCATCGTTCAGCTTGACAGGAATGACTGGTTGCACATTCAAGGTGTATTGGGTGTCGTTCCCAGGGCCGTATCCCTTTTCCCAGTTGCTCTGGAGCGGCAGGGAAATCAGATTCGCCACCGGATTCGCTGTGGCCTTCGCCAGTTCGTCGGCGCTCTGGGCTGAAACGCTTGTCACTGCCGAACCGTACAAAATGATGCCGATGGCGCATGGCAAGGCATGGCCGATTCTCCCTGTGATATTCATTCTGAATTTCCATTGTGGATGGGTGCCGGAGAATACTATATGTTATATGAATTATTGTGAATATTTTTCAGGGTGATGACATTGTTTGTAAATGTCTATGGCATTTATTTTTGCCATAAATCCCCGGCGTATTCCGGTCTGGACGGGTGCCGGCTGGGGCTATCGCAAGGCGATAGCCCCAGCCGGGTGCAAATTCAATCCTGCCTGCCGAAGGGAGGAGTCATGACCGGCTGAAAAAAGCTGTCATTGTCGAAGGGATGGGGCTTCCGGTTGCCATAGCGTACCCCGCTCGAATGGCCAATGGGAATCGGCGCTTTACCGACCCGGGGGAGGCAAGGGTCGATCATCTTCCGTAGCGGGCGGTGACGCTGGCCCGATCGATCAGGTGCGCATGGATCATGAAACCGGCCAATGCGGCAGTCGCATTGTTCGGCAGATCGATCCTTTCGGTGTCCAGCGCATACACGGTAAAAATATACCGGTGAGGCCGGTCGCCGACTGGTGGACAGGCGCCGCCAAAGCCTGGCTGGCCATAGTCCGTGGCTACCTGCGTGGTTTCGGCGGGCAGCACTGGCGAGCCTGGATTCCCGGCCGCCTCGGGCAGCATGGACAGGGTCGGCGGAAGATTGACTACCACCCAATGCCACCAGCCTGAACCGGTGGGTGCATCCGGATCGTAAACTGTGACTGCGAAACTCTTTGTTCCCGCCGGTGGATTTTTCCACTCCAGCCTTGGCGAGCGATTTGCCCCGGCGCAGCCAAAGCCGTTGAAAACCTGCTCCGACGACAGCCAGCCGTTCGGCTTGATGGCCGGGATGCTCAAGGAGAAGTTGTCAGCCCGGGCCGACATCGACGAGATCAACAGGCAACAGCCCAGAAAAAATCTGAAAGATGACATGTGTTTGCTCCTTTGGTTGGTACCGTCGATTGTCGCCGATCAGTCCGGTATGTCATTAGCCTGAAGTAGTCAATTGCTGTGCCAAAATGCTCAAGGCAGTTCAGTCAACCGCGATGGCGAAAAGCCAAAACGAGTGCGAAAGGCTGCCGAAAAACGGCCATGTGACCCGTAGCCGCAGCGTTGCGCCACCTCGCCGACAGTTAGATCGGTGCTTTGGAGAAGCAATAAAGCCGTTTCAAGCCTGACCTCCCGCACCAGTTTGCCGACCGTCGAATCCGATTCCTCCAGGCGGCGACGCAGGGTGCTCGAACTCACATGGCAGGCGCTGGCAACGGAATCGACTGTCCATCCGGCATGAGGACGCTGGGCAACCAGTCTTCGTACGCGATCCGGCCAGGTCAGTTTTTCCGGCGATTTGACGACGCAGCCAAGGTCGGCCAGCATGAGTAAAATCTCGATTACCCGATGAGTCCTTAAAGCCGGAGAAAGGTCGGGCGATGAAATGGCATCGCCGACGCGAGAAAGCGCCTGCTCCAGATCTCGGTTCACGGGCAGGCAGAAGCAGGCATCGATCGGTTTGAGCGGAAATGAAGCGTGATAAGCGTCGTGAAACGCCTGGATGGCCCCCTCGCCAAACTGCAGAACAAATGCCTCGTAGCGGCCGTGTGGCAGGGTATCGTTAATTACGTCCCACTGCGATGCTTTCGCCATGACGACGGCCTGGCCGGGGCCGATTTTTTGTTCCGTCGCGTGACGGACGAGGGTCTTGACGCCCTGCCGTACCCAAACCAGTACATCGTCGCGCACCGTCACCGTTGCCACCCGATGGCGCTGGCGGGTTGATATCAGGCAGGATCCGGCCGGGGAAAATTCATTCGCGGACATGGGTTTTCTTCCGTCTGTTTCCCGATGGGATCGATTACTTCATCGATGGTAATTCATGTTGCGAAAATAATTAATCGTAACCCTTGGCGTGATGCCTTGGATTCTCCGGGTGCTTGCTGGATGGGCGATCAGCGTGGACTGACAGATGCCATAATCTATTTGTCATGATTGCTGCGCCCTTTGGGGTAAGTGACTTTGCCCAAAGGCTTGAAATGAAAAAAGCGTGTGTCGATCACTCGACACACGCTTTAATGAAATTGCCCGGGCTCTTTCACCCCTTGCGGATTTGGGGGGAGAGTGCCAGCCTGACCTAGCAGGTCATCCGCAGGTGCCGACCGCCCCGCAGGCGGTGCAGAAGTCGCAACCGTCCTTGCGGATCATCGTGTGGTTGCCGCACTCGCTGCACAGCTTGCCCTGGGTCGGCAGCACCTTGTTGCTGGTGCTGTCTTCCGGGGCTTCGAGGATGCCCATCTGCTGCAGCGGGAAGCCGCTTTCGTCGAGAATGCCGAGCATGGCGTAGCGGTGGATGATCAGGTTGGCGATGTAGGCCACCGTCGACGGATAGGTCTGCTGCTTGCGCGAACCCGGGACGAAAGCCATGAAATCGCCGAGCGGCTCGGAGTAGTCGATCAGCTTGCGCAGCTTCATGCCGATCCAGGCCGGGTCGAGGACGCGCATGTCGAGCGAGAGCAGCTTGGACAGGCCATCGAGGGCGCGCGGGTAGTTGCCGGAGAGCCACATCGAGTAGGGGCGGGTGACGCCGTCGGGCAGGGTGATTTCCTTGAGGCCGAGGACGAAGTCTTCGCCGGTGGAGGGATTGCTGACGTCGACCGTCCAGGACAGCGTGCCATCGGTGCCGGTTTTCGGTTCCTTGATGCTGAACAGGGCATCCTTTACCGGTGTCGAGCCTTCGTGTTTGAAGGCGTCGAGCTGTTCGCAGCGCCAGCGGATGACCTGGGCCATGGCGGAGACGACGGAGGGAACGCGCTTGCGCTCGCCATGCGGCGGCATCGGCATTTCGAAGGAGTCGCCCGGGGTCTTGGCCAGTGCGTCCAGCTTCATCTCCAGCCAGCCGTGGTCTTTGGCGCGCATGTCCATGGACAGGGTCTTGGCGACGGCGCCGAGGCCGCGCGGTTCGGCCGGGCCGTTGGCCCAGACTTCGAACGGCCAGGCCCGGCCTTCCGGTTCGACATGGCCGACGAAGAGTGCGAACTTGCCGATCGGCGAGTCGAGCATGTAGGTCCAGCACAGGTTGCCTTCCGGCAGGTTCGGCCGGCCCGGCCAGCGCAGGCTGGCCAGCACCGGAGCCGGCAGGTTCTTGATCGACAGACGGCGATTGGCGTCGGAGACGAAATCCTGCGGCGCCTTGGCATCGCCCTCGGACTTGGCCGGCTCGGACGAAACGGAGAGCACGGAACCGAGGACGCTGTTCGGACGGTAGGTGGCCAGTCCCTTGAGGCCGGATTTCCAGGCGCTCATGTAGAGATCCTGGAAGTCGGCATAGGGGTAGTCGGCCGGTACGTTGACCGTCTTCGAGATCGAGGTGTCGATGAAGGGGGCGACGGCGGCAACCATGTCGCTATGGGCCTGGGCGGAGATTTCCAGGGCCGTGACGAAAAAGTCCGGCAGTTTGGCAACATCGCCGCCGCGGTGCTTGTAGAGGCGCCAAGCGTAGTCCTCGACCGAGTATTCCTTGATCGTGCCGTCCTGCATGCGCTTCTTGCGGTTGTAGGTCCAGGAGAAGGGCGGCTCGATGCCGTTCGAGGCATTGTCTGCGAAAGCCAGCGAAATTGTGCCGGTCGGGGCGATCGACAGGAGGTGCGAATTGCGCAGGCCGTGCTTGCGGATCTCGGCCTTGACCTCGCTTGGCAGGCGGGAAGCGAAATTGCCGCCGGACAGGTAGAGTTCGGCGTTGAACAGCGGGAAGGCGCCGCGTTCCTTGGCCATTTCGACCGAGTACAGGTAGGCGGTGTCGCGCATGAATTCGCTGATACGGGCAGCCATGGCACGGGCTTCCGGCTTGTCGTAGCGCAGGCGGAGCATGGCCAGCGCATCGCCGAGACCGGTGTAGCCGAGGCCGACGCGGCGCTTGTTGGCGGCTTCCTGCTGCTGGCGTTCGAGCGGCCAGTGGGTGGCATCGAGGACGTTGTCGAGCATGCGGGTGGAGATGCGGATGACTTCGGCGAAGGCGTCGAAATCGAAGCTGGCGCGCTCGGAGAAGGCATCCTTGACGTACAGGGTCAGGTTGATCGAGCCCAGGCAGCAGCAGCCGTAGGGCGGCAAGGGCTGTTCGGCGCAGGGATTGGTCGCCTCGATCACTTCGCAGTAATTGAGGTTGTTGTCCTTGTTCATGCGATCCAGGAAGAGGATGCCCGGTTCGGCGTGATCGTAGGTGGATTTCATCACCTGGTCCCACAGGTCGCGGGCGCGCACCTTGCGGTAGACCCACATGCCGTCGTCGCGCTGGTAGGCGCCGGCGGCGCGCATTTCGCCGTTGGGTTCGGCGCGGTGCAGCAGCTCGACTTCGCAGTCGGCATCGACGGCTTCCATGAAGGGATCGGTGACGCCGATCGAGATGTTGAAATTGCTCAGGTCGCCCTTGTCCTTGGCGTGGATGAAGACCTCGATATCCGGGTGGTCGCAGCGCAGCACGCCCATCTGGGCGCCACGGCGGGCGCCGGCCGATTCGACCGTTTCACAGGAGCGGTCGAAGACGCGCATGTAGGAAACCGGGCCGGAGGCGCGGGACTGTGTGCCCTTGACGCGGGCGCCCTGCGGCCGGATGGACGAGAAATCGTAGCCGACGCCGCCGCCGCGACGCATGGTTTCGGCGGCCTGGGCCAGCGCGGTGTAGATGCCGGGCTTGCCGTCGGTGTTTTCGACGATCGAATCGCCGACCGGCTGCACGAAGCAGTTGATCAGCGTGGCCTGGAGATCGGTGCCAGCGGCGGAGTTGATGCGGCCGGCCGGGATGAAGCCGTTTTCCTGGGCCCACAGGAAGCGGTTTTCCCAGTGGGCGCGGTCGGCTTCCTGCTCGACCTGGGCCAATGCGTAGGCGACGCGGCGACGCACGTCGTGAACATTGGTTTCCTTGCCCTTGGCATACTTCTCGATCAGCACTTCGCCGGAGATTTCCTGTTCCGGCAGCGGGGCGAATTGCGGCGGTTCCGGGATGTCAGTCAGTGAAAGTTGTTCGGCGATCTTGCTCATCAAGGGCTCCTCTGCAATATTCTGAATATCTGGTTTGTTAATTTTCGAATGTTGCAAAGCTACTAGATATAGTGTGCAAAGGCAATGTCTTGACTAGATACGGTGTTCGGTGCGGGGGTTGTCGATGATGCTGTTTGGATTAAAAAAGCCAGAAAAAACAATGCTCCTTGTCTGCGCCCCAAAAATTTTGGCATTTGCAAAAAAATATTTTTGACAGGAGAAAACCGGTTTCGGTGTGCTCGGGCTGGACGTGGTTTCGTCCGGTCGCGATCGAGATCGACGAGGGGGCGATGTCCGGGTCAAGCGCCTGCCCGTCGACGGGCAGGCGGTGCCGCTACCTTTGCCGCCCCGGCCCGAAAAGCATTGCTTAGAGCGCGAGCAGCGTCTGTGCGTGGTGTGCCATCATCCATTCCTCGTTGGTCGGAATGACCAGCACGTCGACGCTGCTGTTGCCGGCGCCGATGACGATATCGTGGCGCGCATTGGCCTCCGGGTCGAGGCGGATGCCCAGCCATTCGGACTGCAGGCAGACGCGGCGGCGGACCTCGGCGGCGTGCTCGCCGATGCCGCCGGTGAACACCAGTGCATCGATGCCACCGGATGCGGCGGCGAGCGAGCCGAGCTCGCGGGCGATGCGGTAGCAGAACAGATCGACCGCTGCCTGCGCTTCCGGCTTGTCGCTGGCGAGCAGGGTGCGCATGTCCTGGCTGATGCCGGAAACGCCGAGCAGGCCGGATTCCTTGTAGAGCATCCGGGTCATGTCTTGGACCGTCAGCTTCTTGGTTTCCATCAGGTGAAGGATGACGCCCGGATCGAGATTGCCGCAGCGGGTGCCCATGAGCAGGCCGTCGATGGTCGAGAACCCCAGGGTGGTGGCGACGCATTTGCGATTGACCATGGCCGCCATGCTGGCGCCGTTGCCGAGATGGGCGACGATGACCCGACCGCCGGCCCGGTGCGAATGCTCGGGCAGGGCGCGGGCGATGAACTCGTAGGACAGGCCGTGGAATCCGTAGCGCTTGATGCCTTCGGCCGACAGGGCGCGGGGCAGGCCGAAGGTCTGGGCGACTTCCGGCTGGCTGCGATGGAAGGCGGTGTCAAAACAGGCGATTTGCGGTACCTCGGGCAGCAGGGCCTGCAGGGCGCGGATGCCGGCGACGTTGTGCGGTTCGTGCAAAGGGGCGAGCGGGATGAAACTGCCCAGATGGTCGAGTACCCCGGCGTCGATCAGCGTCGGCGCTGAATAGCGCTCGCCGCCATGCACCACGCGATGGCCGACGGCGACGATGCGCCAGCCGGCATGGGTGCTCATGAACCACTTGAGCAGCGCATCGAAGGCCTGGTCGTGGCTGACCTGCTCGCCGGGAATGGCCTGGTCGGCGATTTTTTCGCCGGCCCGGTCCCTGGCCACCATCCTGATGGCGTCGGTGCCGATGCCGTCGATCTGGCCCGAAACCTCGGCTTCCGGTGAAATCGGGCGGGCGAGGGGGAAAAGTGCGAACTTGATGGAGGACGATCCGGCATTGATCGTCAGGATGCCTTGCTTCATTTAAACGCTTCCATTCTTGCGGTTGTGGTGGGCGATCAGTGCGGCGATGACGCACGACGCGGTACGGGTTTCGGCCGAATCGGCTCGGCTGGTCAGGACGATGGGCACCTTGGTGCCGAGGACGATGCCGGCGGTCAGGGCATTGGCCAGGTATTCGAGTTGCTTGGCGATCATGTTGCCGGACTCGAGATCGGGGACGACGAGAATTTCGGCATGGCCGGCGACGGCGGACTTGATGCCCTTGGTCTTGGCGGCGACGATGGAGACGGCGTTGTCGAAGGCGAGCGGACCGTCGAGGATGCCGCCCTTGATCTGGCCGCGGTCGGCCATCTTGCACAGGGCCGCGGCATCGAGGGTGGACTGGATTTTCGGATTGACCGTCTCGACCGCCGACAGGATGGCCACCCGGGGTTCGGGGATGCCGATGATATGAGCCAGGTCGATGGCGTTGCGGATGATGTCGGCCTTGTCCTCCAGGGTCGGCGCGATGTTGATGGCGGCGTCGGTGATCAGGAGCGGGCGGTGGTAGGTCGGCACGTCCATGACGAAGACGTGGCTGATCCGGCGGCTGGTGCGCAGACCGTTGGCCCGGGCAACGACCTCGCCCATCAGCTCGTCGGTGTGCAGGCTGCCCTTCATCAGCGCCTCGGCGTCGCCGGTGCGGACCAGGGAGACGGCCAGCGCCGCCGAGTCGTGGCTGTGCGCCGAGTGCACGATGCGGATGCCGGAAAGATCGATGCTGAATTCTTCGGCGACGGCGCGAATCTTGTTTTCCGGGCCGACCAGGATGGGTTCGATGATGCCGGCCTGGAAGGCCATGACCGGGCCTTTCAGCGATTCCTCGTCGCACGGGTGGGCGACGGCGGTCGGAACCGGCTCCAGGCCCTTGACCCGTTCGAGCAGGTGGATGTAGCGCTCGCGCTTGTCGTCGATTCGGATCTCGGGCATGTGCACTTCCTGCAGGCGCGAGACTTTTTCCGTCGGGGCCAGTACCTCGGCGCTGCCGCGCACCACCTGGAGGCCTTCCTGGTTGGTGCACACACAGTCGAAGATGAGATGCTTGTTGTGCTCGAATTTCTGTTTGGCGGTCACCGTGATCGTGATGCTGTCGCCGATGGTCACCGGGCGGGCGAAATGCAGCGACTGGTCGATGAGGATGGTGCCCGGGCCGGGGAACTGGGTGCCGAGGACGGTCGAGATCAGCGAGCCGCTCCACATGCCGTGGGCGATGACTTCGCGGAACAGGCCGCTTTGCGAAAATGTCGGATCGACGACGGCCGGGTTGACGTCGCCGGTGAGGATGGCGAACAGCTTGACGTCCTCGGGCATCAACGTGCGGGTGAGGCTGGACGAGTCGCCGACATGGATCTCGTCGTAGGTCCGGTTGACCAGGTAACGCTGTTCGGATTCGTGGTTCATGGGTGCGTACTCCAAGGCGTCGGCCGCAAGGCCGGAAAATCGGGAGGGGCGATGGTTTTCATCGGCGTGGACCGTTGCGGCGCTCACGGCTGACCAGCGGTGAAGGCACGTCTGCCTCCAGGCCGGGATGGCGTTGCAGCAACTGGTCGAGCACCCACTGGTTGGCCTCGTAGGTGTACTCGCGGGCCTTGAGCGGTGCGCCGGTCAGCGCCGATGCGAAAAGCGCGACGGCGGCCGAGCGGCTGACGCCGTATTCGCAATGGACGATCAGCGACATGTCGACCGGGGCGCTGTGCAGTTCCTCGATGAAGGCGCTGATCCGGCCGGCCATATGGTGGTCGAAGAGGCCGGGCAGGGGGGCCGGCAGGTATTCGTCGGCTGGCACCGCATCGAAGAAGGCGAGGCGCTGGACATGGCGGAACTGCGGGTCGAGCCGGGCCTCCGGCGTGCTCGGATCGGTGATCGAGATGACCGCCGCGAAAGGGGTGCCGCGCAATAGCTCGGCCTGCTTGCGGGAAGTGTATTCGACCTGCTGGATGGTCATTGTTTCATTCCATGAATACCGGGTCGGAGAAAACCAGGGTGCCGTCCTTGCGCATCATCAGGTTGTCGGCCTTGATGAGGTCGGGCAGGGCGCCGTACTCGTTGGAGAAATCCTCCACCGCGCGCAGCGATTCGCGCAGGGTATCCGGCCAGCCCATCGGTGTCACCACCAGGTGATGGAGGGCGATGCGCCCCATGTCCTGGGCCAGGTTGCGCCACATCATGCAGGCATCGAAATAGGCGGTCGACAGTTTGGTCGCCGCTTCCGCCGCATCGCCGTTGCCCGGCAGCGGGTAGAGACGCTCGACCTCGACGATATGGAAGGGAAAGCCGCGACTGGAGCGGCCCACCGTTCCGTGGTCGGCATAGACGACGGGAAAATGGCAGCCGGTCGGGCGGTCTTCGGCCGTGTAGTAGGCGTAGTCGGTCGGCGACGAAAGAACCTTGTAGACGCGCTCCTGTCCGTCGACCGTTTCGGCTTCGAGGACGATGGTGCTTTCGCCGCGGCCGATTTCCAGGCGACCGTGCAGCAGGGGGTGATCCGGTAGCGGGTCGGGGAGTAGTCCGTCCATGTCAGGCATCGATTTCTCCGAATTCACTGCAAGCCGGCGGGACACTGCCCGGCCGGCCTGAAATTTTGCCCTTTTTCCCGCCGCTTCGCGGCAATCCTTTCGAATGGCGCTCAGGCGACGATATGGGCGCCCGCGTCGACGTAGATCGTCTGCCCGGTCATCCCCGAGGAACCGGCGGTGCACAGGAAGGCGGTCAGGGCGCCGACCTCGTCGATGGTCACCGTGCGGCCGAGTGGCGCCTTGGCGGCATCGGTTTCGAGCAGGGTGTTGAAATTGGCGATGCCGGACGCGGCGCGGGTCATGATCGGGCCGGGCGATACGGCGAAAACGCGGATACCCTTGGGACCGAGGTCGTAGGCCATGTAGCGGACGGCCGATTCGAGCGCCGCCTTGATGATGCCCATCACCCCGTAGTTGCGCACGACGCGCTCGGCACCGAGGTAGGACATGGTGATCAGCGAGCCGCCGTGGGCCATCAACGGTTCAAGTGCCTTGGCCATGCGCAGGAAGCTGTGACAGGAAATGTTCATGGCCGAATCGAAGCCCGCTTCGGTGGTGTCGATGACGCGGCCATGCAGGTCATCACCGTTGCAGAAGGCCATCGAGTGAATGGCGAAGTCGAGTTCGCCGAATTCCTCGCCGCACTGCGCGATGACCTTTTCCAGGCTGCCTTCCTCGGTGACGTCGAGCTTGAGGAAGAGCTTGGCGCCCAGTGCTTCGGCCAGCGGTTGCGTGTACTTGGCGGTCTTGTCGTTCTGGTAGGTCAGGGCGATTTCGCCACCCTGTTCGCGAATCGCCTTGGCGACGGCGAAGGCGATCGACTTGTCATTGGCGACACCGGTGATCAGGCCTTTTTTTCCGGCCAGTGGCAGATGGCTGGCGACCTGTTGCAGTGGGATTTGTTCGTTGATGGAGTTCATGCTGTTCAGCCTTCCTGTCAGGGTCAAGAGGTGTTGCGGCGCGTCAAGTGTTCGGTCTTTTTAAGCCTCTGGCGGTGCTTTGCCTTATGTTGCGACGCAGCACCATTGTTGCACAATCTTATTTTGGCGAGTGTGACAAATGACCGAATGTTGACTTTGGACAAGAAACTGAAGCAATCGAGTGCTAGCCTCTCCATGTCATGGGCAATTTTCAGGAGATTGTCGTGGGGTTCAATCAGTTGCATGCCGAAGCGGTTGCCGGGATTGTCGATCGGGTAGTGACGCGTTATCGACGCGATCCCGGTTGCATGTTGCAGATACTGCGCGAAATCCAGGAAGCCTGCGACTGGATTCCACCCGAAGCCATCGACCGCATGCAGGTCACGCTCGGCGTGCCGCGCACCAAGATCGAAGGCGTCGCCGGCTTCTATTCCTTCCTTTACACCGAGCCGCGCGGCAAGTACCGGGTGTTGTTCTCCGACAACATCACCGACCGCATGTTGGGCAACAAGGCGATGATGGACCGCCTGTGCAACAGCCTCTGGCTCCAGCGCGGCAAGATGTCGGAAGACGGCCTGGTCAGCGTCGGCAAGACAGCCTGCACCGGCATGTGCGACCAGGGGCCGGCCCTGCTCGTCAACAACTACGCCATAGCCGGGCTGAACGAAGCGCGCATCGACCAGATCGCCGAGCTGATCCGCGCCGGGACGCCGCTCAGCGAATGGCCGCCGGCCTTTTTCAAAATCGAGGACAATATCCGGCGCGCCGACATTCTGCTCGAAGCCGACTTCGAACCGGGCAGCGCCCTGCTCGCCGCCCGCGCCCGGGCGCCCAGCGACGGTCTCAATGCGTCGAACATGCGTTCCTGGCGCGAGGGACTGCCCAGCGGCATCGGCGGCCCCGGTGCCACCCTCGACGAAATCAAGCGGGCCAACCTGCGCGGGCGCGGCGGCGCCGGCTTCACCACCGGCCTGAAATGGGAAGCCTGCCGCAATGCCCCGCTCAAGGCCGGCCAGCAGCGCATCGTCGTCTGCAACGCCGACGAAGGCGAACCGGGCACCTTCAAGGACCGCGTCCTGCTCTCGAAATGTCCCGACCTCGTTTTCGAAGGCATGACCGTGGCCGCCTACGCGGTCGGCGCGACGCGCGGCTTTGTCTATCTGCGCGGCGAGTACCGCTACCTGCTCGACCATCTCAACGCAGTCCTCGTCCACCGCCGACGCCTGGGGCTGCTCGGCAAGGATATCCTCGGCCTGCCGGGGGCGGATTTCGACATTGAAATCCACGTCGGGGCCGGCGCCTATGTCTGCGGCGAGGAATCGGCCCTCATCGAATCCCTCGAAGGCAAGCGCGGCACGCCGCGCAACCGCCCGCCTTTCCCGGTGACCAACGGCTATCTCGACCAGCCGACCATCGTCAACAATGTCGAAACCTTCGCTGCCGCCGCGCTGATAGCCCTCAACGGGGGCGAGTGGTACGCCGCCATCGGCACCCGGCTGTCGGCCGGGACCAAGCTCCTGTCGGTATCCGGCGATTGCGCGCGGCCCGGCATCTACGAATACCCCTTCGGTGTCAGCGTCCGCCAGGTGCTGGCCGATTGCGGTGCCGTCGACACCCAGGCCGTGCAGGTCAGCGGGCCATCCGGCATCTGTATCGCCGAGGGCGAATTCGACCGCATCATCGGTTTCGAGGACATCCCGACGGCCGGCGCCTTCACCGTCTTCGACCGCAGGCGCGACATGTTCGAAGTGGCGCGCAACTACGTGCATTTCTTCCAGCACGAAAGCTGTGGCTTCTGCACCCCCTGTCGGGTCGGCACCTCGCTGCTCAAGAACCTGATGGACAAATTGCACAACGGGGCCGGTTCGCCCTACGACTTCGCAGAAATCGAGCGCCTGAACCAGTTGCTGCAGTCGATGAGCCACTGCGGCCTCGGCCACACCGCCTGCAATCCGGTGCTCGACACCATCGCCAAGTTCCGGCCCTATTACGACAAGCGGATGATGCAGCAGGACTTCACGCCGGCCTTCGATCTCGACCGGGCGCTGTCGGCGGCCCGGCAGATGACCGGCCGCGACGATGCCGGGGCGCACCTGGCGACCGAACACGGAGGCGCAGCATGAGTCACACATTCACCCTCGACGGCAGGACCATTCCCTTCGCGGAGGGCCAGACCATCATGCAGGCCGCCAGCGCGGCCGGGGTCTTCATCCCGCACCTCTGCTACCACCCGGAATTCAAGCCGCACGGCTCGTGCAAATTGTGCACCGTCAAGGTCAACGGCCGGCAGACCGCCTCCTGCACAATGCGCGCCGCGCCCGGCATGAACGTCGAAAGCGACACCGAGGAAATCAACGGCGAACGACGAGCGCTGACCCAGATGCTCTTTGTCGAAGGTAATCACTTCTGCCCGTCCTGCGAAAAGAGCGGCAACTGCCAGTTGCAGGCCACGGCCTACCATCTCGGCATGATGTCGCCGCATTACGACCATTTCTTCCCGAATCGAGCGGTCGACGCCTCCCACCCCGAAGTGCTGCTCGACTTCAACCGCTGCATCCTCTGCTCGTTGTGTGTGCGGGCCAGCCGCGATGTCGACGGCAAGAACGTCTTCGGGCTGTCCGGGCGCGGCATCGCCACACGCCTGATCGTCAATGCCAAGTCCGGCCAACTGGCCGACACCGATTTCACGCTGGCCGACAAGGCGGCGCAGGTCTGCCCGGTCGGCGTCATTCTCAGGAAGCGCCGGGGTTTTGCCGTGCCCATCGGCGAGCGCAGCTACGACAAGGCACCGATATCGGCCGGCGCCGAAACGACGGAGGGCCGCTGAGATGTCCGCCACCCGGAAACTGAAGGTCGCCACCACGTCGCTGGCCGGCTGCTTCGGCTGCCACATGTCCTTTCTCGACATCGACGAACGCCTGTTCACCCTGCTTGAACACATCGAGTTCGACCGTTCGCCGCTGACCGACATCAAGCATTGCAGCGAGGATTGCGACATCGGCATCATCGAGGGTGGCCTGTGCAACGCCGAGAACGTCCATGTCCTGCGCGAATTCCGCAAGAACTGCAAGACCCTGATCGCCATCGGCGCCTGCGCCATCAACGGCGGCCTGCCGGCCCAGCGCAACCACCTGCCGCTGACCACCATCCTCGAAGAGGTCTATCACACCAGTCCGGGGCTGGCCAACGGCATGATTCCCAACGACCCGGAACTGCCCCTGCCGCTCAACCAGGTGCACCCCATCCACGAGGTGGTCAAGATCGACTACTTCATCCCCGGTTGCCCACCCTCCGGCGACGCCATCTGGAAGGTGCTGACCGATCTGATCGCCGGCCGCGAGCCCGAACTGGGCCACGGCCTGATGCACTACGATTGAAGCCATGTCTCGCCGCACCTGCGGGGCATACGGTCTTCGGCCGGGCCTGGCGCACGCGGCCGGAAACGTCATGAATTGTCGGAGATTCGAATGAGCTATCAACTGGAAACCGCCGCCCACCCCGAAAGCCTGCGCCGCGTCGCCATCGACCCGGTATCCCGCGTCGAGGGTCACGGCAAGGTGACGATACTGCTCGACGAGCAGAACAAGGTGCATCAGGTGCGTCTGCACATCGTCGAGTTCCGCGGCTTCGAGAAATTCATCCAGGGCCGGCCCTACTGGGAAGTGCCGGTCATGGTTCAGCGTCTCTGCGGTATCTGCCCGGTGTCGCACCACCTGGCCGCCGCCAAGGCCCTCGACCTCATCGTCGGCGCCAGGAAACTCACGCCGGCGGCCGAAAAGCTGCGCCGCCTGATGCATTACGGCCAGATGCTGCAATCGCACGCCCTGCATTTCTTCCACCTCTGTTCGCCCGATCTGCTCTTCGGCTTCGACAGCGACGTCACCCGGCGCAATATCGTCGGCGTCGCCATGGCCCACCCCGAAACCGCCAAGCGCGGCGTCCTGCTTCGCAAATTCGGCCAGGAAGTGATTCGCGTCACGGCTGGCAAGCGGGTGCACGGCACCGGCGCCGTGCCGGGCGGCATGAACAAGTCGCTCACCGTCGCCGAGCGCGACGAACTGCTCAAGGACGTTTACCATGTCGTCCAATGGTCGCGCGACGCCGTCCATCTGATCCAGAAGGTGCACACCCAGGACCCCGGCCTCTACAACAGCTTCGGCATCTTCCGTTCCAATTTCATGTCCCTGGTCGGCCACGGCGGCGATCTCGATTTCTATCACGGCACCCTGCGCGCCCGCGACGACAACGGCAAGCTCATTTTCGACGGCGTCGACTACCAGCAATACGACCGCTACATCGAAGAAGAGGTGCGGCCGTGGAGCTACATGAAATTCCCCTTCTTCAAGTCGCTGGGCAAGGAAAACGGCTGGTACAAGGTCGGCCCGCTGGCCCGGGTCCAGAACTGCGACCAGATATCCACCCCCTTCGCCGAACACGAACGCCGGGAATTCGTCGACTACGCCGGCGGTTCCCCCCTGCATGCCCCGCTCGCCTATCACTGGACGCGGATGATCGAAATGCTCCATGCAGCCGAAGTGATCAAGGAACTGCTGCACGACGACGATCTGCTCGGCGACGACCTGATGGTCGAGGGCGAACGCCGGATGGAAGGCGTCGGCGTCATCGAGGCGCCGCGCGGCACGCTCTTCCATCACTACCGCGTCGATGAGAACGACCTCGTCACCATGGCCAACCTGATCGTGTCGACGACCAACAACAATCAGGCCATGAACGAGGCCATCCGCCACGTCGCCCGTCGCTATCTGCACGGCCGCGAAGTGACTGAAGGCCTGCTTAACCATATCGAAGTCGCCATTCGCGCTTTCGACCCCTGCCTGTCCTGCGCCACCCATGCGCTTGGTAAGATGCCGCTGGCGGTCGAACTGGTCGATGCCGAAGGGCGGCTCGTCCATGCCTTGAGCCGCTCGTGAGCGCACCCGTCGTCATCTTCGCGGTCGGCAACCCCAGCCGCGGCGACGACGCCATCGGGCCTGAGCTCTGCGCCCGGCTCGATGCCTGGTTACGCGACGAAAAGCTGGCCGACCGCTTCGCCCTGATCGAGGATTTCCAGTTGCAGATCGAACACGCCCTCGATCTGTCGGGCCGGCAACTGGCCCTCTTCATCGACGCCGGCGCCGGCACCCCGGCCCCCTATGTGTTTCGGCCCATTGTCCCGGCAGAAGGCATCGCCCACACCACGCACGCCCTGCCGCCCGAAGCGGTGTTGCAGGTTTACCGGCAAACCGAAGCCGCCGCCATCCCGCCGGCCTTCGTTCTCTGCGTTCGCGGCGAAAGCTTCGAACTGGGCGAAGCTCTCAGCCGGCCTGCCGAGAGCAACCTGCAGGCAGCCTTCGCTTTATTGACCCGGCTCTGTCGTCAGTCGACCCTGGCCGACTGGCAGGGGATGGCGCGACGACAACCCGCTTTTTGTCTGACTTAAGATTCATACAGCTAAGGCAGTGACTGGTCGATCTCTTTAGACCAAGCCCCCTTTTCGTCAGAAAACGGGTTTTTCAACAGAATATGCCCAAAAGAACCATCGCGGTCTCCCGATAGCGGCCGCTCAGCCAAACCCAGGGTTTTGGAACTGGAATGCTCCGAACCGGCCATTGGCGACCTCAACCTACTGGCCACAACCTGCCTGTCGAGGTCGACATCGAATTTTGATAGTTGCGACCTCAGTTAAGGTGCCCGAATGTCTGATATGCCTCCGGGAAGAACACTTCGCGCAGAGCCATCAGGGTGACTTCGCTCTGGGAACCATGGAAAGGCGGATTCAATATTTTTCGTCTGGTAACATAGGGAAACTTTTGTAGGCGAGAAGAGATTGGGAATGAGCGGACACGATTCTGCGAGTCATTTTTTTCTGTCGTCCTCGCCACCGACAGCAATTGAGCGACGATTCGCCTTTTTCTTGATCGTGGTGACCGCCGCGATCTGCCTAACCGCGATACCTTTCGCCAAAGTCCAATTGACACCGCTCCCGGTATTTATGGCGGTCTATCAATCGATTCTAATCGTCAGCGATATTGTTACAGCGGTTCTGCTATTCAGTAATGCAGCCGTGCTGCGTTCACGCTCATTGATGATATTGGCGGGGGGCTATCTTTTTGCCGGCACAATTGCCGCCTTTCATATGGCCACCTTTCCGGGCCTCTTCACGCCGGGAGGGCTGCTCGGCGCCGGGCCTCAGAGCACGGCATGGCTCTATATGTTCTGGCACGGCGGATTCGCACTCGCCGTCATAGGCTATTACCAAGTTGATGGGGCCATGATGCGCCGCCCCTCGCTGCGGCAGATAGTCACTACCGCCCTGATCGTTTTGAGTACGACCATCGGTCTAGTCATCTTGGCAACTGATGGGGCAGCGTTATTGCCGGCCATCATGGTCGGCAATAACTACGCCACGATTATGGTTTACGTGGTGGGCTCAGTATGGGGGATGATCCTTCTTGCACTTGGGTTGGCTTGGCGCCACCGAGCCCGCTCGGTCCTCGATCTCTGGTTATGCGTCGCCATGGGCGCCTGGCTGTTCGACGTTGCGCTCGCGGCGCTGCTCAACGCGGGACGCTTCGATGTAGGGTTCTATGTGGGACGCTTCTCCGGGCTATTGGCATCGAACATAGTGTTATTAGGATTGTTAATCCGTACGAATGGGCTGTATGCAAAATTGGTAAGCAGCAGAAGCGAACTCGCAGAACAGAATGCAATGTATTTGGATACGGTTCAGGCGATTGTGGTCGTACTTGATCGCGCTGGATGTATTCAGCGCCTTAATCGGGCTGGTTGCCAGCTACTTGGGTACGCAGAAGATGAATTACTGGGGAAAAACTGGTTTGAGACGTGTTTGCCTCAACCCGCTGGTATGGCAACTGTCTTTCCCGTCTTCCAGAAAATCATGGATGGTGACCTGCCGTCTGCTACGTATTTCAAAAATCAAGTGCGATGCCGAAATGGCGAGTTGCGCCTGATCGCGTGGCGTAATGCCTATACCGTCGATTCCGACGGAAAGACTACAGGAACATTGAGTGCCGGCGAAGACGTCACTGATCGCAAGCAGATGCAGGAAGATTTAGCTGTTAGCGAGGCGCGTTACCGTTCGCTGTTCGATAACAATATGGATGCCATCTTGCTGACGACCCCCGACGGCGGCATTCTTGCGGCGAATCCGGAGGCGCAACGAATTTTCGGGGGGACGGAAGACGATTTGCGGAGACTCGGCCGCGCAGGAGTCGTGGATTCGACGGATCCTCATCTCGCTCAAGCATTGGAGGAGCGGCAAAGCACCGGGCGCACACGTACTGAATTATCGTTGGTACGCGTGGACGGGACTCGCTTCCCTGCCGAGGTATCGTCGCAAATCTTCCTGGCTGAGGACGGTCAGGTCCTTAGCACGATGGCCATTCGTGATATTTCAACGCGGAAGCAATCGGAAGAGCGACTGCGCGAACTTTCTCAAGCAGTTGAACAAAGCCCGGAAAGCATTCTGATCACCGACCTTGACGCACGTATCAAATACGTCAACGAGTCCTTCATCAGGACAACCGGTTACACCCGTGATGAAATCCTGGGTAAGAATCCGAAGTTTCTTCAGTCGGGAAAGACGCCGGCGGCGACCTACGAGTCTCTTTGGGCGACCGTTTCCCAAGGAGGAACGTGGCAAGGCGAGATGTACAACAGGCGCAAGGACGGCAGCGAATATGTCCAGTGGGCAATCATTACGCCTCTGCGCCAGCCCGACGGGACGGTTTCTGAGTATGTGGCAGTGCAGGACGACATTACCGAGCGGAAGCGGCAAAGTGAAGAATTGAATCGGCATCGCCACCATTTAGAGCAGCTAGTCGAAGAACGCACGATCGATCTTGCGGAGGCGAAGCAGCAAGCTGAAGTTGCCAACCTAGCCAAGAGCACCTTCCTCTCCAACATGAGCCATGAAATACGCACACCGATGACCGGCGTGCTTGGCATGGCCAGCTTGCTACGCCGCACGAAACTGAACCAGCAACAAACCGAATATCTGGATAAGGTCGAATCCTCAGGCAAGCATCTGCTTTCAATCATCAACGATATTTTGGATATCTCCAAGATTGAGGCAGGCAAGCTCAAACTCAATGAAGATGATTTCAAGCTGGCCGACTTGATCGGGGGCGTTGTTGCCATCATCGATGAGAAGATCAGAGCCAAGGGGTTGCATTTTATTCTCGACCTCGAGGGCGCGCCGCAATTCCTGCACGGTGACCGCATGCGCTTAGGCCAATGTCTGATTAATTACCTTGGCAATGCGGTGAAGTTTACCGACGAGGGCCGCATCACGTTGGTTTGCCGTATATCCGAAGAGACGGAAGCCGGCTACTTGCTGCGTTTCGAGGTTCGAGACACTGGTATAGGACTAACACCGGCACAGATGGGACATATCTTTGAAGCATTCGAACAAGCCGACAAGACTACGACCCGTGAATATGGCGGCACAGGTTTGGGATTGACGATCACTCGACGAATTGCACTGATGATGGGTGGCGAAGTCGGGGTGGAAAGCGAAGCTGGCAAGGGCAGCACATTTTGGTTAACAGCCCGACTGGGCAAGGCTGCTGAAACATACGACCCTGAAACTGTAAAGACAGAATCTGCCGAACAGGCGATCACCCGTGATTTCCATGGCAGTCGCATTCTGGTCGTCGAGGATGAGCCAATCAACCAGGAGTTGGCAAGGACGATACTGGAATGCGTTGGACTGGTCGTTGAGGTGGCCGGGAATGGTGCCGAGGCGATTAAGGCGTGTGAAGCAAACGATTACGCGCTGGTGCTGATGGATATGCGAATGCCAGTGATGGACGGAATTGAGGCGACGAGGGCTATACGGCAGCTACCTTCCTTTAGCGTCACCCCGATTCTTGCTCTAACGGCAAACGCCTTCAATGAAAATCGTGAACTATGTCTGTCCGCCGGCATGAACGACTTCATATGCAAGCCGTTTGATCCGGAAATTCTGTTCTTGACTTTGCTGAAGTGGCTAAAAACAAGCTGAACATTGGTGTGTAACGTTAGCTAATGTGAATATATTCCGCCGTGCAATATGACGCTGCAAAATTCCCATATGCGCATGATCGGATCATGGCTTGAAACTCCAACGTTGAGCACGATTCAGCTGCCAACGACCTGTGAGTGTTCTTGATGGTACCGCCAACGGGCCGCTACGGAGCTGTCCCTAAGTCCGCGAAGGGTCGGCCTGCGACAGTCCTCTCCTCGAATTCATTGCCGGAAAGCGGCCAGTGAAATTCCGCTCCCCGGAAGCAGCCTTTCGCTACCAGGTGCTGGCGCCCCAAAGCCAACTTTCGTTAGCTCGACAAGGGGGGCGTTTCCTACATCAAGGAGACGTGCATCGTCCCCGGTAGTAAAAGTCACTCCTTGAAGCGAATTGCTAGCATTTCTTCGGTCACGCAGACTTCTCCATCTGCGCACAGCCTCATCGAACTGCATGCTGCCCACGGCTACTTGCTGCACCAATTTCTGCCGCCCTTGTCGAACCAGCGGACCGATCGCTACGGTGGCTCCCTCGAAAACCGCATGCGCTTTCCGCTCGAAATTTTCCAGGCTGTTCGCGAAGTGGTGCCGGCCAATATCCCGGTGGGCGTTCGCCTATCCGCCACGGACTGGATCGAAGGTGGCTGGGATATCGATCAGAGCATCACCTTCTGTAAGGCGCAGGAAAACCTCGGCTGCTCCTTCGCCCATGTTTCAAGCGGCGGCCTGTCGCCGCTACAGCAGATTCCGCTTGGCCCCGGCTACCAGATGCCGCTAGCTTCTGAAGTCCATCGCCATGTCCGGATGCCCGTTTTCGGCGTTGGCCTGATCACTGATCCGGAACAGGCAGAAGCAATTATCTCGGACGGAAAAGCTGATGCAGTCGCATTTGCCAGGGCCATGCTCTACAACCCCCGTTGGCCATGGCATGCTGCTGCAAAACTCGGTGCTCAGGTCATTGCGCCGCACCAATACTGGCGCCCCCAACCTGCGACACATAAGTCCCTGTTCGGAACAACGCGCATGGGACAGCGTTGATCCGAGATATTGGGCTTGGAAAATATTCATGTGGCTTCATCTTGAGAGCATCTTGTCTCATCTGAAACGATGCTGCATAACTTACCGTCGCGCTGCATGCATATCGCTTGGTGCTGACCGACATCGTCAGGCAAGTGAACGGCCGCAACGGTCGATTTGCGCACTTGGCCAATCTGGCTCCAATTGGGCAATAACAGCCAGTCGGATGACTCCTCTCCGGATTCCTCGACTGGCTGCTCTTGTGCGGCGCAATTTTTCGGAATCCGGGTATCGACGGCTGCCCGTCGAGGTGAAGCACGCACTTGCAGTTGAAGATTTGCCCGCACACCGTAACGATCCGTTCGACCGTATTCTTGTCGCGCAAGCGCTTATGGAAGTAATGCGCCTGATGACCCATGATGCACTGGTGGCGCTTTACAGTGACACCATCATCAAGATTTGACGGGAAGGTTTAGCGGGCTTCGTCCACGATCATCGTCAGCTTGTCGTCGATCTCGGCGAGTTGACGCGCCAGTTCGGCTGGGTCGGCCGCGGTTGCCGCCAAGGGGTCGGGGCGCTCGACGCCGATCCGGGTAGTGCCGTTTTCGGTAAAGACCGAGATCCGCCAGGGGAGTCCGAGGCTGTGGCGCATGTCGATGGTGAGCAGTTTTTCGACGAGGCGGTAGTTGCAGATTTCGAAGACCCGGCAGTCGTCGTCGAGGTCGATATCCCTGGCCAGCAGCATGTCGCCGATATCGTGGGAGGCCAGGACGACAAAGCCGAGGCGCTGGACTATGGGCGTCAGGTCGAGGCAGGCTTCGTAAAATGACTTGCTGCTTTCCACGATGTAGAACATGGCGTTTCCGCGTTCGGCAAAGGCGGGAGCATAGCGGAGGCCCGGGGATCGGACAATCCGGCCGATCGATTGACGCTCGGCCGGGATTGCGGCCATCATTGGGGGCGGGAGCTTCGGCCTGTGCAGTGGCAAACCGGCGTCACGGATAAGAATACCCATGTTCAAGCAAGCGCATCGTTTGGAAATCATCCTGCCCGACTGGCTCGGCGCTTTCGCTCAAGGCTATGCGAGCACTGCGGACCTGACGAAACGGATGGAGTTCGTCATCGCCGCGGCGCGCATGAATGTCGTCGAGAAGAGCGGCGGCCCCTTTGCCGCCGCCATATTCGAATCCGACTCCGGAAACCTCGTGGCGCTCGGCGTCAACCTGGTGACCGGCCAGGGTCTGTCCATTCTGCATGCGGAAATCGTGGCGATTGCGCTCGCCCAGAGAAAACTGGGCGGCTACGACCTGGGCGGCAGGGCGATGCCGAGCCACGACCTGTTTGCCAGCACCGAACCTTGCGCCATGTGCCTTGGTGCCATTCCCTGGTCGGGCGTCCGGCGCCTGGTGACCGCGGCTTGCGACGAGGACGCCCGGGCGATCGGTTTCGACGAGGGGGACAAACCCGACGATTGGGTTGCCTCGCTGGTCGGGCGGGGCATCGAGACGATCACTTCCGTTGGCCGGCGGCAGGCGGCGGAGGTCTTGCGTTTCTACGCGGACGGCTTGGGGGTGATTTACAACGCGAGGGAAGGTTAGTGTAGGCGTAGTCCGATTCAGGACCTGCCCGATTGGAAGTCGGCCATAAAGTCGGCCAGTTTTTCGGCGGCCGTCAGTTTGAGTCCGTTGTATAGCGAGGCACGAATGCCGCCGATGCTGCGGTGCCCGGCCAGTCCGGAAAAACCGGCGGCCTGGGCGGCGGCGATGAATTCCGCTTCCAGCGCCGGACTCGGCAGATTGAACGCGACATTCATCCGGGAGCGGTCGGCCTGGGCAGCGCGTCCGGCATAGAAGCCCCGGCTGGCGTCGATTGCCCGGTAAATGGTCGCGGCCTTTCGGGTATTGATCGCATCCATGGCGGCCAGTCCGCCGATTTCGTCGCGCAGCCAGCGGCTGACGAGGAGGACGACGTAGATGGAAAAGACCGGCGGGGTGTTGTAGATCGAATGGGCCGCGATCTGGGTGCGGTAATCGAGAAAGCCGGGCAGGTTGTCCGGCGCCTCCCTGAGCAGTTCGTCCTTGAGCACGACGACGGTGACGCCGGCCGGGCCGAGATTCTTCTGGGCATGGGCGTAAATCATCGCGTAGCGGTCGAATTCGCCGGGGGCCGAGAGAAAGTCGGAAGACATGTCGCAGATGCGCGGCACGTCGTCGCGCCCGAGTGTCCGGTGAAACTGGAGGCCCTCGACCGTTTCGTTCGAAACGTAGTGGAGGTAGGGTGCGTCGGCGCGGAAATCCAGTTCGCCGTCGCTCGGCAGGCGCCGGAAGCCCTCGGTCTCACCGCTCCAGAGCACGCGCACCGGCCCTTCACGCCGTGCTTCCGGCAGCGCCTTGCCGCTCCAGTAGCCCGTATGCAGGTATTCCGCCGGCTGCGTCCGGCCGGCCAGCAGGGTCATCGGCAGCATGGAGAACTGTTGGGTCGCGCCGCCCTGCAGGAAGAGAACGTGATAGTCGGCGGACAGGCCGAGCAATTGCCGGATGTTGGACTCAAGTTCGGCGACGACGGCGGCAAACCAGTCCGAGCGATGGCTGATGCCGAGTATCGACAGGCCGACCCCGGGGACGGCGAGGATGGATTCCTGCACCTGTCGCAACACGCTTTCCGGCAGCGCTCCCGGCCCGCCGGAGAAATTCAGGCCGTTCAGCAGGTTCGAGTCCGGCAGCTTCATTCAGCGTGCTCCGCCGGTCAGGTCGGTCAGGAAGTCTTCGAAGGCCTGTCTGACCTTGCGCATATGGACCTGTTTATAGGGAAACAGCTTCTCGGGGTCCATGGCGTGTACCACCATGACATGGTCCATCTCGAAAATGAGCAATTCGCCGCGCGGTGTTTCGGCGCAGTCGATACACATGTAATCCAGTCCGGAGCGTTGGTGGATGGTCGCCAAGACCGTTCGGTGACGCTCGGCGAATGCGTCGAAACAGTTCATGAATGTCGCCTCCTCGGCGCGCTTCTCGGCGCTTTCGTACATGCCGGCGTTCAGGTAATGGATCATCCAGTGCGATGAAATACCCATGTGGCAGGCGAAGGGGCGGCCGCCGATCAGGGCGATGCGGTACTTGCGGAAGAGGCCGTCGGCGCCGCTGTAGTCGATGAAGCGCGACAGGAAGAAAAGCGGCGCGCCGACCGTCGCCAGGTAATCGACGATTCCCCCGGCGTCGTCGATTCTGGCCAGGTCGCGCCCGGCCTGGGAGTCGAGCGGACGCAGGATGATCGGAAAGCGGCAGTCGGCGAATAGGTCTTCTATCCGCGCTTCGCCATTCGCGATGGCCTGCAGGCCATCGCGGTCGATCCGCCGGGTCGGTGGCATGAGCAATCCGGGCACACCCTGCAACAGCGCGCTGGCCGTGTCGCGAGCGGTGTTGGCGAGATGCTGCGGGGCGTTGACGACAGGCCTGGACCATTTTCGCAGCAAGGGAACGAGTGCCTGCAGCGTTGCCTGATTGGTTTCGCTGTAGGAGATGGCGACGAGCACGGCGTCGTGCTCGGGCGTGTTTGCCGGTAGCGGCGCGTCGGCGGTTGTGTAGTAGTAGAGCAGGTCGATATCACCGCCTTCGAGTAGACAGTCGATCGGCGTGTTTTCCGCGATGTCGCCGGCTACCGCCAGGACCAGCAGGCGGAAACGGGCCGGCTGGCGGGCGGCGGCGATGGCGTAGGAGCGTTGCATGGCCAGGGCCTGGGCCTGGATCGACAGGCCGGTCTCCCGCTGGCCGATACAGAACAGGGCGGTCGACAGGTTGAGCCACAGATTGGCGTTTTTCACATCCTGTTCCGCTGTTTCGATCAGCGTCTGGGCGATTGGCCGGAGATCGCCGCCAGCTATGTTCAGGCGCAGGAAGGGGGCGAGGCCCAGGTAGGATGTTGCGGCCGGGTGAGTCATGTCGTATCGCTTCGAAATGCTTTGGGGCAGGCGGAATATGAGCAAAAACCGGAGCAGATTAGCACAGCGCCGTTCGCCGTCGGCAAGAAATCGGCTGGGTTGGCCGGCCCCGGTAGCGCGTAGTGGTCGGGCGGTCTGCCGTGCCCGGGCTGTTTCCGAGTGAACGATGGGGAAGCGATCGATTCGGGGAAGGCCCCGGCGAGCGGCGGGTCTCGCCGATACCGCGAAGCCCGGGAACTTCCCCGGTCCTTCATTGGCGTTGCGCCTCGTAGGCCTGGAGGTGGCTCAGCGCGGCTTGCAACAGGGGGCAGTCGATGCCGTGGTGGATAGCCAGTCGACACATGTGGCCAAGAATGTGTTCGGCTTCCGTTGCGTGACCCTGTTCGATATCGCGCAGCATGGATGCCTTGAGCGGGGAGTCGTCGGCCAGCATGGAAGCGGTCATGGCGTCCAGGTGCGACGGGTCGGGCGAAAAGCCTGCCCGCTCGGCAGTGGCCCGACAAGTTTCCAGCATTTCCAGGGTCAGCATCCGGCCGTGGGTGGTGCGCAGAAGCGTGCCCATGCTGGCGCGCATCAGGCAGGTGAGTGCCGCCAGCGTCGTAATGAAGACGAATTTTTCCCACATCGCCTGGAGTGCCTGCTCGCTGTATCGGGCCTCGACCGTCGTCCGGCCGAAGATGTCCCGCAGTTTGCCGAGCGCTGCGCTCTGGGCGCCGTGACGGTGGCCAAAGGTGATCTGCTGCAGGCGGTTCAGGTGGATGATTTGGCCGGCCGCCCCGAGGCTTGCCGAGAGGTGGCAGGTACCGCCCGCGACACGCTCGATGCCGAATGCGGCATCGAGCGTGTCGAGATGCGACAGGCCGTTCAGCAGTGGCAGAATGATCGTATGCCCCGCAACGGCCGGGCCTATGGCGTCGGTTGCCGCGCTCAGGCCATGGGCCTTGCAGGCAAGAATGATCAGGTCGTAACCGGGGGCGAGTGTGGCAGACGAAACGGTGGTGACGGACCCGCAAAAATTTCCCAGGGGACTGATAATTTCCAGGCCGCGCTGCCGCAGTTCCGCGGCGCGCTGGTCGCGCACCAGAAATTCGACACTGGCCCCCGCTTCCGTCAGGCGTCCGCCAAAATAGCCGCCTACCGCGCCAGCGCCGAGAACAAGTATTTTCACGTTGCCTCCTTTTTGGAAAAATTCCATTATATGGGAAATATTCCCGGCGACAAGAAACGGTAGCGACGGCTTATCTCAGCCGCGTGCCGTCGATGGCAATGAAATAACGGCAGCTTGTATCGCCCGGATTGGTGAATTCGTGCTCGATGTTGGCGTGGAAGTACATGGCGTCGCCGGCCGCCAGGATGTGCGTCGTTTCACCCAGGCGCAGATGAAGGCTGCCTTCGGTTACGGCAAGGTGTTCTTCGACGCCGTTCGGATGCGCCTGGAATGTTCCCGTCGATTGACGGGGGGGGAGGGTATTGAGGACGAGATCGACGCCGCGGCTGGGGAAGAGCGGCGACAGGGAGCGGCGTTCGAAGCCGGATTTCGGGTCACGAAACACGGCCTGGTCGGCCTGGCGGATAAGCAGCGCCTCTCCCGGCGCGGGCGCTCCGATCAGGGTGGATATGCCGATATCCAGTGCCTCTGCCAGCCGGCTGAGCACGGTCGTGGTCGGTACGGCCTCCCCGCGCTCTATTTTCGAAATCATCGATTTGCTGACGCCCGAGCGTTCGGCCAGTTGCTGAAGGGTCATTTCGCCAGTCTGGCGCAACTGCTTCAGGCGCTTTCCTGGTAGCAGCGACGGGGAATCGGGTGTCGTCATTGAGGTGTTTTCGAGAGGGATGCAAGACGGTGCGTCCGGGCAGTATCCCGCGTGCTGGCAGCTTCGTCAAACCAGGAGCCGGAGGCTTGAAGGACTGCTGAGCCTTATCGGAAAAGACCGGTTGAGCGGGCGAAAAGCACAGCAATTTCCCTGTTTTTGCCAGGCTGCGGTTTTGCCCAAATTGATTATTGTCAGAATTTGTTGATTTGGATCATGGGCATTTGCCGCGCCGATGCGGAAAATCAGGACGACTTGTTGCAGCATGGAGCGTTACAGGTCGACATGTTTTTCCTCAGACATCTCCTCGCGGCGGCTTCGGTCGCCGTCTTTTTTGGTGCCGCCCATGCCGTCGAGTCGGCGGAGCAGCAATTCGCCGCCATTGCCGGTTTGCCGGCCGATGGCGTCAATGCCAGGGTCGGGCAGGTCGTCGAGGTCGAGGTCGATCTCGTCGATAGCGGAGGCCTCGCCGTCGAGGCGAGCGGGGAGCGGGCCAACGCGCTGTATCGCATGGCTTTCAACCAGATTGCCGAGGGCTGGAGCTGGCGGCCGCTGGCCGACCCGACCGTGGACGATTACTATCGCTACAAGTTCCTGCCGCTCCAGTCGGTGCTTTCGGAACGCGGGGAGTACACCGGCGAGGACAAGATCGGCACGCCGCAGCAAATGAAGGTGACCTGGCGCTACGACTATTTCCTGGCCTTCGAGAATCTCTACGATTTCTATCCCCGCAACGCCGACGACGATGCCGGTTTTTCAGCCGATCTGCCGACCGCCGCCGCCGGGCACCTGGGCCTGCGGGCGAGGGCACGGCTGAGCGAGCCGGTGATCAGCGAGAGCACGACTTTCTGGAAGGCCACTTTCGACAAGCCGACCGATTTCACGCTGAAAAAGCGCTATCTGGTCGGCAAGCTGGAAGAGATCGACTTTGTCGACAGCCTCAGCGGCGAAGTGCTTTGCCGCATCCGGCCGGGGCAGGGCCACTGCACCGTTCGTTGAACGCTGCGGCGGTTTAGCGATAGACCAGTACCGGCACCTTGGAGTGGGTCAGCACCTTGTTGGTTTCGCTGCCCAGCAGGAAGCCGCTGATGCCGCGACGGCCATGCGAGGCCATGAAAATCAGGTCGCAGCCTGATTTTTCGGCTGCCTCGATGATCGCCTCGTAGGGAATGTCGCTGACGGCCGTCGTCGTGCTGCACTGGACGCCGGCGTCGGCGCACATCTTCTCGACTTCGGCCAGGTATTCCTTGGCTTGCTGATCGGCCAGTTCGGCGAATTTTTCCGGGGTGGTCGGATCGATCAGTGCGCCTTCGCCGAAATAGGCGATGGGGTATTCCGGTTTGGCAAAGAATACCGTGATCCGGGCGCCCGCTTCCCTGGCGAAGGAAACGGCACGTTGCGCCGTGGCGCGGGAGAGTTCCGAACCGTCTGTCGGGACGAAAATATGCTTGAACATGCCTAAGCTCCTGAGATGGCCTTTTTGGGAAATCCGGTGACTCTGCCGTCCTTGGCATGTTGCCGGATTGACCTCTGGCGTTGCATTACGCCGTGTTGAGGTTCATGCTACGCCAAGTCGGGAGGAATGAAAACATGCGTCTCGGGTTTCTTGGTGCGGCTGGCGAGGTGACCGGTTCTTGCACGCTGGTCGAAGCGGGGAAGGTCCGTTTTCTGGTCGATTGCGGCATGTTCCAGGGCGGTTCGGATGCCCGCCGGAAAAACCTGGCTGCGCTGCATTTCGGTTTCGATGTCCGGGCCATTGATTTCGTCCTGCTGACCCATGCCCACATCGATCATTCCGGCCTGTTGCCGAGGCTTGCCATGCTCGGCTATCGCGGTCCGGTCTATGCCACCCAGGCGACCATCGACCTGCTTGAAGTCCTGTTGCCGGATAGCGCGCATATCCAGGAAAAGGAAGCCGAATGGCAGTTGCGCCACCGGCATCGGCGCGGCAAGGACGAGCGCGGCGTGCAGCCGCCGCTGTATACCGTGGCGCAGGCCATGGCGTCGCTGAAGCTGCTGCGGCCGGTGGTCTACGGCCAGGCGGAAAAGCTGGCTGGAAACGTCAGCGTGGTGTATCGCGATGCCGGGCACATTCTCGGTTCCGCCTCGCTGGAAGTCATCGTCGCGGACGAAGGTCGGGCGCGGCACCTGGTTTTTTCCGGTGATCTCGGCATGTACGACCGGCTGGTTCTGCGCGACCCCTCGCCGCCGCCGGCCGAGGCCGATGTGCTGCTGGTCGAGTCGACCTACGGCAATCGCCTGCATCGCTCGCTGCCGGAAACGGAAGATGAAATCGTCGCCGCCTTCGAGCGAACCAGGGCGGCCGGAGGCAATCTGATTATCCCCGCCTTCGCCGTCGGCCGGACTCAGGAAATCATCTACATACTGGCCGACCTGGTTCGTCGCAAGCGTCTGTCGCCGCTCAAGGTGTACGTCGATTCGCCGATGGCCAACTCGGCCACCCGCATCACGCTGGCCAACCAGGATCTGCTCGATTCCGAAACGCGCGAGTTGATCGTGTGGCTGCAGGCGCATCCGAAGCAGATGAGTCTCGAACTGGTCGCCGATGTGGAGCGTTCCATCGCCCTCAACGACATTCGCCACGGGGCGGTGATCCTGTCGGCCAGCGGCATGTGCGAGGCGGGACGGATCAAGTATCACCTGCGCGAAAACCTGCCGCGCAGCGAATGCAGTATTCTGATCGCCGGTTTCCAGGCGGCGGGAACCCTCGGCCGACGCCTGGTCGACGGGGCGCGGCTGGTCCATATTTTCGGCCAGCCAGTGCCGGTCCGGGCCCGCATCTATACGGTCGGCGGGCTTTCCGCCCACGCCGATCAGGCCGCCTTGCTCAAGTGGCTGGGCGGCTTTCGCCAGGCGCCGGCGCATACTTTCGTGGTTCATGGCGAGGCAGGGGCTTCGGCCGATTTCAAGCAGGCCATCGAAACTCACCTGGGCTGGGCCAATGTGAATTTGCCGGTGCCAGGCGAGTCGGTGACGCTTTGATGTCACGCCTCGTTTTTTGAAAATTCAGTCAAAGGGAAATCGAATGGCCAATGGATCAGCCCACCACCACAGTGTCGATATCAGCCACCTGAGCCAGATCGAGGCGCTCGGCAAGGCCGTCAGCGGCGCGCTGGACCCCTACGGTGTCACTACCTCGATGCTCAATGCCCAGATGGCCTGGATGATGCATCCGCAGGAGTTGACGCGGGCCTGCAATGCCTTGTCGGGTGATCTCGTCGCCCTGCAGATGCATGTCCTGCGCCGGGCCATGGGCATCCCGTCGCCCGACGTCATCCAGCCCCATGTCGATGACGCCCGTTTTGCCGACCCGGTATGGACCGAGTCGGCGACCTGGGACATCGTCAAGGAGTGGTACCTCGCCTTCACC
>JAJXVG010000166.1 GCA_021782315.1 Pseudomonadota bacterium | reverse complement strand
CGCACCCTGTCGGCCCGCTACCAGGGTGGCGTAGGGGGCGGCGCCCAGTATGCTGCGATACCAGGCTTCCGTTGCGATCACGTCGTCACGCTGCCTGGCGATGATGGAAACCAACGCTTCCTGTCGTTTCGAGTATTGGTTCAGGACGAAAATGAGCACCGCGCCGATCAGGATGGCGGTGACGCCGGATATCAGCAAGGCGAGTACGGTTGGGTCAATGCCGCTGGCGGAGGAAACGGCATCGTCGTTGCGAATGAAATAGGATGCAAGCATCGCCGTGTAGTGCATGCCGGATACCGCCGTACCCATGACGAGTGCGGCGAGTGGCAGGGCAAATCGCCCCAGTCGCGCATGTAGGCGGTTTGATCCGTAGCGAACCGAAAGGGCGAGAATGGCCAGTACGACGGCAACGACAATGGAGAGCAAAAAGAACTTCAGGTCGTAACGCAGGAAGGCGCCCAGTTGCATGGCCGCCATGCCCGAATAGTGCATGGTGCCGATGCCGACCCCGAGGATTATCCCGGCTACGATCAGGGTGCCTGGCCGTATGTTTTTTCGGGAGACCATGCGCAGCGCGACAATGCTCGACAATATGCCGGGCAGCATGGAGAAGGCTGTGATCCACGGGTTGTAGCTGACGCCGCAAGGCAGGCTGAAACCCAGCATTCCTATGAAATGCATCGCCCAAATGCCGCCGCCCATGGCCAGGCCGCCGAGCGTCAGGAGTCCGCCATGCATGGCAGGCCGTTCGGCGCGCTCGGCCAGTTGCGTCACTACCAGCGCTGTGTAGGCGGCGAAAATTGCAGTCGCGATCGAGAGGACGACCAGCGAAGGGTTGTAGTTCCCGATGTAAAGGAGGCTGCTGTCCGGAGCCTCGGTCAAAAGGGTCGAATAGCGGGAAATCATTGCAAATCTGGCCCCGAAATACGATACCAAGGAGTGAAATCGCCGTTAGAGTTCGTGTGGCACCACAGGGCAGGATTGGTCATTGGTGTGTGGCGACGTCCGAAAGGTTCCCCTGGTCGATTAATTGGCGGTAAGAACGGATCCTCATTTGCCAGGCGGGGGATGGGGAAAATTCCTCCTGCCGCAAATGTACCTGAAATCGATTTCGGAAGCCCATGCCGTGACCGGCGAGGCTTTCTCTGTTGCACCGATGCCCCATGGGTCAAGGCCGGCCGGTATTATGTCTGGGTCAGGATTGTGCCCTGTTTGGCGGCGGCACGGGCGATATAGGGTTTCAACATCAGATCGAACTCGACGAGATGCTGCTCGACGCACCTTCTTGCGATGGCGATGATGTCCAGCAATGGTTTGGCTTGCCCCATCATGGCTTCCCAATGTATATGCGCCAGTTCTTCCAGAATGCCCATGTGGGCTTCTGCATGGCGGCTGAATATCGTGGCAGGAAGGGCCAGGTCCGCCATAAGCAGTTCTTCGGACTTGAAGTGCTGAAAAAGCAATTCACCCAGTTGCCCCAGCACGAAGCCTGCCGATTCTTCTGGAGATGGCGAGTGTTCAGATGCAGCAAGCCTTGCCATCAGGGCAAATAAATCGGCATGCTGCGCATCGAGTTCTGGATCCCCCAGAAAAAACAGTTCGTTCATTTATTATTTTCTTTTGATCGGATAGGTGATACATCCATTGGACAAGAACGTCATCGGGGCGAATCATGGCGATGTAAACGCCTGTTTGAATTATTCGAAATAATTATACTGCCCGGCGTTGGCCGGCGTAGCCTAGGCAATTTACTAGTCCCTCGTCGCCCGGCCCGTCGACGTTTTGAGTAGGGCCGGGCTGTCGGAATCTTTTACAGATGGGGGACGAAATTCAGGATGGATTTCGGATTTTCCCCGATATCAATGGGCTGAGGCCCCATGGTTCGGGAATTGCTTCGCTGCTGGCGTTCGTCATTTTCCCTTGCCTTCGGTATTTTGAATACGCCTACGGAGATACGCTATGTCCAGGAATATTGTTCGTACGCTGCTCTTGCTCGTCACGTTGTGCGCGCCGCTGGCCGCCGGGGCTTTTCCGTACTCCGCTCTCTATGTCTTTGGCGACAGTCTTTCCGATAACGGCAATATCACCGATCCGAATTCGCGACCGCCCCTGCCTTATTTCGACGGTCATTTTTCGAATGGCCCGGTTGCCGTCGAGTACATGGCTAGCAACCTGGGGGTTCCGCTCTACGATTATGCGGTGGGCGGCGCGACGACCGGGATCAGCAATCCGGATGTGCCGTCGATGCCGAACAGCGGCGTGATGTCGCAGGTCGACGCCTTCACGGCAAGTCATCCCCTCGGCGTTGATCCGAACGCGCTCTACATGATTTGGGCCGGTCCGAACGACCTGCTGAACGGATTGTCCCCGTTCGATGCCGTCAATAATATCGTCGCCGAGATCATGGCCTTGCATAGCCTGGGTGCCTCGCGATTCTTCATTCCCAATATGGTCGACTTGAGCCTGACCCCGCTGGCCTATGGCAACGCCGGCGCCCAGGCCTATGCACTGGGTTTCGATGCGCTGCTTGCTGCCGCGCTGCCCAGTTACGCTACCCTGTTCGATACGCTGAGCTTGTTGAATGACGTCGTGGCCAACCCGGCCAGTTACGGATTGAGCAACGTGACGGCACCCTGTTTCGATGGAATCAATGTCTGCGCCAACCCCGACCAATACCTCTTCTGGGATTCCCTTCACCCGACCACGGCAGCGCATCGGATTCTTGCCGCCGAGTTCGTCGGGGCGTTGCCCGAACCCGATACCCGCTTACTGCTGCTGGCCGGGGTCGGCATCATGCTGGCAGTTGTCCGTATCGGGCAGCGGCAGGCGCGAGGGTAGGCGGCCGGTCCGGCTGTAGCCGAAGAAGCGCCAAATCCTGCCGACCGGATGGCACGCCCTTAACGCAGCCCGGCCCAGCATGGATCGAAGCGATGGCATAATCGGGCCAATGCTTGCCTACATCGTTCGCCGCCTGCTTTATGCGCTGCCCATCCTGATCGGGGTGAATCTGCTGACATTCGCCCTGTTTTTCGTGGTCAACACGCCGGATGACATGGCGCGCATGCAACTTGGCGTCAAGCGGGTGACCCCCGAGGCGATCGCGCAATGGAAGGCGGAGCGTGGTTACGACAAGCCGCTGCTGGTCAATTCAGCGGCTTCTGGCCCGTCGAGCCTGACCGAAACCATCTTTTTCGAAAAATCGGCCCGCATGTTCATCGGTGATTTCGGGCGGGCCGAGGACGGCCGCGACATTGCCCGCGAAATCGATAGCCGCATGTGGCCGTCGCTGGCCATCGCCTTGCCGACTTTCATTCTCGGGCTGCTGGTGGCCATTGTCTTTGCGCTGACCCTGGCTTTTTTCCGCGCCACCGCCTTCGATTTTTGGGGCGTTGTTCTCTGCGTCGCCGCGATGTCGATCTCGGGCCTGTTCTACATCATCGGCGGCCAGTATCTGATCAGCAAGGTCTGGCGGCTGGTGCCGATTTCCGGCTTTGGCGCAGGACTGGAAGCCTGGCGTTTTCTGATTCTGCCGGTCCTCATCGGCGTGATTTCGGGGGTCGGTTCCTCGACGCGCTGGTACCGGACGATCTTTCTCGAGGAGGTCGGCAAGGATTACGTGCGGACCGCGCGCGCCAAGGGTTTGCCGGAGACCCTGGTGTTCCTTCGTCATGTCTTGCGCAATGCCCTGATTCCGATCCTGACCGGCGTCGTCGTGGTGATCCCCTTACTGTTCATGGGGTCGCTGCTGACCGAATCATTCTTCGGCATTCCCGGTCTGGGCAGTTACACCATCGATGCCATCAATGCGCAGGACTTTTCCGTGGTGCGCGCCATGGTTTTCATCGGTTCCGCCCTCTACATCGTCGGCCTGATCCTGACGGATATTTCCTACACGCTGGTCGACCCGCGGATACGTTTCGAATGATGGGTTTCCAGCTTGTCGCGCTCTGGTCGGATATCTTGATCTGGTTGCTGGTCGCGGCCGGCTTCGCACTTGCGCTGGTAATCGCCAGGAATCCGCCGCTGCTGGCCGCCTGGCGCCGGGTGGGAGCGAACCGCGTCGGCATGGCTTCGGCGACGGTGCTCCTGGCTTTCATCCTGATCGGCCTGCTCGATTCCCTGCATTACCGGGTGCAACTGGACGGCAAGCCGGGGCAGAAGGCGGTTTACGCCGTCGAAGTCCTGTCCGTGCTCGATACCCTGGCGGCCCCCTTGCGCCTGCGTAACGAGAAGACCTATTCGGCGCCGTTTGCCACCAGGCTTTACGCCAAGGAAACCATCGACCTGCCGGGGCAGGGTGCGGTGCGCGACTACCCTCGCCTCAAGTACGGCGGCCGGCATCTTGGCGAGGCCGAGGGCGATGTGGCCGCGGATGCCGGCTTTACGGCTTTCCGTGCCGGTGTGCTGGCCTTTGTCGGCTGGCTGGGCGTATTCGGATTGCACAAAGCCTTTGTCGGGCACCGCGCCGTGCACCAACATGGGCACGGCCGACCGCTCGAGCCCGGCGCCAGGACCTTTGCCTGGGATGCCGTTTTTGCGACCCTGCTCCTCATCCTGCTCACCGTCGTGCCGCTGTTCTGGCTGTCCGGGCAGTACCACGTTTTCGGCACCGACAAGGTCGGTCAGGACGTCCTCTATCAGATTCTCAAGAGCGTCCGCACCGGCTTGATCATCGGCCTTGTCACCACCCTGGTCATGCTGCCCGTGGCGGTATTGCTCGGCATCGTCGCCGGCTATTTCAGGGGATGGGTCGACGACGTCATCCAGTACATCTACACCGTGCTCAACTCGATTCCCGGCGTGCTGCTGATCGCTGCGGCCGTCCTCATGATGCAGGTGATCATCGATACCCATCCCGACTGGTTCGCCACCGCCGCCGAGCGTGCCGACCTGCGTTTGCTGGCGCTCTGCGGCATTCTCGGCATCACCAGCTGGACGGGACTGTGCCGGCTGTTGCGCGGCGAGACGCTGAAGCTGCGCGAACTGGAATACATCCAGGCGGCGCAGGCCTTCGGCGTATCGAGCTGGCGCATCGTCGTCCGCCACATCCTGCCCAACCTGATGCACATCGTCATCATTGCGCTGGTCATGGATTTTTCCGGACTGGTCCTGGCCGAGGCGGTGCTTTCCTATGTCGGCATCGGCGTCGATCCGACCATGACCAGTTTCGGCACCATGATCAACAATGCGCGCATGGAACTCGGCCGCGAGCCGGTGGTGTGGTGGTCGCTGGCCGCGGCCTTTTCGGCGATGTTCATCCTCGTCCTGGCGGCCAACCTGTTCGCCGATGCGGTTCGCGACGCTTTCGACCCGAGGGCCGCCTGAATGCTGAAAGTCGATAAACTCCGTTTGGGCTTCGCTGCGGGCAAGGCGACGCTGGCCGCGGTCGACGGCATTTCCTTTTCGATTTCGCCTGGCGAAACCTTCGCCCTGCTCGGCGAGTCGGGCTGCGGCAAATCCGCCACGGCGCAGGGAATCATGCGCCTGCTGCCGGCGGCGGGGCGGATCATGGCCGGCGAGGTCAGGCTCGGCGGAGAGGAATTGCTCGCCTTGTCGGAAACCGAGATGCGAGCCTACCGCGGCGGCCGGATGGCGATGATTTTCCAGGAGCCGGCGACCAGCCTGAATCCGGTCTTGACCGTCGGCCGCCAAATCGGCGAAGTGCTCGAGCGCCATCTCGGCCTGCGCGGCGCGGCGGCGAACGGACCCATGCTCGACCTGCTGCGCCAGGTCGGCATTGCCGATCCGGAGCGGCGACTGGGGGAATATCCCTTCCAGCTTTCGGGCGGCATGAAGCAGCGGGTGATGATCGCCATCGCCCTGGCCGGCGAACCGCAGCTGTTGATTGCCGACGAGCCGACCACCGCTCTCGACGTCACGGTGCAGGCCCAAATCCTCGATTTGCTGGCCAAGCTCCAGCTGGCTCGCAGCATGGGCATGCTGCTCATCACCCACGACCTGGGCGTCGTCGCCCGCATGGCGCACCGCATCGGCGTCATGTATGCAGGGGAACTGGTCGAGGAGGCCAGCCGCGAAGCATTTTTTACCCGGCCGCAGCATCCCTACACCCAGGCCTTGTTCGAAGCGCTGCCGGAAATTTCCCGGCGCGGCCTGAAGCTGAGCACCATTCCCGGCCAGGTGCCGTCGCTGGCCGCCATGCCGTCCGGCTGTCGCTTTGCCGATCGCTGCTCGCATGTCATGCCGCTCTGCCGTGCCGAGTCGCCGCCGTGGCGCGAGATCGCTGCCGACCATGCCGTTCGTTGCCATTGGCGGGGCGAGGCGACCGAAGAGACCGGCACTCGCCACGCGGTGACCGAACTCGATATCGAGCCGGGTAAGGCCTTCCTGCAGGTGGAAGGACTCAAAGTCCTGTTTCCGATTCGCAAGGGTTTCCTGCAGCGCACACGGGGTTACGTGCGTGCGGTCGACGGCGTGTCCCTGGCAATTTCCGCAGGACGTACCCTGGCCCTGGTCGGTGAATCCGGTTGCGGCAAGACGACGGTTGGCAAGGCGCTGCTGCAACTGATCCGGCCAACGGCGGGCAGCGTTGCCCTGGGGGGGGACGAACTGGTGGGGCTCAAGGGGCGGAAGCTGCACCGGGTGCGGCGGCACATGCAAATGATCTTTCAGGACCCTTTTGCCTCGCTTAATCCCCGCCTGCGCGTCGGCGAGATCATTGCCGAAGGGATGGCCTTGCTGAATGCCAATGCCGAAGTCGGACAGCGCTCGGCGATCGCCGCCTTGCTCCAGCAGGTCGGTTTGCCGCCGGAGGCGCTCGATCGTTACCCGCACGAGTTTTCCGGTGGCCAGCGACAGCGCATCGCAATCGCCCGCGCCCTTGCCGTGCAGCCCGAACTGCTCATCTGCGACGAGCCGACATCGGCGCTCGATGTTTCAGTCCAGGCGCAGATACTCAACCTGCTCAAGAAATTGCAAGGCGAACTGGGCGTCGCCTACCTGTTCATTACGCACAATTTTGCGGTGGTCGAGTACCTGGCGCACGACGTCGCCGTGATGTATCTCGGCCGCATTGTCGAACAGGG
>JAJXVG010000165.1 GCA_021782315.1 Pseudomonadota bacterium | reverse complement strand
GCCAATCTTACGTGTCCGTACCGGTATTTCCCGGATGGAATGCAACGACAGTCCATCACAGTAGATAATCAACCATTATCACGTCTTATAATTTTCGCTTCATCACCATTGAATTTTATTTATTTAGTATGTACTATCATATTACGTAATACGGTACGAAATTCGAGGATGCCATGGCCAGAGCCGGAATCTACAAGTCAGAAGTGGTGAGAGCGCGAGATAACCTGTTGGCGCAGGGGCGTTACCCGTCGATCGATGCCATCCGTGGCGAATTGGGCAACACCGGCTCCAAAGGTACGATTCACCGCTACCTCAAGGAAATAGAGGAAGAAGAAGGTGGTAGCACTGGCGCTCAAGTTGCTGTCAGCGAAGCTATCCAGGATCTATCGGCCCGCCTGGCCGAACGCCTCCATCAGGAAGCCGATCAGCACATGGCAGCACTGACCGACAAGCACAAGGCGGAAATCGCGGCGCTGAATGATGCTATGGCCGCATTACGTAACGAAGGCGAATCGTTTCGAGGTCAGGCTGAGCGCCTGACCATCGAATTGGCTGCAGAGAAAGCGACCCATGCCAATACCCTGGCAACCCTTCAGGATGAACGGATCGCTCGGGCGCAAATGGCCCAGCGCATCCAGGACATGGAAGGGCAACTGGCCAAGGAGGAAACCCATCGTCTTTCTCTGGAAGAAAAGCATCAGCACGCCCGGGATGCGCTGGAGCATTTCCGCTCCGCCGCCAAAGAGCAACGGGAACAGGATCAGCGGCAGTTCGAACAGCAGATCCAGTACCTGCAGGGCGAATTGCGTTCTGCCAAGGACACGGTGAACGCGAAACAGCAGGAACTCATCCGTAGCCACGAGGACAATGCCCGTCTTTCCAGCGAGCAGGCCCATCTTCGTAGCGAGTTGCACCGTCTGGAAACCGAGGTTCGACCCCTACGTACTGCCCGGGAGCAACTGGCCGTTTCAGCGCTGCAAAATCAGCAGTTGACGGAACACTTGGCGCAAACCACCGCACGCTGCGACAAACTGCTTCAGGAGCGCCAAGATGGCGCGCAGAAGCTTCAGGAGGCCACCCAAGCTGGGTATCGCCTGGAGGCTGAATTGGCCGCGGCGAGAGCCGTGTTGGCCAGCCACGAACAAATCCTGCAAAGGCTCACCGTCAGCCAGGTATCGGCAACGAAAGGCAGCGGGCAGCGCAAGGGAGCCGCCGAGAACCAAGAATCGCTCTTTGACCCGGAAAAGTAATTAGGGTGGTCAGCGTCGTGCAGCGTTTTTGGGGCCTGCCAGGACGCCGTTTGCCGCTGCCCAAGCGCGGAAGCCTTGACGACCGCTGCCTCAAAAGCAGAACGAGTGCGCTTGAGATAATCACGCATGCGCGCCTGCCTCTGTGCAGCATCTCTTGGATTGTTACTTGGGTCGAAAGTCTTGGCGTCTGGTTGCATGGTTTCAACGATACCATGCTCACAAGCGAACCAGAAAACAGGGGGTTACATGGAGTCCAACGAGTACATTCGACCACCGGGAACTTACTACGACATCATTGCGCATCCGGTCGATATGAACCGTGCGATCGAAGTAGCGATCGTTCAGGACCACCGTTTCGCTTTCTTCTATTGGCTCAAATGGCGAAACAAACAGGGTGGGCAGCACAATCCGCCAACACTGATTTCTCTGGACTGGCATCAGGACCTCGTTCAACCTTGTGACCTCGAATGCGAGTGGCTCAGCACACTTGAAACGACCGACTACAAGGCTGTCAGTTACTTTTGCTGGGATAAGCTACATGCCTTAAACGATGGTCACATCCTAGCCGCGGCATATCTCAATCTGATTGGCGACATCCACGTTGTGCAAAAGCAACGTGATGAATGCCCCGAGGATTTCGTAGATATCGAAGGGCGAAAGCATCTGGTCCGCTGCTATGAATCCGTGGAGCAACTAACCGAGGCAATTTCAGGGCAGGAGCACGGCTCAGTTATCCTCGATATCGACTTGGATTACTTCACCGAGAGTCCGGACCCATGTGGAGGAGGCGACAAACTTCAACTGGTCGAGCAAGCTGAGATCCAAGCCTGCCTTGATCCAGAAGGATCGTTCATGCCTTGGGTTTTGCCACGAATGGCGGGAATGACCATCGCGACTGAACCAGAGTTCTGTGGCGGGTTATTGAATTCGAACCACTTGTTTAACGTAGTGTGTGGCACGTTGTTTGATCCACCGCTGTTGAGCCACAAGGCCGGTTGGCGCCATCAGTTGAAATAGTCGATGCCATATTTTCTTCTCTAAATCCGATGGTTAGCCGAGTTTTTTGAGGATTTCACATGAATCCCGGCCGACCCTCGTCGTGGTTCGACAGCCGGACTATTCTGGCGAATCCACGCAATACTCATGCGGAAAGTGCATTTTTGGCCTATGCGGCGCAGTATCGATTGCATTTGTAGCTGCCAAATCTTCCGTTTAAGATTTAACATAATACAAATTATGCGTTTTTCTGGGACGGAAAAAGGCTACCACCAAGCCTTCCTTGAACACCGCCGAAGTATATTTTCCACATTCGACAGCGGTGATCAGATCAGACATTGCTTAGTCCCCATCTCGCGATGAGCAACTATGTATATCAGGCGTAAATCGGCGCGAATTCTGTTTCTGGATTGTCGGTCGGGCCCTTGTCTGCCCAGTATGGCGATAGTTTTCGCAATTGCGCGATGATCGGTGGCACGGCCTCGATTACGCGGTCGATTTCCTCTTCGGTGTTGTAGACCGACAGCGAAAAGCGGATCGTACCGTGGGCCGCCGTATATGGAATGCCCATGGCGCGCATCACATGAGAGGGTTCGAGCGAACCGGATGTACAGGCCGAACCCGAACTGCCGGCTATCCCCATCTTGTTCAATAACAGAAGTATGGCCTCGCCTTCGATGTACTCGAAGGCGATATTGCTGGTATTGGGCAATCGGTTCGACAGGTCGCCGGTCGGAAAACAGTGGGTTACCCGACTGAGGATGCCCTTTTCCAGCCTGTCGCGCAGTCGGCGAACCTCGGTGTTTTCGAAGTTCATCTTCTGCATGGCCAGTTCGCAGGCCTTGCCGAGGCCGACGATTGATGGCGAGTTTTCAGTACCCGCACGCCGACCGCGCTCCTGATGGCCGCCGCGCAACAGCGGACGAAAGCGGCAACCACGCCGCAGGTACAGAACGCCAATGCCCTTGGGTGCATGCAGCTTGTGGCCGGACAACGACAGCATGTCTATCTTGCTCTTCTTGAGGTCGATGGGTATCTTGCCAACAGCCTGCACGGCATCGGTGTGGAACATGATGCCCTTGGCGGAAGCCAGTTCGGCCATTTCCTCGACCGGAAAGATGGTGCCCGTCTCGTTATTGGCCCACATGGCCGAAACCACCGCGACGCGGTCGTTCAGCAGGGATTTGTATTCATCCATGTCGATCCGCCCCTTCTTATCGACCTTGAGCTTATGCACGACGCAGCCTTCTTTTTCCAGCCATTCGCACAATGCCAGGATGGCCGGATGCTCGACGTTGGTGGTGATCACAGTGTTGCGCTCCGGCTGAGCCTTAAGGGCCGAGAGGATGGCGGTCGAGTCGGACTCGGTGCCGCAAGATGTGAAGATGATTTCAGAGTCATGCTCGGCGCCGAGCAGCGTCTGGACTTGGCTGCGGGCCTTCTTCAGCGCCTTGCCGACTTCGCTGCCAAAGGCATGGATCGACGAGGCGTTGCCGAAATGCTCGGTGAAGAACGGCAGCATGGCCTCGACCACGGCTGAATCGACCGGCGTCGTGGCATTGTTGTCCAGATAGATCGGTTTCTGTTCCATGGCGCTATCCTCGTGTTTTCGATTGGGGTTGGGGCGTGATTGGTTTTTGAGCGTTGCCGGTTGGCGGTCAGGCCTCCGCCGGCATGTGCGAGGAAGGTAATACCTGCACCAGTTCGCCCAGGGATTCGATCATCTTCTGCTGGATGCCGCCGAGCGTAGCCGCTTCCATCATGCAGCCGGAGCAGGCGCCCTTCAGGTGAACGTAGATTTTCTTTCCCTGAACATCCGCCAACTCGACGTCGCCATGGTCGCGCTGCAGCATCGGACGGACGGATTCCAGCACCTCCTCGATTTTCTTGACCTTTTCGACGATGGACAGTTTCTTCGCGGGCGGCTTCGGCGCCTCAGGCGTCGCCGGGCAAGCGGGCGGAGGCGAGACTTCGCCGGGACCGGCTCGTTCAGCCTTCACTTTGGCGAGAATTTCTTCGATGCCTTCGTGGCAGGCGGCGCAACCACCACCGGCCTTGGTATAAAAAGTCACCTCCTCGACGGTATTCAGATCATTGGCCTGGACCACGTCCTCAATCATCACGGCGTCGATGGCGAAGCACTTGCAGATCAGCGCACCTTCTTCATGGTCATCGGACCATTCCTCGCCGCGATAATTGGCGATGGCAGCCTGTAGCGCCTCGCGGCCCATGACCGAGCAGTGCATCTTTTCCGGCGGCAGTCCATCGAGGTAATCGGCGATGTTCTGGTTCGAGACTTCGAGCGCCTGATCCAAGGTCATTCCCTTGATGATTTCGGTCAGCGCCGACGACGAAGCGATCGCCGAACCGCAGCCGAAGGTCTGGAAATGCGCATCCTGGATGATTTCAGTATCCGGATCGACCTTGAGCATCAAACGCAGTGCGTCGCCGCACTGGATGGAGCCGACGTCGCCAATCCCGTTGGCTTGTTCCAGGGGGCCGGAGTTTCGCGGGTTGAAGAAATGTTCACGAACCTTGTCCGAGTATTCCCACATGACATTTACTCCTTAGATCGAGAACGACGAGCCGCAGGAACACTGGGCGCTGGCGTTGGGATTGTCGAATTTGAAACCGGTGTGCGTCAGCGTGTCGACGAAATCAACGGTGACGTTGTCGATCATCGGGAAAGTCATCGGGTCGACCAGCAACTTGACACCTTCAACCTCGATTTCCCAGTCATCATCAGCTTTGTCGGCTTCCAGCCTCATGCCGTATTGCAGGCCGGAACAGCCGCCGCCGGAGATGGTGAGACGCAGCCCTATCACTGGCGATTCGGAGCCGCGGATAAAACGTTGAACGGCCTTTACGGCGGCGGGTGTCAGATTGATCATGGCGATTCTCCGAGAGTAGATGAGCCAATCATTGCAAACCCTGTGCCATGCCCGCCAAGCCGCTTAAGTGAATGAATTAATGGAATTGTTTCGCCGCGGAATATTGTTGCATTTGCGACAATCAGCCAAGAAGGTGTTCGTAAGCTCGACGCAGCAAGTTGCGTTCTAGCTCGCTCAATTGCCGGGATTCAGTGATGGCGATGAAGCGCGCATGGCTGCGCTCGGCCGCCGCAAACGGCGGGTCGATGCCGACAAAGGCAGCGAGCAGGACCGGCACGTCGCCCTCCGGCGTATCGACCCAGGCCTGAAAATCGGACACCGGCTCGATGGCGCCTGCCGCCAGCCCGAGTTGAATTTCCGCCTGACGAATGGCGCCCATCGGGTGAAACTGGAGCCTTGGCGAATAAGTCTCATCACGCATCGCCGACAGTGGCGGCAAGGGTTCGCAGGCCAGCACCCCCGAACTCAGGCACAGAAAGCGGAGACGACCGCTGGTCGCCTGCTTGTGAATCAGAATCAGCCTGGGCTGCACGGGCGTCATCATTTCAGGTAATCGACGATCAGCGCTTCTCCGCGCAATTGCGGCGGCCGTCCCCAGACCTGCACCGAGTCGATATAACTTCCAGGCTTTTCCGGGTGGGGCAGAAGTACCTGATATTCGGCAAAGATACGCCCATCCGGGAAGAAGGTCGCCTTCCCAAAGCGGGCCTTGCCACGCCAGTAGGCGACGATGCTGATCTCCTGCGAAAAGGGATCGGTCGCCGCCTCGAACGTGGCTTCCGCCCACACCGGTTCGTCACCGATCGACAGGCCGATCTTTTCCACCTGACCGCGCAGGGCAGTGCATAAAGCCTCACCCTGCCCGGCCGCGATGGCAATCTGCGACGGCACGGCCATGATCAGGCCGGCGCGTAGGTGTAGCAGTCTTTCGGGCAGACCCGCCCGCAGGATCCGCAACCGATGCAGTCAGCCGGGTTGGCCAGCGACATGACCATCATGTTGTCGTCTTCATCATCGCTCTCGTCGTCCAGTTCGCGCTCGACCAGATCAAGCACCTGGCGCGGGCAAACCTTGTAACAGCGTCCGCAGCCGATGCACTTGGTCTGGTCGAGGTCGCTGGCGAATTGCGGCGTCCATTCCGTGCCGCCCTTGGTCAGTCCGGTAATCATGCAGCTTGTCCTTTCTGTGCATCAGTCAGACGGGCACTGGCGACGGCCCAGGCCTGACAGGCGTTATAGGTGGATTGGGCAATGCCGGGAATCTCCTGATAGGCTGCCGGCAAACGGTCCTCCACGAGATCGTGCATCTGCGAGGCCCACTCGGATGCGATGCGCTTCAGCTTCTTCACTTCCTTGTCGAGGGCGGTGATTTCTTCGTCGGACATAAGGCCTCCGCAAATTACAGGCCGGCAACGGCCGGGTGCTCACCAATGCGTTCAATGGCGACACTCAAGATCTTGTCCGCCTCGTCCTTCATTTTGGAGAGGCTGGCAAAGCCGAAACGATGTACGTCGCGAAGGGTGCGGTCGACAGCAACCAGTTTGCCGACAGTGATCAATGCCCGACCGAAACCTTCGTGCGTCAAGTGCACCAGCGGCACGGCCAGTAGCTTGCATTCCTTCTCGATGAGTACGGCAATGGCGTTGTAGAAGGCCTTGACGCGGGAAATGGTCTCGTCGTCGGGATCGCCGATCAGCGGGATTTCCGCCTTGCGCTCCTTGGTCAGCACGTAGGGATCGAGAATTTTTTCGACGCTCCAGCCCTGATAGCTTCCATAGGTGTCGAGCGCGCGCATCTGGCGAGCCATTTCCTTGACGAAGTCGGTTTGGAAAATGGGATCGGCGGCGATGGCTTCAGTCATGGTGATTCTCCTTGGGGCAGGCATTGGGTTGATTGGAAACCGGAACAAGT
>JAJXVG010000013.1 GCA_021782315.1 Pseudomonadota bacterium | reverse complement strand
GGACCCTTGGCACCGGCCAGCTTTTCCTCGACGTGCGACAGTTTCGGCTCTTCGAGCGGATGAAGCATGTTCCAGCGCTGGGCATCCTGGCCGTTACGGGCCAGTTCGTTGAAGCTCGGGCAACCCCAGAGGTCGGCCTCGACACCCCAGTCGGCCTTGAGCAGGTCGGCGGCGGCGATGACTTCGCGGAAGATGGTGCCCGAACCGAGCAGTTGGACGCGTGGCCCGGCGGAGTCGCCGCCCTTTTTGAAGGAATACATGCCCTTGATGATGTCGGCTTCGGCGCCGACCGGCATTTCAGGGTGCTCGTAATTCTCGTTCATTACCGTCAGGTAATAGAAGACGTCCTGCTGTTCCTGGAACATGCGGCGCATGCCGTCCTGGGCGACGACGGCGACTTCGTACTGGAAGGTCGGGTCGTAGGAAACGCAGTTCGGGATCAGGTTGGAGAGAATCAGGCTGTGCCCGTCTTCGTGCTGCAGGCCTTCGCCGTTCAGCGTGGTGCGGCCGGCTGTGCCGCCGATCAGGAAACCGCGGGCGCGTTGGTCGCCGGCCGCCCAGCACAGGTCGAGGACGCGCTGCATACCGAACATCGAGTAGCAGATGTAGAACGGGATGGTCTGGACGTTATGGACCGAGTAGGCGGTGGCGGCGGCGATCCAGTCGCTCATCGCGCCGGCTTCGTTGATGCCTTCCTGCAATACCTGTCCGGTCTTCGACTCCTTGTAGAACATCAGCTGGTCGTGGTCTTCCGGCACATAGTTCTGGCCTTCCTGGTTCCAGATGCCGACCGAGCGGAACATGCCTTCCATGCCGAAGGTGCGGGACTCGTCCGGGACAATGGGGACGACGTGCCGGCCGACATTCTTGTCCTTCAGCATCATGTTCATGATGCGGACGATGGCCATGGTCGTGGACAGTTCGCGTCCTTCACCGGACGCCTTGAGCAGGGCGGCGAAAGTGTCGAGTCCGGGGACCTGCAGTGGTTCTGCCTTGCGCCGGCGCTGCGGCAGGAAGCCGCCGAGGTCGAGGCGGCGCTGACGCATGTACTGGTATTCCGGCGAATCTTCGGCGAACTTCAGGTAAGGCAGTTCCTCGATCTGGTCGTCCCGTACCGGCAGGTTGAAACGATCGCGGAAACGGGCAACCTGTTCCTTGTCCAGTTTCTTGGTCTGGTGCGAGGTGTTCATCGCCTCGCCGGCCTGGCCCATGCCGAAGCCCTTGATGGTCTTGGCCAGGATCAGGGTCGGCGCGCCCTTGTGTTTGATGGCGCGGTCATAGGCGGCAAAGATCTTGAAAATGTCGTGGCCGCCGCGGTTGAGCGCCCAGATTTCGTCGTCGGTCCAGTCGGCGACCAGTTCGCGCAGTTCCGGCGTGTTGAAGAAATGCTCACGGACATAGGCGCCGTTCTTGGCCTTGAAGGTCTGGTACTCGCCGTCGCAGAGTTCCATCATGCGTTTTTTCATGATGCCCTTCTTGTCGCGCTGGAAGAGGGCATCCCAGTGGGTGCCCCAGACCAGTTTGATGACGTTCCAGCCGGCCCCGCGGAATTCGGATTCGAGTTCCTGGATGATCTTGCCGTTGCCGCGAACCGGGCCGTCGAGGCGCTGCAGGTTGCAGTTGATGACGAAGATCAGGTTATCCAGCTTTTCGCGGGCGGCCATGCCGATGGCACCGAGTGATTCGACCTCGTCGGTCTCGCCGTCGCCGAGGAAGGCCCAGACCTTGCGGTCGCCGGCCTTGGCCAGCCCGCGCGAGTCGAGGTACTTCATGAAGCGGGCCTGGTAGATGGCCTGAATCGGGCCGAGGCCCATGGAGACGGTCGGGAACTGCCAGAAGTCCGGCATCAGCCAGGGGTGCGGATAAGAGGAAATGCCCTTGCCGCCGGTTTCCTGGCGGAAGTTGTCCATCTGCTCTTCGCTGAGGCGGCCGAGCATGAAGGCGCGGGAATAGACGCCCGGCACCGAGTGGCCCTGGAAGAAGATAAGGTCGCCGCCGGACGGATCGTCGATGCTGCGCCAGAAATGCGAAAAACCGACGTCGTAGAGGGCGGCGGCCGAAGCGAAGGAGGCGATGTGGCCGCCGACGTTGGTGTCCTTGTTGGCGCGCACGACCATGGCCATCGCATTCCAGCGGATATAGGAATGCAGCTTGATTTCCATGTCCGGATTACCCGGGTACTTGGGCTGCTGGTCGGCCGGGATGGTATTGACGTATTCGGTGTTGGCCGAGTAGGGCAGATCGATCCCGTCTTCGCGGGCCTGGCCGATCAGCTTCTCGATCAGGTAGTGGGCGCGTTCGGCCCCTTCCTGGGTGATGACGCCTTCGAGGGCGTCGGTCCATTCTTTGGTTTCCTGTGGATCTAGGTCGGCGGGGTCAGGCAAGTTTTGCGGTTGTTCGGCCATGGTTTGTCTCCTGGGTTGGACTTCATTCTGTTTTGCCTGTCGAGCAAAACAACTGTAGCTGCTTACGGCTCGGTTCGCGAGTCCGTATTTTCCCTAATTCGCGTTTCGCATTGTAAAAACAAAATTCACATCGTGCAATAAGGAAAAACCCGTACCTCGGGTTTTTGGGGGACATTTACAACAGGGGATTTACAGGGTGGCCCAGCGGGCCAGGGTGCCGCCGAAGAAGGCGGTAGCGATCAGGGCGAGGGGCGAAATGGCGATAAAGATGCTCAGGACGCGGGCGATGAAGGGGTGGGCGACGTGCGATTCGATGAAGCAGCGGGCAACCAGGGCGCCCTTGAACCAGATGATGGCGGCCACCAGCAGGGGCAGCCAACGGGCGTCACGGAACCATTCGCTGAGGCCGAGCCCGGTCAGGGTCAGGCCGACCAGTCCCAGCCAGGCGGCGGTCAAGCGGGGGAAATGATCCTTCTGGCCGTTCATCGTTCAGGCCAGCACGTAGAACAGCGGGAAAATGACCAGCCAGATGATGTCGGTGGCGTGCCAGTAACTGGCGAGTGCCTCCAGGCCGGCGTAATCGGCCGACGAATAACCGCGGAAGAGCAGGCGGGCGAGCACCCAGAGAATGCCGAGGATGCCCCAGGTGGCGTGCACCAGGTGGGTGAAGGTCAGGTAATAGTATACGGTGAAGAAAATACCCGATCCCCCGTTGACGCCGTGGGCCAGGTTCCAGTTGATTTCCAGGGCCTTGGTCAGTGGGTAGCCGATGGCGACGATCAGCCCGGCGATCAGCCAGATGATGGCGGCGCGGTGCCTGTCCTGGCGAATGGCATTGACCGAGCAGGCAATGAAATAGCTGCTGGTGACCATCAACAGGGTGATGGTCGTGCCGGCGGTAATCGACAGCTTCTGCGCCCCCTGGTGAAAGGCTTCGGGGAAATGGGCGCGGGCGATGAAATAGACGGTGAAGAGCACCGTGAATTCGACGAATTCGCAGGTGATGCCGGCCCAGATGCCCTTGTTGCCCGGAATGCGGCGCTGAGGGTCTTCTGCGATGGGGGGCGGGTCGGCGAGGAGGGTGGCGGTGCTCATGGCGGGGCGTGTCGATGAGTGCGCATTGTTTCGTGCCGTCTCGAAAGGAGCCTTGATGTTCATCAACGCTATTCCTGTCGGCGACATGACACCGCGTGAAATTATTAATGGAGTTGCGCTGTATCAAATGGGGGCATTTGCCGCGCTTTATAATCGAAGGCTTTGGTCGTAATCCAGAGGAGTCCTCATGGCGGCAGTGATGCCCGTACCGGCAGCCAGCCGGGTTCTGATGTCAGGTAACGAAGCGGTTGCCCGTGCCGTCTGGGAGGCCGGCGTCAAGGTCGCCGCCGCCTATCCCGGCACCCCCTCCACCGAAATGCTGGAAGTCATTTCCGGCTATCCGGACCTCTACGCCGAGTGGTCGGTCAACGAAAAGGTCTCACTGGAGGTTGCCATCGGCTGCGCCTATACCGGCTCGCGCGCCTTCTGCTGCATGAAGCATGTCGGCATGAACGTCGCCTCCGACGCGCTGATGACCCTGACCCTGACGGGTGTGGTCGGCGGCCTGGTCATCGCCATCGCCGACGACGTCGGCCTGTCTTCCTCGCAAAACGAACAGGATTCCCGCTACTGGGGGCGCTTCGCCCATGTGCCGGTGCTCGAACCGGCCGACTCGCAGGAAGCCTATGCCATGACGCTCTACGGCTACGAGCTGTCCGAGCGCTTCCAGGTGCCGGTCATCCTGCGCATGACGACCCGGATCAACCACGTCAAGTCGCTGGTCACCGTCGGCGAGCGCGGCGAGCATGTCGGCGCCGGTTTCAGGAAGGAGCCGGCCCGCTTCGTCATGGTGCCGGGCAACGCCGGCAAGCGCATTCCGCTGATGTTCAAGCGCGACGGCGAATTGCGGGCGCTGGCCGAAACCTGCGAACTGAATTTCATCGAGAACGGTGCCGACCGGCGCGTCGGCTTCATCGCCTCCGGTCCGGCCTACATGCATGTCAAGGAGTCCTTCCCGAATGCGCCGGTCCTCAAGCTCGGCTTCTCCAGCCCGGTACCCTTCGGGAAATGCCGGGAACTGGCGGCCCTGGTCGATCAGGTGGTGGTGGTCGAAGAGGTCGAGCCGCTGGTCGAAACCGAACTGAAGGCGCAGGGTCTCAAGGTCATCGGCAAGGAAATCCTGCCCGTGCAGGGCGAGTTGTCCCCCAACGTATTGCGTCCGGCCATTGCCCGCCTGCTCGGCGAACCGGTCCCGGAAACGACCAGACTCGCCCCGCTGCAGGTGTTCCCGCGGCCGCCGACGATGTGTGTCGCCTGCCCCCACCTCGGGGTCTATTACACCTTGTCGCAGGTGCGCAACCTCAACATCTCCGGCGATATCGGCTGCTACACGCTGGGCGCAGGCCATCCCTGGAACGCGCTCGATACCTGCGTCTCGATGGGCGCCTCGATGGGGGTCGCGCTGGGCATGGACAAGGGCCGCGGCGAAGCCGACAAGGACAAGCGCGTGGTGGCGGTGATCGGCGATTCGACCTTCCTGCACATGGGCATGCAGGGGCTGCTCGACATGGTCTACAACAAGGGCAACGTCACCGTCCTGCTCCTCGACAACCGCGCGGTCGGCATGACCGGCGGCCAGGACAATCCGGGCAACGGCCGCGACATCCACGGCGAGGAAGCGCCGCGCGTCGATTTCGCCAAGCTGGTTTCAGCGCTCGGCGTCAAGGACGAGCGCATCCACACGGTCAATCCCTACGAACTGCCGGTCCTTTTCAGGACCATACGCGACGAGGTCAAGGTGCCGGACGTCTCGGTCATCATCACCGACCAGCCCTGCGTGCTGATCAAGGATTACCACAAACTGAAACCCTTCGAGGTCATCGACGACAAATGCACCGGCTGCGGCAACTGCATCGACGTCGGCTGCCCGGCCATCCACGTCACGCGGCGCGGCAAGGAAGTCAAGGCGAGCGGTCGGGAGGTCGACCTGGCCTTCGTCCGCATCGAGACCTCGGTATGCACCGGTTGCGGCCTGTGTGTCCAGCCCTGCGCGCCGAAAGCCATCGTCCACCATGTGCCGACCTCGCCGATCAGGCTGATGACCAAGGGAGGCTGCGCGGCATGAGCGACAACACCAATATCCTCGTCGTCGGCATCGGCGGCCAGGGCGTCATGACGGCGACCGAAATCCTCGCCGAAGCGGCCATCGCCCTTGGCCACGACGCCAAGAAAACCGAAGTCGCCGGCATGGCCCAGCGCGGCGGCGTCGTTTCCTCACATCTGCGCTTCGGCAAGCGGGTGCTGTCGCCCCAGATCACGCCGGGAACGGCCGACGTCCTGCTCGGTTTCGAGTCGGCCGAGGCGATGCGCTGGCAGCACATGCTCAAGGCCGGCGGCATCACGCTGATGAATACGGCCCGACTGGTGCCGCCGGTCGTCGAACTGGGCCTCTTCGACTATCCCGCCGACCCGCTGGCCGAGATCAGAAAGGGCGGCAACAAGGTGGTCGCCTTCGACGCCACGACCATCGCCCAGGATCTCGGCGACATCCGCCTCGGCAACACGGTCATGCTCGGTGCCATTGCCGATCACCTGCCGTTCGGAGCCGAAACCCTGCTCGATTGCGTGCTCAGGCGCTTCCAGCGCAAGGGGGAAAAGCTGGTCGAACTCAACCGCCGCGCCTTCGAAGCCGGACGGAAAGCCGTGGGCGCCGCCGAGGCCGCTGCCGCGTAATCTGGTAAAATGGTCGCCAATTCAAAGGGAAAGGCCGCCGCCTTTCCCCTTTTTCTTTTCAGTTGGAAGCGACGATGACAGCTCAAATTATCGATGGCAAGGCACTGGCCGAAAAACTGCGCCAGGGTTTCAAGGCACGGGTCGAGGCGCTTACCGCCAAGGGGCACAAGCCCGGCCTGGTGGTCATTCTGGTCGGGGCCGATCCGGCCTCCGAAGTCTATGTGCGCAACAAGGTCAATGGCTGCCTGGCCATCGGCATGCACTCCGAGAAGATCACCTACGAGGCGACCGTCGACCAGGCCACGGTGCTCGCCAAGATCGCCGAGCTAAACGCCGACCCGAATATCCACGGTATCCTCGTCCAACTGCCCCTGCCCGGGCATTTCGACGAAGAAGCCGTGCTCGAAGCGATCGCCGCCGACAAGGATGTCGATGGCTTCCATGCCGAGAACGTCGGGGCGCTGGCCCAGGGCAATCCGCGCTTCATTCCCTGCACCCCGTACGGCGTGATGAAAATGTTCGAGCAGGGCGGGGTCGACCTGAGCGGCAAGGAGGCCGTCGTCATCGGCCGCTCCAATATTGTCGGCAAGCCGATGGCGCTGCTCCTGATCAATGCCGGGGCCACCGTCACCGTGTGCAATTCGCGCACCAGGGACCTGGCTGGTCATACCCGCCGGGCCGATATCCTGGTCGCCGCCGTCGGCAAGGCGAAATTCGTCACCGCCGACATGGTCAAGCCGGGCGCTGTCGTCATCGACGTCGGCATCAACCGCCTGCCGGACGGCAAGCTGTGCGGCGACGTCGATTTCGACGGCTGCCAGGCAGTGGCCGGCCAGATCACGCCGGTACCGGGCGGCGTCGGTCCAATGACCATCACCATGCTTTTGGCAAATACCATCGAAGCTGCGGAACGAAAAGCGGCGGCTGCCTGACTAAGGCATCTTTCCAACCCCTACTTGAAGGATTCGCAACATGAGCACAACGCCCCTCGTCGGTATCGTCATGGGTTCGGACAGCGACTGGCCGATCATGAGAGCCGCCGCCGTCGCCCTGAAAAACCTCGGCATCCCCTATGAAGCCAAGGTGCTGTCGGCCCATCGCACGCCGGATCAGGCGCTGGACTATGCCGCCAGCGCCAGCGAGCGCGGCATCAAGGTGCTGATCGGCGCGGCCGGCGGCGCTGCCCATCTGGCTGGCGTTCTCGCCGCCAAGACGCAGATCCCGGTGCTCGGCGTGCCGATGCCTTCCAAGCACCTGATGGGGCTGGATTCCCTGCTCTCCATGGTCCAGATGCCGGGCGGCATTCCGGTCGCCACCTTCGCCGTCGGCGAAGCCGGCGCCACCAACGCGGCCCTCTTCGCCGTCTCCATCCTGGCCCTGGGCGATGCGGCCGTCGCCGCCAGGCTGGCCGGCTTCCGCCAGAGCCAGACCGAGAAGGTGCTGGCCAAGACGCTGCCCGACCAGCCTTGACCGCAACCCCGACCAGCCTTCGCCCATGACCCGGGATTACACGCACGCCGTTGAATTGCTGCGCGCCGGCGAGCTGGTCGCCTTTCCGACGGAAACGGTCTACGGCCTGGGGGCGGATGCCGCCAGGCCGGCCGCCGTTGCCAGGATTTTCGCCGCCAAGGGCCGGCCGGCCGATCATCCGCTCATCGTTCATGTCGCCGGTCACGACGCCGTAGACCACTGGGCCGAGCAGGTGCCGGCCATCGCCTGGGAATTGATGGAGGCCTTCTGGCCCGGCCCGCTGACCCTGATCCTGAAAAAGCAGGCCTGGGTGCCGGATGCCGTGACCGGCGGCCAGGATACCGTCGGCCTGCGCGTGCCCGGCCATCCGGTCGCCCTCGAATTGCTGCGCCGCTTCGCCGCCGTCAGCGGCGAGCATGCCGGCATTGCAGCCCCGTCGGCCAACCGCTTCGGCCGGATCAGTCCGACCACCGCCGAACACGTCCGCGAAGAGCTGGGCGACCGGGTGCCGCTGATTCTCGACGGCGGGCCGTGCACCGTCGGCATCGAATCGACCATCGTAGACTGTTCGCGCGGCGAACCGGTCGTCCTGCGCCCCGGCCATATCGCCCCGGCCCACCTCGAAGCGGTCCTCGGCCGTCGTCCACTCATCGAAACGGCGGTCGGCGCGCCGCGCGTTTCCGGTTCGCTGGCCGCGCACTATGCGCCGCAGACGCCGATGCGCCTGGTGGCGCCCGAGCGCCTGCTCGATTTCATCAACGCCCAGCGCCACAAGGGCGACCGTTGCGGGGTGATCAGTCCCAACCAGCCGCCACAGGCCGGCATGCCGCACGCCTGGCGCCTGCTGCCGGCCGACCCGGTCGGTTATGCCCACGACCTTTACGCCGCCCTGCGCGACATGGATCATGCCGGGGTCGATCTGATCGCCGTCGAAGTCCTGCCCGACGACCCCGCCTGGGCAGCCGTCGCCGACCGTCTGCGCCGCGCCGTTGCCGGCGCCGGTCAAACCTGATCCAGCCCCGCGCCTCCGAAAATGTAGGGAATTCAAGGTTTTTGCCGCAAGGGGCTTTGATCTGCGAAATGGAGTAGGCTAGAATCTCCACTCGTTGGGGGGGTAGCTCAGTTGGGAGAGCGCCGCGTTCGCAATGCGGAGGTCGTGAGTTCGATCCTCATCCTCTCCACCATAAACATGTTTAATGTTGTACAAACAAAGCCGGAAAACCTCATAAAATCAAGGTTTCCGGCTTTTTTTCGCCCAATTTTATCCGGTAGTGATACTGCAATCCGGGGGGGTATTTGTGTCGGGGTTTTTTACACTCAATATGATTGCAAGTCATAAATTTGTGTAACTGATTGATTTATATATATGGACACTTTCTTGCTTACTGATGCTCACCGAAATTCAAATCTACTCGGAGTACGCAGCATGTCTTTCAAGAAAGCAGCGATGATGAAACAAAAGTACTTTGCTCTCAGCATGCTGATGTCAGCAGCGTTTGCCCTGTCGGCACCTGCAGCAGCAAATACCTTCGATTTCAACTGGCAATGGACTGGTAGTCAACTGAATGCCATTACGACGGAGAATGGCAATATCATTCAGGACGTTAATGTCGGTACTAACTACACCGGTTCCTATGGGTTGTGGGCCGGTCAGGTCGACACCAGTTTTTCGGGGGCATTCAATTTCTACGATGCCAGTAATAATCTCTTGTTCACCTATGCTCCGTTCGGCACAGCCGGATCTTCGAGCTTCGGTGTGCCACTTCTCAATTCGGTTGATGGAGCGCTGACCCCTTTGAATGGTGGCGCTACACTCTTGGCGACCACGTCCGTGCAGGATTTGCTGACCTTCTCCGCGAACGGTGGCAATGACACCTATAACCTGCAATTCCAAGATTTGGCCGGAACAAACGCCACGGTGCCCGAACCCGCCAGCATCGCCCTTTTAGGCTTGGGTCTTGCCGGTCTGGTGATCAGCCGCCGCAAGGCCAAGCATGCCTAAGTCACTGCGGGGGGGCGCCGCATACGGAGGCTGCGGCGTCCGGATGTGTTTGTGTCCCCGCCGTAACAGCTGGGAGCTGTGAATTGCAAGAAATTGAGGAGCGTATTTGGCCGATCTGAGTCACAAGCTGCGGATGCCCTTCCGCGGCGTCCGTCTTTTTTGCGTCTAGATTGCTTGTGCGGGGAGGCAACCGCATCGACCCTCAGTGTTCAAAATGCAGCCGGTTGTTTACGGTGGGCTAACTGCTACTGTTCTTTGACACGACCTAGAATGCCACGCAAGGATTCCTGTATGTCGGCAGGCAGCACGATGGTCTTGGCATTTTCGGACTCTGTCAGCTTGCCCATCGCTGCCAAATAGCGTTCACCGAGCATATAGCGCATCGGCGCATCTTGATTACCAATGGCTGCGGCAACTCGGCGGATTGCCTCGGCGCTCGCTTCGGCCAGGGTCACTTGTGCCTCGGCATCGCGCCGAGCTGCTTCCAGACGTGCCTCGGCCTGCAAGATGGCCGACTGCTTAGTGCCTTCGGCCTTGGTAACCATGGCCTTTCTTTCTCTTTCGGCCGAGGCTTGTGCCTCCATCGCCCGCACCATCGAGTCGGACGGCTTGATGTCCTGGATCTCGACCGACTTAACGGTCAAGCCCCAGTCAATCGCCTCATCGGCTATGCTCTCCCGCAACCGAGCCTTGATCCGGTCGCGACTGGACAAGGCCTGATCAAGGTCCATGTCGCCGACGATGGAACGCAGTGTTGTCATGATCATGTTGCGAATAGCCTCGGAGAAGTCGGTTACCCCGTACACGGCCTTGATCGGATCAGTGATCTTGATGAAGGCGATAGCGTTGACGAGAATCACCGCGTTGTCCTTGGTGATGACTTCCTGTTCCTGGACATCGAGAATGATGTCCTTGGTGACCAGTTTGTAGGCGACCCTATCCAGGTATGGAATGATGATGTTTAGGCCCGGATGCAAGGTGCTGCTGTATTTTCCCAGCCTTTCGACAATCCATTCGGTGCCCTGCGGAACAATGCGTACGCCTTTCAGCAGTGTCACAACGGCAAATATGATCAGAGCGACAACAAATATAAAACCTGCACCCATGGCGGTCTCCATTAGATCTTCCCTACCTTTAGAAAGCTGCCTTCTACGGTTAGCACCTTGACACGAGTACCTGCTGGAATAACTTCATCGGCAATGCACGGCCAGACATCTGAACCGACCATGGGCTTTTGAAAGCGCACCTCGCCCGTCTGAAACGGCGCCGCATCCCGTGTCAATAGTCCGATTTCTCCAAGCACGTTAGCAGTTGACATCCCGACCTGAGTCTTATGGAAGTTCGGCTTGAATATCTTGAACCAAGCCGCCACCAAGGCCAGCGACACTACTAGCCAAACGAGTAACTGGAGAGTCAGTCCGGCCTGCGGAAAGATGGCGACCAGGGCAGCGACAAGAAGCCCGCCGAGGCCAAACCAGACTAGCACGAAAGCCGGAACGACCAGTTCCGCCAGAATCAGGGCGATGCTCGCGACTGCCCAGTGCCACCATTCGATTTGCATCAGCCCCTTTCTTCGCTCAGTAGAACATTCAGTCAATGCAGAGTCTTGACATAGTGCTTAAGCATACACGTTTCCAAGCCTGGTCAGTGCGGTCACGATACCGGCGAGGGCAATTTTGTCGCGATCATGCAAAACACCACACCGTTTGCGTGCCTCAGCATTTTGTGCGTGAAATCCAAACCCGCAGCTAAATTGACCGTAGCAACGGCTCATCCAGGAGGTGAAAAATCGCCGCTTGCGCATTTCGTGGGAGGTGACCGGTGATTTCACGGCATTGTGACCGATGCGGGGATGCTGCATGGGTGGGCTGGATGTTACATTAATTGGTCATGCTTGAGATATTGGTCAATATAAACATTGGCTTGAGCACTATTCATGGCGTGTTCATGAGCCGGGGCCGAAACTTATTTTTAGCAACACAACATCAGGAACCGGGACTCCATTGCGCTGAGCGGGACGAAACCGGGCCTCGGAGAAACGTTTGGTAATTGTCTTGGTGGCATAACTTGAGATATCCGAATAGATGACCTCGGTTTTCGCCACCTGTCCGGCATCGGTGATTTCGATATTGAGAATCATGAATCCAGGCGTTATGGGAAAGTCGATGTAGTTGGAAACCTTGGTGATCATTACGGGGGGGGAATCATCCGTGGTGTCGCGCGTTTCATACGACGAAATGTTTTGCGCAGGCGGCAAGTCAGGCGCCACTTTTGTGACATGCGACGCCCTCTTTGTGGGCTTCGTGCGAACCAATGTTGCATGCAGTTCGCCGGTTTTGGCGGCTTTCGGAAGTGCGACTGGCCAAGAACTACAGTAGTCGAAAAATAACAACAGGATGAGGTGTGATGCCAGGGAAGCAAGAAGCCAAACAAAAATCCGGCCCGCACCGGACCCTTCAGACTGAAGCGATACCTTGCCCACCGTTCCAAGCACAATTTCCGCCAAAATCAAAAAATGACGAGAGCGGCTGACTTACCAGCAACGGGCGGTCGTGGGAGTCTGTTGACCATAATTATTGATGCTATAGCTTCCGCAGGTATCGTTGACCTGGTCTCCGGATGGCGTAGCCGTAGCGGTATAGGTTGGCGGGTTGGATGTGTTGTTGAGTGCTAAGGTCAAGTTATAGTAAGTGGTTCCACTGCCATCGGTCAGTGCAGTGCTTACCTGCAGGTTGGCCAATGTATCGTACTGATTGTTTATGGAGTAATTCTTCTCCTCGCGGGATGCCAGATCCAGCAAGGCCGTTTTTGCGATGGTCCGCCGCGATTGGCGGATGCTGTTCATGTAGGATGGCAAAGCAATCATCGCCAAAATCGCAACGATGACGATAGTAATCATGAGTTCGATTAAGGTAAAACCCGGAGATGCTCCGCGCTTGCGGAAGTTGCGTCGGTGCGGGCTATTGCTACACGTGGGAACTGTAGTCTTCATATTTGACCCCTCAAGGATTCTCTGAACAACTCGCTATTTTTGTGCGAGCCTCGACAATACTGCTGAATAACAGGAATAGGCATTTTTCGACTGTTGGCCATGAAACTCCTTGGGGTTTCCATGTCTTTTGCATTTAATGGGCGCGCCTTGCCCGGTAAGGCTTGTGTTTGCCGGAAGCGAGCACCTTTTCTTCTGGCTGTGCATTTGCAAAGGTGAACAGCCCGACAAACCGGCACCGCTGCATATTTCGCAGTGTTTTTTCCATCGCCGGGTCGGAATACTCCGAGCACCGCTGCAGGCGCTGAGTGCGCAGCTTTATTCCCGTTGGTATGGGCCGCCGGCCGGTTTTCTTCTTCTGGTAATACGGCTCGATCGGCAATACTTGACCATGGAATCTCCTTTTCATCTCAGCCACCGGCTTTGATGCTTTGCTTTCCCGCCGCCGCCAGGGAATCCGTCTCGGCCATACTCCGTTGCTTCATCTGTTCGGTTGGTAGCAGGAGAATGGTGCCATTTTCTCATCTGGCTGCTTTTCAATGGTTTAGCGCAGTTGAACCCAGTTGATGCGATTTCCAGCCGAGCCTGGGTGAATCAGTGTTGGTGTTACTGTTGAATTGGCATCCTTGGTAATCAGATACGGTTGTCCGGCAACGCTGAGCACCGAGGCGCTACCCGTCGCGTTGAGATTTGCCCGATAGCCCAGGGTGTCCTGCGGGTTTCCGCTGAAAAATCCGGGCAAGCCAGAGCCGGTGCTTGGATCCAATGCGTAGGTATAACCTTGCGAAGCATTCGATGTGCAGGTCAGCACAGAGTTGTTTGCGGGTATATATGTGTCCATGATGAGCGCACCATCCTTGACAATTGGATTGTAAATGAGTTGCTCGTAGACGGTCGTCGAATTCGAGGTCGTCGAGCCCATATCCATGTACCAGCCATATTGTGTGTTGCCGCTACTGCAGGTACTCGAACCACTCCAGCAAACCTGGTTATTGGAAATCGCTCCCGTTGCGGCATTAATTGAACCTGCCGCCAGATTCGCCTTTGCTAATGCTCCTCCCGGGCCGTCGGCGGCGGTCAGCGCCAGATATTGGGTACTGTTGAAAGCATTCCATGTCGTCATATTCCAATCCCAGACCCCATAAAAATCCTGGGATGTCGCAGCGTAAGTGTCAGCGTTCAATAAATACCCCGGAGTTTGAATACCGGTCCCGAAATTGACAATTAGGCGTGGATTTCCCCCGGTTGCAGGCGTCACCGAGGAAACTGTCACCTGCGTCGCAATTGCCTGCCCTGATGGCGTGGAGAACAGTTTAAATGGCGTTGCGGCCTGCCAGGCAGCCAGGCTCGATCCGGTAAAATCATAGCGCCAGACGTTGCCGTGCAGGTCACCGGCATAGACGTAGTCTGTTATATGGTCGCCATCCAAATCTGCAGGGGTTACATAGGCGATTCCATCGGGCGAAGCGGGGGAACCCACTCCGGTATCCAGAAAATAGAAGCTTGGGCTGCCAGTTGTTGAATTTACAAGCATCAAATAAATGCCGGCATGCCCCGTGCTCGTTTGAGTGCAATTCCCGTTTGCTGCATCCGATGCCAGGCACCAGCCATTTCCGAATACCGCTCCCCATTGACCGTTATGAAAACGACGAATCTGCGGTGTTCCGTAGCTGTTGCCCAAATATTGCCAAACTGGATCGCTTGCGTTGAAACTCCATTCGCCAATTACCAGGCCGCTTGCATTGCTCTCGGAGAACTTGGTCGGATCTGTAATATCTAAAGAATAGATCGCGGAACCGCCATAACCCAGGCCGCCGATCAACCAGGTATGCCATTCGTTATTGTAGAAAAGATCACCGGCTCCTGGTGTCGCATCAAGAAAATAATTGTGACCGTATTGCGTACTGGAAAAATCAAGACCTGGGTTTGAACTGTTGTGAATTAAATCTAATGACCAGGCTGGCATATAAGCGATATCTTCATGGCCGTCATTCGAATAGGTCGCTGTTGTGTAATTGCCATTTGCATCATATGACCCTGTTCTGAATCCGTGCAGCATGCCATCGTTGGCGCCGGCGAATATCAGATTTTCACGTGTTTCAAAACTGGATTGGAATTGACCGTATGTTTGAGCCGCGGAGCCATTCTCTGCAGGCGTCTGAGAGGCATAGAGCTGATCTGTCCAGGCTGTCTGAACTGAATATGATGAGGTAGGGTAGGGCGCAACCGGGGGGCCAACCCATGTTGGGCTGGAATTGATCACGTCGCCCAGCACACTGGTCCTTGCCCGAAACAGTCCGGTGCCGCTGGATGTGACTTCATTCGAGCGATCCCCTCGGAGATAATTCAGGCGATTGTTGCCCTGATTGTCTCCCGCCCCCAATTCCGCTTGCTGAACACTATTCAACGTCGTGCCCGAAGTCGTCGTAGCCCATTCCAGGCCAACGCCGCTGCTTCCGTTCCACGTGAGAATCTGCCGCCCTCCAGTCGCTGAAGCGCTCGGTGATTGCGCCGTAGCGTTGGTGGTGCTTCCTGTGCTCGTGCAAGTGCCGCCGGTCAAAACACAAGAAGCATCCCAATTGGCGGTAGTGGCGACGGTTACGCTGCCCGTGCTGCTTGAATAGAGAAGATTGTCGGATATCACTTGCCCCCACCAGTTGTCGGCGTGGTAACTCGCAATATAAATCTGGGCGCCGGTCTGATACTGTCCGGTTGGCAGGCTGATTGCCGCCGAACCGCTCGAAGTGCTCGCTGGCGTCGCCTGGAAACAGCTGATTTCGTGAACGTTGTTGCTGCCACCAGTGGAGCCCGTAAAGCCAAAACGGAAATTCGCAGGTAAGGCACCGTTTGAGGCAATGATATTCTGGTTCGTCAAAACCTGTTGATAAGCGCCACTGTTATAGCTGTACCAGAAGCTCAGGTAGCCATCAGGAGTAATCTTGAGCTTATAGTTGATCGGCGTGGCATTGGCGCGTGTCGTCGCACTGCTTCCAATTGGGGTTGAAGAGGGCAAAATCGTATAGCCGTTGGTAAATGCGGGGTAATCAGGTAGAGAGGTCGTTGTCGAGCTCCAGCTGAGATTGGAAGTGCTGGTCGTCGTTGTCGCCGTTCCTTGCTGTATGTAGCCCGTGGTGCACGTCGCGTTCTGTGCCGCCGTTTGATCAGAACTGCTGGTGACCGTATTGGGATAGTTTGAAGGGTATTGGGAATTCAACCAGGAGTATGTCAGCCCGTTTGCTTGACAAATAGCCGAGACGGGCGTCTTGGCACTTGCCGTGGTCCAGGACCATGATTTTGTCGTGGTATTGTAGGACGCCTTTTGTACCAAGCCCGTTGAACAGGTCGCATTTATGCCGGCCTGCTGGTCCGTATTTCCCATGGTGACCTTGTTTTTCCCGGACCCGCTGGTGGTGGGATAATCGGTTGAATTATAGGCATTTAGGATCGAGTAGCTAGTCAGCCAACTGGTGCACGCGTTTGGCGTACTGGTAGAAGCCCAACTCCAGGTCGTGTTGGTGGTAATGCCCGTTGGTTGCTGTAGCTTCCCCGTTTTGCAAGTTGCCTGAACGCCTGACTGTTGCTGTGCGGAGGTCGCCGCCGAGAGATAGTTGCTCGGGTATTGGCTGTTCAGCCATGCCCAGGAGATACTCCCGCTTCCTCTCAGGCCGATACGGCCGGCATAGAATCCGGGGCCGCTCGCGGTATTGTCTCCCGGGTTGAGAAAGTTTCCGTACTCGTCTACTCCCAGTCCGAGATAGCCGCCAATGACCCCGTTATATCCCCCGTTCACGTTGGAACAGGTATAGCCAAGCGAGCCACCCGTTCCCCCGATAGTGACCTGCTGGGAGCCGTCGGCCAGAAAGAAGGTTATGCCGTCTGCTCCTGTGCCGCCATAGGTATAGGTCGTGAAGGTGACCTGAATCCCTTGACTCGTCGGGAAAGTGAAATTTGAAATGATGCCCCCGTGCTGGTTATTTAACGCATCTGTCAGTCGGAGCGCTCCTTGGCCTGGAGTGTCTTGAATTAACAGACAGGCCGGAGGAGATCCGGCAACGGTCGGGCTTCCCACGTTGGTATTGTTTCCCGCGGTAAGGCAGGCGGTATTGGTCGTTCCATCGCCGGCAACAGGCAGTAGCCAGTTATTGGCACTGCTCGCGCCGGTGAAGTTGTCAGTGATTATTAGTTGTGCATGCAGAATATCGGACAGAAGCAGATTGCCAAGAACGAGACAACTCCAAAGTAGCCTTCTCCACATTGATTTCATTATTGAAGCCCCAAATTTTTGACGGTATTGCCGTTAACATTGGTGTTGAAATTGATTTGAAAAAGGCTTTGAACGACAGCGATTGCATATTGATTGCCGCCGTAGCCAAAAGCAGTCACTCGGTAATAATTTGCCGAACCATCGGGTGACGAATAAAGCGATTGAATATGGTAGCCAGGTTGTGAATAATAATTTCCGGCCCCCCCGTTGCTGTGCACACTCATTCCCGATGGCGTGTAATCAACCCGCGCTGCAAGCGGCTTCGAGCCACTTGGCGTAAGAGAAGCCCTGGTGGTGCAGGCCTTCGGCGGCAAAAGGCCGGCTGCGCAGGTCGCGGAATTGGCGGAGGGGTTTTGAAGCAGCCACCATTCCGCATTTTGTAGCGCGCTCTGTGCGGCATTCACGGCTCGCGCTTTTTCCATGGAGTTGCCCCCCATCATTTCCTGTATCCAATAACTTCGGGTCATCGCCAATTGAATGAGCGTCAGCACCACCAGCATTAGCATGCTTGCAATGATGATAAAACCATTCTGGCGCCGATCCGGTATCGACCTTATCTCTCGACGGTTATGAAATTGCAGGATATTTGCGATCATTGGTTGCCCATCACTTGAATGGTCTGGGTTGTCGTAACCGTTGCCGGTTGACCTGCGGTCGCAGCGTTGGGGTTGGCATAGCCAATGATGATTTTGATCGAGTGTACTTGGCTCCATTTGAGTTGGGCTGCTCCCGTGAAATAAGAAGCATTGACGTATTGGGTAACCGACCCCTGACCCTGGGCGTCTACCCCGTAAAGCACTTGGAGACTGCTTACGCCGTCAATAAGGTACTGGTTAGCTCCCACGGCGCCACCATTGACGCCTACTGCACAAGCCAGATAGCTTTTGCCGTCGTTGGAATTGTTCACAACACTAAATAGATTGTCGTATACGGTATTAGTCCCCGTATTATTGATATTGCCTTGGCAATTGGGGATTGGCGCCGTGTCGTTGGGACCGGTCTGGAATCGAATGCGTAATGTGTCGTTATTGCCTGCACCCCCATAGGTGCCAAAAATTGATCCGCCCAGTGTGTAGATTCCATTTGTGCCAGCGGGGAACACGCTATTTTTTATTTCGGAAGGGTCGGAGCTCAACAATTGGGTTGCAGGTGCCGGGAAGTAGCCTGCCAACTGGATTACACCTTTCATCAACGAAACCGCGTTGCGCTGCTTTTCTTGCAATTGCGTCAAACCGGTCTGCGCGCTGTAAGTGATTCGCGTGGTATTGAAAATGGAAAACAGGCCAAGCAGCAAAAACAGGGCAAGCGCAACCCCTACCATCAGTTCGACCAGGCCAACGCCGTGTTGGGTATGCTTGCTGCTTGCGAATTGATCTTGGTTACTGAGTTTCCACTCCGAAAGCTTGAATTCGATCATGGCTGAACGATCAATTGAAAGGTCTGAGCGCTTGCCGGAGCCGCAATATTTCCCGCCGCAGGCTTGAGCGCCTGATATTTTTCAGACCACGCGACGCTGATGACGCAGACATAGGGTTTTGTGGTTACGGCGCATGCTATGTTTCCCGTGCCACCGGGAAGCTGCGCCGCAACGTCCGCCCCCCATTTTTTGACATCATAGGCAGCCATCGCATCCGGCGGGCATGATGTGGCAACGCAATCCGTATTCAGCCCATTGAGCACGCTATCGCCCAAGGTTACACTCCCACCCGACGAGGTGACGGTCATCAAAGCGGGCGGCTTGTAGCTGGTTGCAACTCCTGTGCCCGTAGTCCCCGCCCAGTATGCGGGATTGGCGCCCATGGCGGCGGAAAGGCTCTGGGCAAAAATGGCTGCCAAACTACGGGTTCTTGCTACGCTGGTATTGCTGATCGCCAATGCATTCATGCCTGCAATTCCCAATAAACCAACGGCAATGATGACCAGTGCGACAAGTACCTCGACGAGGGTAAATCCCTGCTCAGTCTTTTGGCCGTCCGCTGCTTGCCTTAAAAGTTCAGTGGAATAAGAAACTATTGGCATAAATTTCCGCTGGCATCAAGCTGGCCGTTCCGATATGACTGCGCTCGCCCCATTGCCGAAACCGTAACGCAGCGCAGGTACGAACTGCTCGGTGAGGCAGCGTTGAAGAAAAACATCCCGTTGTAGTCAGATGACAAGAGGCCTGAGCGCGTAAAGCAAAGGGAGTCGTTCCCCGCCACATTCGCTGTGAAGACGGCCGTATCATTCCCGGCCAAGGCCTGCTTTATTCGTACCACTTGGCCTGTGCTCGAAGTGCAGTCCCCGGTGCTCGTGAACACGACCCAACCCTGTGCCCAGTTGGTTCCCGTGGAACAGTTGATCCCATCCGTCGATGGGCAAACAATTACGGTCAGCCCGCGTTTCAATGCTTCACTTCGCCCCAGTTCTATATCGCCCATCAGCTCGTTAACTTCATAGGAGATGCGATTCGAAGTCGTTACGGAGCTATAGGACGGTACGCCTATCATCAACAGTATCGAGATGATGACGATAGAGACCATCATTTCTACAAGCGTATAGCCGGGCTGAAATTCACGCATATGAACTCAATGCAAATTATCAAAATTCTCTGGAAATGGAATTTTGTATGGATGATCTGCTTGCGATGAAGAAATATTTAACGAAATATCGAAAATAACATTTTCTTGTTAAAGAAAATCTGGGGAGGGGGCCGAAAGCTCACTTGGTTGCTTGATGTTTTTGGTAAATAATTGCCATCTGTGTATTCCATAAACATTAGAGTGTTTCTGTTGTAAATGCAATGAAAACCCCCTTGACCATCGCACAAATACCGTTGTTACAAGCGCCTGGAATGATGGTTTGCGCTCAATTCCACACAGCGACCCTGTTGGCCGGGTATTGATTCGTTTTCAGTCCTTTTGGTGAAGGGTCAAGAGGACAAGCGGGAGCTTGCGATTAGCGGCGTGCCGGTGTCGATCCATGATCTGGCTTCCTTTCGGTGGTGACGCCAATGTGTGTTTTCACATCTAATGCCGGCGGTGCCAGTAAGTTGATCTGAGTCATCTCAGGCTTGAGGCATTTGTTCGAAGGATCGGCAATCGGCTTGGCAGCCGTTCGGTAAGCAGCATCCGGTGCGCCCATCGAGGCCGAAGCCCCGATGGAGAATCGGCGTCAGGGAAATGGCTGGCTGCAGGAGAGACTGATGTAAAGCCACAGCCATCCGCCCATGCCGGCAAGCGCAAGGGCGGAACAGGAAATGGCGTCGATCAGGCCGGCCCCGGTCGGCCGGTGAACCTTCGATTTCACCTGTTTACTGCTTTGCGAGTTGATCGCCATGTTTTTGCTTGATGTCGTCGAGCAGGCGCTGAATGTCCTGCCTGCGTCCGACGTCGGCATCCTCCCGGCCGGCCCGGGGCGGTGCACTCAGGGCGTGTTTGAGGAGTTCCACGGCACGGGCGTATTCGCCCTGTTCGGCGAGCAGGTCTGCGTAGAAGTAATTCGGATCGATGCCGTTCGGATTGATGGCCAGCGCCTTGTCGAAATATTCCCTGGCTTTTTTCTTGTCGCCGAAGCCGATAGGCCATCCCGGAACCTTCGCGTAGAGGCTGCCCAGCGAGTTGTAGATCGATCCGTTCAGTGCGCCCGGGTTGATCTTTTCCGAGGCCAGCAACAGGTCCCGTGCTTCTTTTGCCTTGCTCAGACCACCCAGGCCGCCTTCGACCTTGGCCGCGCTGGACAGTGTGATGGCGTGCCAGATCATGGGTTCTGCCTTGCCGGGGAAGGTTTGCGACAACTGCCTGGCATCGGCGATCAGTTTCTGGAAGGCTTTTTCCTTTTCGCCGTCCGGGGTCTGGTAGTTGATCCTGGCCCAACGGTGGGCGACCTCGGCGATTGAGTCGTCGAGACTGACCGGTGCCGCCAGTGCGACTGCGTTCAGTGCGGCGCTCAGGAATAGTGCGGCGATTGATTTTTTCAAAAACATGGATGATCTCCGGGTGTTGAATTAACGGGTGGATTCTGTGGCGAAGGGGCGCATCAACTCGACCTGCTTGATCAGGCTGGCGTCGACCAGGCGGGGGAGAATCGAGTTGATGCGAACGAAGATCTTTTCCGGCCAGCCGAGATAGCGGTCGCGGCCGTCGTTTTCGATGGCCGAAACGACTTGCCTGGCGACCCGTTCGGGGTCATCCTGGTTCATCTTTAAAATCTCGGCCATGCGGGTGACGGGGCCTCGATTGAAGGGCGTCCTGGTGAAGCGCGGAGCGACATAGGTGACACCGACGCCGCTGCTGGCCAGTTCCCGGCGAAGCGCTTCGGAAAATCCTCTGAGGGCGAACTTGCTGGCCGAATAGGCGGCGAAACAGGGGAAACCGATCGATCCGAAAATTGACCCGACATTGACGATCCGGCCGCTCCCCTTTGCCAGCATGTGCGGCAGCACGGCGTTGATCAGGGCGATCGGCACCATGGTGTTGACCGTGAACAAGGCTTCGGTGTCGGCCGGTTTTTCGTCGGCGAAAAAGCCGAAATTCTGGATGCCGGCACAGTTGATCAGGATGTCGATGCCGCCGCGCCGTTTCAGGGCTTCCTCTATCAGCGCGGCCGGTTGGCCGGCTTGGCCCAGGTCGCAGGTGATGGCAATGGCATTGTTGCCGCTGTCGCGAAGTTCCCTGCCCATCTTCTGCAAGCTGTCGTCATCCCGGCTGACCAGAACGAGCGAGGCGCCTTGCTTGGCCAACTGGCGGGAAATCGCGCCGCCTATGCCGCCGCTGGCGCCAGTAATCAAGATGTTGCTGCCGACGATTTTCATGCTGCTTCCTCCAGTTTGATGCTGCGCAGGACGTTGCCATAAAGGCGGAAAAAGGTTTTGGCGCAAGCGACCACCGCTTCGCGGTCGGCGCTGTCGGCAAAGCGGTTCACCAATTTTTCGAAATGCCCGAGATGCTCGATATCGAGGGCCCCGTGACTGCTCAGGTAGGAGAACGCGGCGGGAGGCAGGGCGAGGGATTTCTGGAGCTTTTCGGCGAGTTGGGAAGCGAGGCTGACACTGGTTCCTTCGAGGACGTAAACCATGCCGAAAAAGCCGACCGGATTGCGGCGTGACACGGTGTCGTAGGCATAGGCGACCATCACGTCGGTAGCGAAATCGGGCCGGCTGGCCCGGACAGCTGCGGCATCGCCGCCGGCGGCCTCGATGTCGTTGAGAATCCATTCGTGGTGACCGATCTCTTCCTCGATGTAGTGGGCAATGGCGGTGCGCAGCCACTCATCCTGATCGGGCAGTCGGGCGCCGCATGCCATCAGTAGCGGCACGGTGTGTTTGACGTGGTGGTAGGCCCGGCTCAGAAATGCGAGGTAATCGCGGCGATTGACGCGGCCGGCCAGGGCGGCACCGATCAGAGGGACCGAAAGCAGCGTCTGGCGCTCGTCGGCGGTGGCTTGTTGCAGGTGTTGGTAGAAGTTCATTGCTGTCCTGTTCGGGCTGGGAATTGATACAAGGTCTCGATCTGGCCGGCATATCGCCCGTGTATGCGCTCGCGCCGCAAGCGGCCGTTGGCCGTCGCCAGTTGATTGAGGGGGGTGAACGGTTCGCCGGCGGCGATCCAGGCGCGCACTTGCGCGTAGTCGGGCAGGCGACGGTTGGCCTTGTCCAGCGCCGCCTGTATGGTGTCCGCTGCGGTGCCGGGCAGGGGAACGATGACCGCGCTGTTGAAGGGCCGGCCTTCACCGAACACCGCTGCCTGGAGAATGCCAGGGTGGGCAGCGAGTTCGCCTTCCACCCATTCCGGTGAGACGTTTCGGCCAAAGGATGTGATGAAGATATTTTTCTTGCGGCCGGTGATGTGGAGAAACCCGTCCTCGTCGAAGTGGCCGAAATCGCCCGTCGCGATCGTCTCGCCGGTTTGTGCCTGGCCCAGGTAACCCAGCCAGCGCCCGGTCCGGACCAGGATTTCGCCGTCCTCGGCGAAGCTCACGTCAAGATGCGGCAGCGGTTTGCCGACGCTCCCCCGGCGCTGCATTCCCGGCTGGTTTACGGCAACCACCGAGCCGCATTCGGACAGGCCGTATCCTTCGAAAACCGGCCAGCCCAGTGCCTCTGCACTTTCCAGCAGGGTCGCTGAGAGTGGGGCGCCACCCACGGCCAGATAGCGCAATCGCGGCGGCAAGCGGAGGTCTTTCGAACCCGTGGCCAGCACGGCCTGCAGCATCTGGGGAACCATGATGGCTGTGCAGGCCTGCCAGTCGCCGAGTGAGGCCAACAGGCGTCGAGCATCTAGCGCCGAACTGCCGGTCAGGCCGACATCGGCCAGCTTCGGTACGCATACGGTCGCGCCGGCCAGCAGCGGGGTGTAAATGCCGGCGATGTTTTCAAGCAGGGTGGATAACGGCAGCAGACAGAGATGCCGGTCGTCACGAGCGGCGGCGCTGGCCGTCTGCAACGATGCGGCAACGCTTTCCAGTGTTTCGAGAGGCAGGCAGACTCCTTTGGGCTCCCCGGTCGTGCCCGAGGTGAAGGTCACCTTCCTGGTGCCTTCGGGTAGTGTCGCGGGGCTTGTGGGGGCACCAGGCAGTTGGATTCGCTGCAGGTTGCGGTAAAACGGAAGGGCTGCCAGTCCGGGGTAGTGCAGGGCAGCCAGCAAGGGTTCGGGCTGATCCGTCAGGATTTCATCGACGCCGGCTGTTTTGAGCACATGGAGCAGTTGGCCGGGAGAGAAGAAAAGCGGCATGGGAATGCAGGCCAGTCCGGCCTGCAGTATCGCCAGGTCGGCCAAGGCCCAGGCAACGCTGTTGTCGGCGAGGATGGCCACCGTCTGCGACGATGTGTCGAGCAATTGCCCGGCCAGTTGCTCGACAATACCCGGCAGTTCGCCGTAAGCCAGTACGACTTCCTGATCCTGCAGGGCAATCTGGCGTGGCGTATTTTGCGCATGCCTCTTCAAGGCATCGAGGATGTGGCTCATGTCGGCATCCCCGGCCTGCTGGTCGCGGCCAATTCGTTGGCGTGCAGCGCCAGGTAACCCTCCGTGATATTGCCGACGAGGACCTGTGGTTCGTGATCGTAATAGCTGCCCCAAGCGGCGCGTTCCTCCGGTGGCAGGCGATTGATATCGGCCGCCTGCAGGACCAGTGGCGACAAACCCAGCCGGGAAAATGCATTACGCAGGGATGCCGTGCCGGTAAATGTCACCCATTCGTAACCCTCGGCGTGCAGGCGTTCTGTCAGCAAGCGGATCATGGCGCGGACGGCGCCGGGATATGTGCCGGAGAAATGACCGACCTCGACGATGCTTTGTCGCCGCACGCTGCGCCCGATACGGGCGGAAACGGATTGCTCGATGCGCTGGTCGAGATATTGTTCGAGAAAAAGCCGCTTGCTTGCCGAACGCAAGCCAAGTGCGCCGCAAACCTTGCCATCCCGATTGCGCAGGGTAAACAGGCGCGGCATGAATGCTTCCAGCCGAGAACCGAAACTCTCGGCAAAACGCTGGCCGATAAAGCGTTCTGCGACAGCGCGATCAGCCTTGATGTGTTCGAACAATTCGAAGTCGCGGCAGCGTCCGTCGGGCGGCGCTATGTTTCCGGTTGCCTTTCCGCTGGCGCTGCCCGGATGCAGGGCAGCGCGCATGGCCGCCAGTTGGGCGAATACTTCGTCCAGAAACGAGAGATGGTTGGGTAAGGCCGACATCAACTTCCTTCACATGATCTGCGCGATGACCGCGACTCGAGTGAAGAAGGAAACGCAATACCGATGCCAGCTCGGGTGGTGAGCTGGAAAATCAATTCAACTTGTTGATTTAAAATTGAATAATATTTTTGACTGCATTGCCGAATGGGCGCCTGAACAAAAGCCCGGCGACAAGCCTGCAAGACTCGTCGACCAATCTTGCAGCGCTATCGTGGGCAAGTCGGCATTTCCCCGACCTGGAGCACGACGCTGACCCGGTGTTCGGGCAGGCAATTCGCCACGTAGCCAATGGCTCCCGGCGTCGAACTGACGAAGAGGACGACCGCCTCTTCCGAAGCCAGTACGTGCGGCGGCAGAACGCCGTGGAAGTACATTTCGCGCCAATAGTCTTCCAGCGCTTCCGGTTGGTGGCCGAGAATGCTTTGCGAGAACAGGCGCCGTACCGGATGGGTCGGCGGCAGGTTGACCGGCTGGATCTTGATTCCGTTTTCCCAGTAGTTCTGTTTGCGCTTGAATATCTGCGCAATGGTTTCGCGGCTGAGTCGATTTTCAGTCGTGCCCGGTGCGGCAATCACGGCGAATGAATGCTCGGCGCCAATCGCGCCGCTCAGGTTCAGGGCGAGGCAAAAAATTACCGATGCCAGTGCGGGCAGGGTCTTCGACATGCCTGCGGTCAAAAAAGAATACTGAGCGAGGACATGAAACCTTCTGGTGCGTCGATGTGGTTGTCCCGGCTACCGACCCATTCCGCTTTCAGAACCAGCGCACGCGAGACCCGGTAATTCAGTCCGGCAACCCACAGCTTCGTCGATACGCTCTCGTGCGCCTGGCGGAAAAATTCATATCGGCCAACTGCGTATAGTTTTTCCGAAAGCGGAGCGACCAGTTGCAGGAATGCCCCCTTTTCATCCCAGTCGCTACCGTTGTCCGAAAACCGGTAGATGCCTTCCGCGCTGATTTCATAGCGTTGGTGCGACCAGACAAAATCGACGCCGGCTAGTTTCTTCTGCTCGCCACGCGTCTTTTTCTGTTCGAACGCGGCATAGGAGAATCCGAGCTGACCATCTGTCGATATCGGCAGACTGACGTGTCCGCCAATGACCTCGTTGAATGGATCCAGCGTCGGGTTGGCCCTGATTTCGCTGCCGGTCGATCCGTAGAAGGAATACTCGACGCCATTGCCCAGCTTCGGCAGGTTGCCGTTGACCATCAGGCCGGTAACATTGCCGGGAAAGGTCGCCGTCGTTATCAGGGGACGCGAAGTGGTCCAGACCAGTGGGGTGGCGTGGATCAGGTTCCAGCGGCCTATGGGGGTGAGAAACTTGCCGACCCGGATATTGGTGTTATCGTCGGCGGCATAGTCGAAATACAGTCGCTCCAGCGCGAGATAACGTTGATCGGTGTCCTGACTGGGTGAGCGGGTGGCCAGGATATTTTCGTAGTCGATTTCTGAAAAGAATTTCCAGCGCCCCTCTCCCTCCCACCAAACGAACAGGCTGGTGTTGTCGATTCCCGTGCGGGCGTCGGCATTGCGCAAATTTTCGCTGCTGACGGTGGCGTAACCGCCCAGGGTGAGCCCGGTGTCGGCAATACGCAATCCTTCTCCCAGTCGGTATGCGCCAAGCGACAGCGCTTCCTCGTCGGCGCCCGCATGCTGCACGGCGAACAATAATCCGAGGATGGCGAGCGCTCTGGCGACCACGATGCGGAAGCGAGGCTGAATGGAGGGATTAAGGGAAACATTCGGCCGCCCCGGCGAGGCTTTTTCGTATACTGCTTGCCTGTCAGTTGCCTTTGTCCGGAACCCCATTCGCTGTCGATCTCCTTGTGACTATCCGTAAAACGCTTCTCGTCGCTTTTCTGTGTGCCGGATTGTTGCCCGCCATACTTCTGGCCAGCCTCGCTTTTGTCAAGGCAAGAGAGGCGGTGCAGGCCGAAATCGAGAGGAATATATCGAATCAGGCTGCCGGCGTCAGTGCCGACATCGACAAGATGATGTTCGAGCGCCTGCAAAATGCTGCGACCTGGAGTCGTCTCGACATCATGCAGGATATCCAGATACATGACGTAGATAAGCGTCTCTCCCATTTTCTGGCGGATCTGCGGGACGGTTACCGGAATGTTTATCTCAACCTCGCCTGCGTCGACGCGGAAGGTTCCATCGTGAGCAGCAGCGATGCCGTACAGGTCGGGCAACTCGCCGATAAAGGGGTGGTTTGGCAGCGAACCACCCTTTCAGGTGTCGAGGTCGATATAGAGTTGCCGACCGCGCAAGAGGGCGGGGCGTTGCTGATGCATGTGCCGGTCGCCTCGGCTTTTGCCGTCGGTCGGCTGGGAGAGTTGAGGTTGCAGCTTGACTGGACGGAGATATACGATGTCCTCGATCAGGCGGCGAGCGTCGGCGGGCGCTCGCTGGCGGTGCTCGATGGTGATGGCCGGTTGATTGCGGCATCGAAGGATCTTCGCGAACGTGGCTTGATCCTTGGCAAGGCGCTTGCCGATTGGCGCGGCCAACCGGGAGCGCAACAGGTTCGGCTCCGTTCCGGCATGCCGATCAGCCCGTCGAATGTGATCGCCGTGACCGCGATATCGCGCGGCTATGCCAATTTTTCGGGGCTCGGCTGGACGACGCTCATCGTCCAGCCGGTCGATGCGGCCTTGCAGCCGGTGCACCGAATGGCCATGATTTTCCTCGCCCTGATCGGCCTCATCGTCCTCCTGGCGCTATCCATAGCGACCTGGGTCAGCCACGCAATCGCCAGACCCATCGTGACGCTGACCGGGTTTGCGCGAGGCTACATGCGCAACAAGGTCTTGCAGGCGCCACCAGCGGCAGGTAGCGGCGAGGTGGGTGAACTCACCGATGCCTTTGTCCAGATGGTCCGCGACATCGATCAGTCGCAGCAAAATCTGGTACGTGCCTCGAAGCTGGCAGTGGTCGGCGAAATGTCCTCGGTGATCGCGCACGAGGTCAGGACGCCGCTCGGTATTCTGCGGTCATCGGCCCAGATATTGAAAAGGGAAACCGGGATCAGCGACGAGGGGCGCGAACTGGTGGGGTTTATCGACAGCGAAACCGAACGGCTCAATCGTCTGGTGACGGCCATGCTGGATACCGCCCGTCCGCGGGCGCCGTCCTATGCCGCTGTTGATCTGCACGAATTGATAGCACGCAGCGTCGCCATGTTGAGCGGACAGGCCGACAAGAAAAAGGTGGTCGTCAATACCCGTTTCCAGGCTGCCGATCCGGTGATCGAGGCGGACGAGGAGCAGATGACGCAGGTGCTGCTCAATCTGTTGATGAACGGCCTGCAGATACTCGGTCATGGCGGCCGCATCGAGCTGACGACCCGCGACGACGCTCGCTATCTGTTTGTTGAAATCGCCGATGACGGCCCGGGTATCGATCCTGCCGAGCGAAGCAAGGTCTTCGAGGCCTTCTTCTTCAAACGAGAGGGCGGCATCGGTCTCGGTCTGGCCATCGTGCAACAGATAATCGGCTCCCATGGCGGTCGCATCGAGGCGGCCGAGAGCAATCTGGGCGGAGCCCTTTTTCGAATTTGCCTGCCCCGTGCGCAGTCAGGAGAGACATGAAAGACAAGCAGATCCTCGTCGTGGACGACGAACCAAAAATGCGCCGTGTCCTGGAGATCATGCTGCAGAAAATGGGGCATCGGGTTCTCGCTGCGGGAAACGGTCGCGAGGCACTGACCATCTATCAGGGAAGCACCGTCGATCTGGTCATTACCGACCTGCGCATGCCCGAAATGGACGGCATCGAGTTGCTGGCGGCCCTGCGCGCCCAGGAGTCGGACGTTCCGGTGGTCGTCATCACGGCCCACGGCACCATTGAAACGGCTGTCGCCGCCATGAAGCACGGCGCCTGCGATTACATCCTGCGCCCCTTCGACGTCGATGTCCTGGAGCTTGCCGTGCAGAGAGCGCTCAACGGGGCAGAGATGGTGCGCCAGAACACTTTCCTGAAACAGGAATTGAATCGCGGGTGGGATGCCTTTATCGGCACGAGCGAGCCGATGCGCGCCGTCTACGATCTGATCAGGCGCGTCGGTCCGAGCAAGGCTTCGGTGCTGATCACCGGGGAGACCGGGACCGGCAAGGAACTGGCCGCCCGCGCCATACATAACGCCTCGCCGAGGCGGGACAGGCTTTTCGTGCCGATCAACTGTGCGGCGATACCGGCCGATATCCTGGAGAGCGAGCTTTTCGGCTACGAAAAAGGGGCGTTCACCGGGGCCGTCAAGGAGCGGGTCGGCAAGTTCGAACTGGCAGATGGCGGAACGATCTTCCTCGACGAACTGACCGAGATGCCCCTGGGCTTGCAGGCCAAGCTCTTGCGCGTTCTGCAGGAAAACACGATCGAACGCCTGGGAGGAAATCGCGTCATCAACCTGGACATCCGGATCATCGCGGCGACCAATCGAGACCCGCTGGAAGCAGTTCGGGACGGCAAACTGCGTGAGGACCTTTACTATCGGGTCAATGTCATTTCCGTCGATTTGCCCCCATTACGCAAGCGACCGGAGGATATCGCCGGACTGGTCGAGCATTTCGTAATCAAGCACGGGTATTCGCCACTTGGCGCAAAACTGCCTCCGGCCGTGCTTGATCGCCTCATGGCCTATGCCTGGCCCGGTAATGTCCGGGAACTGGAGAACATGGTCGAACGAGCCTTGATCCTTAGCGGCGGCGGGGTATTGGATGAAGCGCACTTTCTGCTGGGGCCGAAAGTGGTGCCGGCAGCGTCCGCGCCCGACGGTTCGAAGTCGCTTTCGCCCCTGACTCAGGCGGTTGAAGGCCTCGAGGCCCGTCTCATCGACGAAGCCCTCGCCCAGGCCGGCGGCAACAAGGCTCGGGCCGCAGCCTTGCTGGATATCAGCGAACGCACTCTTTGGTACAAGCTGAAGAAATATCATCCCGATCAGAATTCGGAGTGAAAGCTGTTGTTTGCTGCCGGACCGGCAATGCGCGCAGGAGGCGGCGCCAAGGGCAGGCCTTTTTTCCGAAGGGCACCGGAAACGATTGCTTACCAAATGTCGCACAAGCTCGCTTGAAAGCCCGGCCGGCAGCCCATATCTTGGGTGACAGGAAGGTCCCCGGCGCGGGGGCTCCATTTCAGGTCCGGAGGTTTGAATGAAAAAGACACTCGTTGCGCTGCTGTTGCTCGCGTCCCTTGGCGCCGGCCTGCCGGCATTTGCAGCCGAGCCTTCGCTGCACGAGGTTTACCAGGCTGCCGGTGCCGGCAAATTGGATGAGGCCCAGCGCATGATGCAAACGGTTTTGCAGGCGCATCCCAATAGCGGCAAGGCGCACTATGTCGAAGCAGAACTGCTGGTCAAGCAGGGGCAGTTGAAGCAGGCGGCAAGCGAACTGGCGGCCGCCGAAAAACTGGCGCCGGGACTGCCCTTCGCCAATCCCCGGGCGGTGGTCAGCCTGCGGGAAAATATTGCCCATCGCCCGGTCGAGGCGCAGCCCCAGGTGCAACATGCGGCGGTCGGGATGCCCGTTGTCCGCGAGTCGACGCCCCCTTGGGGCATGCTTTTCATGGGCCTTGGCCTGATTGCCTTCATCGCCTGGGCGGTCCGCTTCATGGGACGGCGCAACGGGTCGAATGTCGGTACGTCGTCAACGGGCTTCGGCGGCTATCGCCCGCCTTACCCGGCGGCGCCAAACGGCGGCGCACCGGCCTACGGCATGCCTGGCAGCGCGCCTGCCTATGGCATGCCCGGCGCCGGTCCTGTCGCCGGGTCCGGTCTGGGTTCCCAGGTGCTGGGTGGATTGGCGACGGGAGCGGCGGTTGGCGCAGGCGTCGTGGCGGGCGAGGCATTGATGCATCATTTCATGGATGGGCGCAGTGCGGCGCCATCGATGAATGAGCCGGCCTTCTCCAGCTTCGACAGCATTCCGGATTTGCCTTCGACGCCGCTGAACGACATGGGGGGCAACGATTTCGGTATCGCCGACAATTCCTCCTGGGATGACGGCGGGGCCGGCGGCGACAGCGACTGGGGCTAAGTGTAGTGTTGCACGCTCTCCGGTACTTAAAACCTCGTCCTTTCGGGCGATGCTCAGTTTCTGGCGTGCGACAACTGAAATTCCTCGACCCCGTCGAACTTGCCCAGTTCGGCCGACAGGTCGGAAAGCGAGATGGCAGCATCCTTGTCCCTGGCGATTGCGACATATCGCCATTCCTCTCCTTCGCCGGTGCGTCGAATCTGGAAGGAGCCAGCGGCCACTTCGTAACCCCTTTCGCGCGCGACCCGGGTCAATACGTCTTCATGGGGGCTGAAGCCGGGGCGAAAACGCAATGTGATCGATACTGCTGGCCGGGACGGCAGCCATCGCTCCAGTCGCGCCGCCCACATCATCAGCGCGGCGGAAAGCAGGGTCAGTAAAATGGCGGCCGAATAAAACCCGATGCCAACCAGGATGCCGATTACCGAGGACGACCAGATTGACGCGGCAGTGGTCAGTCCGCTGATGTTCAGACCGTCCTTCATGATTACCCCGGCTCCCAGGAAACCGACGCCGGTGACAATGCCCTGGATGACGCGCGTCGGGTCGGGGGCGGTGTGTACCAGTGTTTGCGTCAGCGTACTGCCGCCGTACCAGTATGAAGGATAGCCGACGATGACGGTAATGGCGCAGGATGCCATGCACACCAGACCGTAGGTTCGCATTCCCGCCGCGCGGCCATGGTAGGTGCGTTCGTAGCCAACCAGCAGCCCGAGCAACAGCGCCCCGAACAGATTGGAAAAGACGACCAGGTTGACGGCCAGTTCCTGTTGCGACCAGAAACTTGAAAAGAAATCGTTCGGAATTGACTGCACGATGGGGGCTATCGGTTTCGGAAGTGGTCGGGCGAGGCGCTGCTACGCGATGCCGGGTTGCGCGCGCCGTATGCTGGCTCTTTCGGATGTCGGGTAGGGCTTATTTTCTTGCCTTGTAGTCGGCCCTGAAGGTTTGCCAGTCCTTGAGCACCTGTTGCGCATAGGTTTGGGCGTAATCCATCAATACCGGTCGCCAGGCCTTGCTGTCGCTGCCGAAGGCGACCCACTCGTCGGCGCTGGCCGAACCCTGGCGACCGCCGGCGCGAATGTGCGCCCAGGCAACGACCTGGCCCATCGTTTGAATGACGCCCTGCAGTCGCTTGATTTTTCCGTTCCATTGCTCAAGGGCGACACGGTCCTGGCTTGGGTGCAACTCCCTCAGGACATAGGAACGCTCGCCGATGGTTTCTGCGGAGAGAAAGGCAGGCGGCACTGCTTCGACACGTTTTTGTATACTGACCACCCGTTGTGCTTCGTTGGCCCATGACGGTTGTTGTATGCGAACGTAGGGAGCCAGCGCCGAGGCTGGTTCATATTTGAAATCGAGCAGAAAATTGCCGGCGCTGCCGCCGCGCCCGCGAACCAGTATCACGTAGCGCTCTATGCCGAGGCTGCCGGTGCCGGCAATGCGCCGGGCCACATCGAGGACCTTGAAGAATTCCGGGTGGTTTTGCGTCCCGGCGAAATGTTCCATGAAGGCGGTGATTTTTTCCCGATCGGCGGCCTCGACGGCGAGCGCTTTTTTCCCGTCGATGCGTAACCTGCGCTTGCCGTTACGGATATCGGTCCGGCTGTCGAGCAGCGTGGCGCGAGGCCGCTTGCGCAACTCACCCAGCAGGCTGCGGACCATGCCGGTGGCCGTCGTTCTTTCGATCCAGCGCGCTTCCCCTCTGGCCAGCGTCGCGGCATAGGTATCGAGAAAGTTGTGGCACAGGGCGACGGCTTCGCTCGGGTTGACCTTGATCGACTCGGCCGCAACCACGATGCTGACGAGGAAGCGAGAAAGATCCCAGTGGGCCGGGGCGAGAATGGCCTCGTCGAAGTCGTTCAGGTCGAAGTAAGTGAGACGGTTGTCCCCCTTGTAGGTGCCGAAGTTCTCCAGGTGCATGTCGCCGCATAACCAGCCGGCCGGTGCGTTTTTCAGAAAATCGCTGCTCGGGAAATCCTCGTAGAACAGATGGCAGGTGCCGCGCAGGAAGGAAAAGGGATTGTCCGCAATGGCGCGATATTTCAGCGCCAGCCTCTCGGGGTCGCGTGTTGCATTGAACTGCCTGATACGCTCGACGACATCGCCTGTATTCGCTTTGGTTATCATCATTCTTCTCGTTATTGATCGTTGCGCAAGCCGCTAAAACTCCGACGCTTTCCGTTTGGCTGCGATGCTCTCCATGATGGGGCCAATTCGCTTTCACGTCACGGAGTAGATCCCGGAGAGCGGAGTTTCACGCCCTGCCTATTGCCCTCATTCCCCGTCCGATGCGGTCTGTTCCGCCCACAGTGCCTTGGCGAATGCCTTCCAGGCCGCGCCGCCATGGCTTTCGATGCCGTGGTCGGCACTTTCGGCCATGGTCTTCAGCATGATGCCCGCCAGGCCGAAAAGATCGATCTTGGCACGCAGGCGGTAATCGAGCGGATTCGATGCGGAGGTCTTCAGATCGTCCTGGAAGTGGTTCAGCGCTTCTCGCGCCAGGCTGCGCACCTGGTGTTCGTCGGACCAGTCGATGCCGAGGACGATGCCCTTGCGCTCGATTTCATGTTCGATTTCCCTGGTGCTTTCGCCATAGTTTTCGTAGCCGGCCATTGCTTGTCTCGTCGAAAAAAAGTTGCTCCCCATGTTTCGAGAAGCGAGCCGGCACGGGTCCGGCTTGCGGGCAAGTAT
>JAJXVG010000164.1 GCA_021782315.1 Pseudomonadota bacterium | reverse complement strand
CGTCTGGATAAATTGCGGGCTGAACGCCAGACGCGACGGGAGCGGATGGGCAAGGTGAATCTGCAACTCGATGCCGGCGACAAAAGCGGCAAGCTGGTGGCCGAGTTGGAGCATGTTTATAAAAGCTACGGGCAGCGGGATATCGTGCGCGATTTTTCGACCCGCATCCAGCGCGGCGACAAGATCGGCCTGATCGGGCCGAACGGTGCCGGAAAAACGACACTGCTCCGCCTGATTCTCGGCGAAATCCAGCCTGACCGGGGTGCCGTGCGCCAGGGAACGAAAATGGACATTGCCTATTTCGACCAGTTCCGCACCCAGCTCGACCCCGACTCGACTCTGTCCGACGTCATTTCGCCGGGTTCGGACTGGGTCGATATCGGCGGCGCGCGCAAACACGTCATCGGTTACCTCGAAGACTTCCTGTTCGCTCCCGAACGCGCCCGTTCCCCGGTCAGTTCCCTGTCCGGCGGGGAACGCAACCGACTGTTGCTGGCCCGGCTTTTTGCCAAGCCGGCCAATGTGCTGGTGCTCGACGAGCCGACCAACGACCTTGATATCGAGACGCTGGAGCTACTTGAAGAACTGCTGCAGAACTACGATGGTACGCTTTTCCTGGTTAGCCACGATCGGACCTTCCTCGACAACGTGGTGACCCAGACCATTGCCGCCGAGGGTGACGGCGTCTGGCGTGAATATGCCGGCGGCTACAGCGATTGGGCAACCTATCAGGCAGGCCTGGCCAAGGATGCGAACAAGGCAAGGGCGGAGTCCCGGCCGGCGGCGAAGGCGACCGAGCCGGCCAGGTTGGTCGAACCCGCGAAAACAAAGGGTGAAAAGCTGTCCTGGAAGGAACAGCGCGAGCTTGAATCCCTGCCCGGAAAAATAGCCGGCCTGGAGGCCGAGCAGGCCGAACTGACCAAGCGCCTCGAAGACGTTTCGATCTACCAGACCGACCCCGCCGCTGCGCAGAAGACATCCGAACGTCTGGTCGCCATCGACGACGAATTGATGGGCCTGCTGGAGCGCTGGGAAGGACTGGAGGCCCGGGCTGGAAATTCGGCCTGATCCGGGTTTCAGCAGCCCGCTACGGGGTCAATCCGCCTCGCGGGCAGGTACTGGCTCGAGTCCCAGCCGTTGACGCACGGTTTCCGGCGAGAGGTTGAGTAGGCGACCGATAGCCAGATAGTCGTCGGGCAGTGCGGCATCATCCCATCCGTGTGCGGAGTGCCGGGCCAACTGGACCGCCAGGGTCACGTTCTTGACCCGCGGCTGTTCGGCGTTCTGGTCGTCGATCAGGGTTTGCAGCAGGTCGGGCAAATGCCAGACGCGGCAGAGTTCGAGTTGAATTTCCTGAAAGGTGAAGCCCAGGACGTTTCTCTGGGCATCGGCACTGCGCATCGAAGGGTCGGCTTTCTGCTGTTGCTGTATGGTCAGGCCGAGCCGGGGAGCCGAACACCACACCAGAATTTCGGCCAGATCGTGTAGTAGTGCGGCAATGCGCACTTCCTCCATGTTGACGTCGTGCCGCCAGATGGCCCACTCCTGGGCGTAGTCGGCGGCCCGTTGGGCGCGCCGTATGATTTGCAGAACGCCGAGCAGGGCCTGGCTGCCGCCATCCTTCAACTGATCCTCGATGGTGAACAGATCCGAGAAACGATTGAAGAAAGGCTCGATGCCGGCCATCATCACCGCGCTGGCGATGGTCGTTATGTCGCGCTGCAGCGAGCGGCCGCGTATCGCCTGGGTAAAGGCCAGTACGCGAACCGTCATGATCGGGTCTTGCAGTATCAGGCGAGCCAGTTCGCGGGCATCGACGCAATCGAGATTGGTACGCATCTCTTCGATCCGGCGCTTGGTGACGCGCAGGACCGGCAACCCGTTGTTGCTGAAAAACAATGCCCAGGAGTCGATGTCCGGTAGCGGGTGATCAAGCATGAGGATTTAGCCTAATAAAGGGGCGACTAAGCGCCTCAGTGTAAGGGGGCGAAGCGTGCCGGGCAAGAGCGGGGTCGTGCGATAATTGAAGGCGGTCCATCATTCGTTCGTTGCCATGCGCTATCTCCTTATCCCGGTTACTCCCTTCGAACAGAATTGCACCTTGTTCTGGTGTGAAAATACGCGTCAGGCGGCGGTGATCGACCCCGGCGGCAATGTCGAACGTATTCAGCGTGCATTGGCCGACGAAAAGCTGTCGCTGGCCAAAATACTTGTTACCCATGGCCATATCGATCATGCCGGCGGTGTAGCGGCGCTGGCGGAACTGACTGGAGTCGATATCGAAGGGCCGCATGAGGAAGACCGTTTCTGGATCGAGGGCATGCCGCAACAAAGCAAGATGTTCGGATTTCCCGATGTTCGCAGTTTCGAGCCGACCCGCTGGTTGAAGGGCGGGGACAAGGTGTCTTTCGGCGATGTCGAGTTGGACGTCTTGCACTGTCCGGGGCATACCCCGGGGCATATCGTCTTCCATCATGCCCCCAGCCGCCTGGCCCAGGTCGGCGATGTGTTGTTTCACGGGTCGATCGGGCGGACCGATTTTCCCCGCGGTGACCATGAAGCCTTGATCCGGTCGATCAAGCAGCAACTTTTTCCTCTCGGCGACGATGTCGAATTCATCCCCGGCCACGGTCCGATGTCGACCTTTGGCGAGGAGCGCAAATACAACCCTTTCCTGAGCGGAAGATTCGGTTGATCAGCCCGGCGGGTGAATTTTCGACGCCCAACTGAAGGCTTCGAGTTGGGCGTCCAGGTAGGTCTTCGCGTCAATGCCGAGCGCCTTGAGGCGAGAGGACGCCACCTTCAGTTCTCGACGGTCGGCAGCGGCGATGGCGTCGAGCAATTCGCCCAAGGCGCCGCCATGTTCGGCCAGCGCGCGCTGGGCGATGGCCGGTAACGGCAGCTGGCTCAGGATGCTCGGCATGGCAACATTCAGCAGGACGTCGAGCAGGGAGAAGGTGCCGATCATGAAGGTGATATCGCCGGTGCAGTGCTCCGCCGTCGAGGCGTCGGCGAGATGCGGCGCCAGCAGTTCCAGCAGACGTCCGCGCGATGCGGCCTTTTGCAGCAGCGGATTGGGGTGCTGGCCGTCGTTCGGATCAGAATAAACGAGCAACTGGAGCCAGCGCTGCAACTGGCGGCGTCCCAGCAGGTTGATGGCCTGGCTGAAGCTGCTTATCGGCGTGCGTGGGGAGAGCGCCGCCGAATTGACCAGCCGGAGCAGGCTGTAGGAGAGCTTCTGTTCTTCGCGGAAAATGGCGTCCAGCGCTTCGGTATCCGCATCGTCGACGATCAGTGCCAATAATTTCAGGAGCTTGATCCGGGTGATGTCGGCCTTGGTGTTGGCTGGCGAGCGCGTCTGCAGGAATTCTCCGGTGGACAGATCGCAGGCGTTGGCGACGCCCCACTCCCGGTCGTTGTGGGTATGCACCTCGGTGCAAACCAGCTTGGTGCGGCTGGACAGTCCGAGCAGCGTGAAGGGCGGCAGGCTGCGAGCGTGGCTGCTGGCAATCAGCAGGTAATTCCAGCAACCTGTGCCGGGTAACTTTTGATCCGGCGCGGCGGCCAGGGCGACCGGCCGTGTCGCCAGGCGGAGGTGGGCTTCCAGGGCTTTCAGCGATTCTCTTTCGCGGGTGGGCGGGGTGGCCGGAAAAACAGGAATTACCCGGTCGCCGAGCCGATTTTCGTAATTTGCTTCTTCCGTCACCGGCACAAACCAGGGGGCGCGGTGATCGAATTCGTCAAGTAGTGGCGCCTCGTACAGTTGCTCCAATGTCTTGCCGTCGAATTCTCCCGGCGCGAATTCGACGTGGTAGCCGGACCAGGCGCCATCGGCGCCGAGGAGTGGGGATATGAATACGGGCTCCGGAGACGCCATGGCTTGTTCTCTTGGTTGTTTTCAAGGATTCTAGCAAACTAGACAGGCCGCCGGATGCGCCGGGCTTCATATATTCCGTGCCCTTTCCCTTACCGCGTTGTCCTTGGCGCCGCCGTATAATCCGGCGATGACTCCCGACTACTGGCAACAGGCTAGCTTCGAACTGTCCCGACGCGATGGCGGGATGGCCGAGCTTGCCGAACGCTATGCCGGCATGTCCCTGGTCTCGCGCGGCGATGCCTTCGGCACCCTGGCGCGCTCGATCGTCGGTCAGCAGATTTCGGTCAAGGCCGCCGATGCGGTGTGGGGGCGTTTCGCGGCACGGGTCGGGGAGATGACCCCGGGGCGCGTGGCCGGGCTTGGCGGGCTGGGACTGGTCGATTGCGGCTTGTCCCGGCGGAAAATCGAATACCTCTGCGACCTGGCCGATCATTTTGGCGGAGGACGCCTCGAACCCGCGCGCTGGGGAGGGCTGGACGACGAGGCGATCATCGCCGAGTTAACCGCCGTGCGCGGGATCGGCCGCTGGACGGCCGAGATGTTCCTGATTTTTCACCTGATGCGCCCCGATATCTTTCCGCTGGATGATATCGGCCTGCAGCGGGCCGTCTGCGAACGCTATTTTTCCGGTGAAAAACAGCCGCGTCGCGTCCTCTCCGAATTCGGCGAGCGCTGGCGGCCATGGCGTTCGGTGGCAACCTGGTATCTTTGGCGCAGCCTCGATCCCTTACCGGTGGAGTACTGAAGCGCTAGCCTTTTGACCTTTGGGGTAAAATGCGCGCCAACTTAGAAAACGAGCGGTCCATGAAAACAAGTTTCCTCGACTTCGAACAGTCCATCGCCGACCTTGAGGCCAAGATCGAAGAGTTGCGCTTCGTGCAGGATGATTCAGCCGTGGATATCTCGGAAGAGATCGAACGGCTGGAGAAGAAAAGCGGCCAACTGACCAAGGATATCTACGCCAGGCTCAGTCCCTGGCAAATCTCACAGGTGGCGCGTCACCCGCAGCGTCCTTACACGCTGGACTACCTGTCGCTGATTTTTACCGATTTTGAGGAATTGCACGGCGATCGCGCCTTCGCCGACGACCATGCCGTCGTTGGTGGCCTGGCCCGCTTCAACGGCCAGCCGGTGATGGTGATCGGTCATCAGAAAGGCCGCGATACCAAGGAAAAGATTTATCGAAATTTCGGCATGCCCCGCCCCGAGGGCTATCGTAAGGCACTGCGCCTGATGAGGCTGGCGGAAAAATTCGGCTTGCCGGTCATGACTTTCGTCGACACGCCGGGTGCCTATCCCGGTATCGATGCCGAGGAGCGTGGGCAGTCCGAAGCAATCGGCCGCAACCTGTACGTGATGGCTGAACTGAAAGTGCCGGTCATCGTCACCATCATCGGCGAAGGCGGCTCGGGCGGCGCGCTGGCCATAGCCGTCGGCGACACTGTGCAGATGCTGCAATACTCGACCTATTCGGTGATTTCTCCGGAGGGTTGCGCCTCCATCCTCTGGAAGAGTGCCGACAAGGCGCCGGAGGCTGCTGAAACCATGGGGATTACGGCCCAACGCCTGAAAACCCTCGGCTTGATCGACCGCATCGTCAATGAACCGCTCGGCGGCGCGCACCGCGACCACGCCGCGATGGCGCAAAATCTGAAAAAAGCCTTGCAGGATGCCCTGAAACAACTTTCTGGCTTGTCGACCGCCGAACTGGTGGCGACGCGGTACGAGCGCCTGATGAGTTATGGTCGTTTCAAGGAACAGCCTGTCAGTTAGTGGTCTGCTACGTAATTGGCGAGCCAGGATGAAAGCGCCGAATTTGTGTCCCTGGCTAGGCGCGAACCGCAGCAATAGTCGTAGCTATTGCGAGGATGAGCAACAACGCCAAGGGCGCAAAGGCAAGCTTTCATGGATCGTCTAATTGCGCAGCAGACCACTAACCTTGGCGAACGGGTCGGCGCCTTTCTCGCCAGCCGCCAGCCGCCCGGAGGGCGTCTCCGAGTCGGCCTGTCCGGCGGTTGCGATTCGGTCGTGCTTCTGCATGTCCTGAGCGTACTGGCACCGTGGCGGGGGGGGCTCGCCGCCATTCACGTTCATCATGGACTGTCGCCCAATGCCGATGACTGGGCGGATTTTTGTGCTGCCTATTGCGAAAGGCTGGACATTCCCCTGCAGATTCGGCGTGTGACGGTCGATCTCGCCTCCGGGCAAGGACTGGAGGCGGCGGCCCGCAAGGCGCGCTACGCTGCATATGCCGAATGCGCCGACGATTGTCTGTTGCTGGCCCAGCATCGCGGCGATCAGGCCGAGACGCTGCTCCTCAACCTGCTGCGGGGGGCTGGCGTGACCGGTGCTGCCGCCATGCCTGCGGAACGGCGTTTTGGCGAGATGCGCCTGCTGCGACCATTGCTGAGTGTGTCGAGAGGCGAAATCGAGGCCTATGCCCGTGCCAACGGCTTGACCTGGATCGATGACGAAAGCAATGCCGACCTTTCGCTGACCCGCAACTTTCTCCGCCATGAGACACTGGCGGCGATCAGTCAGCGCTTTCCCTCGGCCGAAAGCGCGCTGGCCCAGGCGGCCGGCAATTTTTCGGAAGCGCTTGAACTGCTCGATGAACTGGCGGCGGTCGACTGGCGGCAGGTCGATCGGGCGGGCGCCGCCAGCTGGCGCGAACTGAAAAACCTGTCACTTCCGCGCCTGAAGAATTTGTTGCGCCATCGCTTGCGTTGCCTGGCATGGCAGGCGCCGGTAGCGGCGCGCCTGGATGAGTTCGCCCGCCAGTTGCAGTCGGCCGCACCCGACCGTCACCCGGAACTTGTCCTGCCGGATGGGAAAATGCGCGTGGCGCAAGGCTTGCTGCATTGGTTGCCGGAAAAAAAACAAACAGTTACCAAGCGTATTTCCGCGAAGATTGGCCTTCAGTTACAATCGAGAGATTATTCATTCCATAAACAGCCCATGATTACTGGATCCCTTGTCGCCATCGTGACGCCTATGCATGAGGATGGCAGTCTCGATTTGAATGCCTTGCGCAACCTGGTCGATTTCCATGTGCGCGAAGGCACAGATGCCATCGTTGTCGTTGGCACGACCGGCGAGTCGCCGACGGTCAATGTCGAGGAGCACTGTGAGCTGATCAAGACGACGGTCGCCCATGCGGCCGGTCGTATTCCGGTCATTGCAGGTACCGGCGCCAATTCGACGGCGGAGGCCATAGAGTTGACCGAGTTCGCCCGGAAGGCCGGTGCCGACATGGCCCTGTCGGTGGTTCCC
>JAJXVG010000163.1 GCA_021782315.1 Pseudomonadota bacterium | reverse complement strand
GCCGCCGCCGGTCGGCATCAGGACTAGGGCGTCGCCGCCCCGGACGATGCGATCGATGATCTCGGCCTGGGCGCCGCGGAAGGCAGGGTAGCCGAAAATGTCGCGCAGGACGGTCAGCGCCCCGGTCTGGTCGACGGCTGGGTCAGCGGCGGGTTTCATGCCGGGGATGGCTTACTGCAAACCGGACTCAACTCGGTAATGGCTTCGCGCTTCAACCCATCGCCATCCCAGCGCAGCGCTTCGGCACGTTCTTCGTGCCAGTCGGCCAGGACCCAGCGCTCGACATGGATGCCGTCGACGATATGATCGTGCTTTTCCGGCCGGTGCGTATGACCGTGAATGAAGGTGGCGTAGCCGTTTTCGCGCAGGAAATCGTCGGTGGCCGGACCGTTCAGATCGGCATAGACGTAATTCTCGCTGCGCTTGCGGCGGGCGCTGCGCCAGCGGATGTAGCGACCGAGCAGGCTGCGCAGGATGCGCGGCTTGGCACGCATCTTCCGCTGCCATGCCGGATCGCGCACCTTGGCCCGGTAGGCCATGTAGGCATGGTCGTCGAGACACAGGGCGTCGCCGTGCGAGAGCACGAAGGACCATTCGGGCAAAACCAGCAGATAGGGATCGGGCAGCAGCGCCATGCCGGCTGCCGCGGCGAATTGTTCACCAATGGCGAAATCGCGGTTGCCGTGCATGAAAGCGATTTTCAGTCCGGCCTCGCCGGCCTCGCGCAAGGCTGCGGCAATCCGCGCGGCGTAGGGATCGTCGATGTCGTCGCCGACCCATACCTCGAAAAGATCGCCGAGAATGTACAGCGCCTCGGCCTGCCGGGCACGGCCAGCCAAAAAGCGAAGAAACAAAGCAGTCGCCCCGGGTGACCGGGGCGACAGGTGCAGGTCGGAGATGAAGAAGATCAAACGATCTCGGCTTTCTCGATGATTACGTCTTCCTTCGGCACGTCCTGGTGGAAGCCCTTGTTGCCGGTGGCAACGGCGCGGATCTTGTCGACCACGTCCATGCCTTCGACGACTTCGCCGAAGACGCAGTAGCCCCAGCCCTGGCCGGACGGTGCCTTGAAGTCGAGGAAATCGTTATCGACGGTGTTGATGAAGAACTGGGCGGTCGCCGAGTGCGGGTCGTTGGTGCGGGCCATGGCGATGCTGCCGCGCTTGTTCTTCAGGCCGTTGGCGGCCTCGTTTTCGACCGGTGCCCGACATTCCTTCTGGTTCATGCCCGGTTCCATGCCGCCGCCCTGGATCATGAAATTCTTGATGACGCGATGGAAGATGGTGTTGTCATAATGACCGGCTTCGACGTAGGCGATGAAGTTGGCGACCGTCTTCGGCGCTTTTTCGGCATCCAGATCGAGGGTGATGATCCCGTGGTTGGTGGTGAGCTTGATCATGCGCAATCCTTATTTTTCGGAGATGACTTTGACTTCCTGAATGACGACAGGGGTAGTCGGAACGTTTTCGTAATAACCGGCGTTGCCGGTCGGTACCTTGGCAATCTTGTCGATCACATCCATACCCTGGCTTACCTTGCCGAATACGGCATAGCCCCAGCCGCGCGGGTCGGTGCTGTTCCTGTGGTTCAGGAAATCGTTGTTCTTCAGGTTGATGAAGAACTGAACCCTTGCCGAGTGCGGGTCCTGGGTACGGGCCATGGCCACCGTGCCGCGGTCGTTGGTCAGCCCGTTGGTGGCTTCGTTCTGCAGGGCCGGGGTGAGCGTTTTCTTTTCCTCCATGGCGCGGGTGAAACCGCCGCCCTGGATCATGAAACCATCGATTACGCGGTGGAAGATGGTCGCATCGTAAAATCCATGCTTGGCGTTGTAGAGAAACATCTCAACCGTTTTCGGCGCCTTCTCGGGGAACAGCTCAAGCGTGAACTTGCCCAGATTGGTCGTCATTTCGACCGTCGGGGTGGCCCATACGGTCAGCGAGGTGAGCAGGCCGGCGGCGAGGAGGGATAGTTTTTTCAACATCGGGCGCTTCCTTCGTAAATGATCTGGCTGGCTTCTTGCCGCCAGTAGTGGTGTTGCTTAATCAGGTGCTTGAGATTGTTGCGGTAATCCTGGCCGAAGGTGACTACGCCTCGCCGGGTGCATCGAGATGCCGCTTGCTCAGCACGGCGCGGACGTCGACTGCTGGCCGGACCCAGGCGTCGGTTGCGGCGCTGTGCAGCCGGATGCCGGTGCGGCCTGCGGTTTGGCGTTGCCTTTGCCGGGAGTGGAGATCAGGTCGCGGATGAGAGCGAGCTTGCGCTGGGTCGCGGTATTGGTCTTGTCCAGTTGCAACGCCTTGTCATAGGCCTGGCTGGCGAGCTTGGCGTATACATCGCCGAGATTTTCGTAGGCGATGGCGTAGGAGGGGTGGGTCCTTATGGCCATTTCAAGCGACGTGCGGGCCTTGTCGTACTGCCTTTGCTGCGCGTAGAGAACGGCGAGGTTGTTGTAAGGTTCCGGCAGCTCGGGATAGTCCTCGATAAGCTTGGTGAAGACGCCGATGGCCTCGTTCGGTTTGTTCGTTTCGGTGTAGATCAGCCCCTTGAGGAAACGAGCATGGGCGTCTTTGGGGTGGCCGCTCAGGTAGGCGTCGACTTTTTCCTGGGCCTCCGGGTACTGGCCCTGTTTGACCAGGCGCTGAATTTCCGTCAGGTCGTCGGCAAAAGCGGGAGTGGCCAAAGCGACGACCAGTCCGATTGCCAGGGCGCGCAATATCCTGATCTGCTGAAAACGGGACTGGCACCGGGAAACTGAGGTCATCGCTATGCTATACTTTTCGAGGTTATACGACCCATCGATTCTATCAAAAACGCCGGTGATTCCATAGGGGGTCACGATCTGGCGCAGCCCCGAATTGCTTCCGGCATGCTCAAGATATACAACTCACTCAAGCGCGAAAAGCAGGTTTTTACTCCGATCGAAGCGAACAAGGTTCGCATGTACGTCTGCGGCATGACGGTCTACGATTATTGCCACCTCGGGCACGCTCGCGTGATGGTCGTCTTCGACATGGTTTATCGCTGGCTGAAGGTTTCGGGTTACGAGGTGACCTATGTCCGCAACATTACCGACATCGACGACAAAATTATCAAGCGGGCCGTGGAAAACGGCGAAACGATCCAGGCGCTGACCAATCGTTTCATCGCCTACATGCACGAGGACGCTGATGCCCTGGGCGTCCTGCGCCCCGACCACGAGCCGCGGGCGACCGAATACGTGCCGGAAATGCTGGATTTGATCGGCAAGCTGGAAACCAACGGCCTTGCCTACCAGGCGGTCGACGGCGACGTCAATTATGCCGTCCGCAAGTTCCCGGGTTACGGCAAGCTGTCGGGGAAATCCCTGGACGACCTGCGAGCCGGCGAGCGGGTCGAGATCGATTCGGCCAAGCAGGATCCGCTCGATTTCGTTCTCTGGAAGCATGCCAAGCCCGGTGAACCGGCCTGGGAGTCGCCTTGGGGCGAGGGGCGACCGGGTTGGCATATCGAGTGCTCGGCGATGAGTTCGCAGTTGCTCGGCCAGCATTTCGACATTCACGGCGGCGGTCAGGACTTGCAGTTTCCTCACCACGAGAACGAAATCGCCCAGTCGGAGGGGGCAAATTGCTGCACCTTCGTCAATTACTGGATGCACAACGGTTTCGTTCGCGTCGATAACGAGAAGATGTCGAAGTCGCTGGGCAATTTCTTCACCATCCGTACCGTGCTCGGACAATACGATGCCGAAGTGGTGCGCTACTTTATCCTGCGCGCCCATTACCGCAGCGCGCTGAACTATTCGGACGCCCATCTCGACGACGCCAAGCGCAGTCTCGACAGCCTGTACTTCGCCTTGCGCGATGTGCCGCCGCAGCCGACCGCCATCGACTGGAAGAATGATTTCGCTGCCCGCTTCGCGGCGGCTCTCGACGAGGACTTCGATTCGCACGGGGCGATTGCCGTACTCTTCGAACTGGCGGCCGAAGCCAATCGCCAGAAGAGCGGTGAATTTTCAGGCCTGCTCAAGGCCCTGGGCGGTCTGATCGGCTTGCTGGAGCGCGAGCCGATGGTTTATCTGCAGGGCGGCGCCGTGCAGGGTGGCATGGATGAGGCAACTATCGGGCAGATGATTGCCGGTCGCGCCGCCGCCAAGCAAGCACGAAACTTCGCCGAGGCGGACCGTATTCGCAACGAACTGAAGGCGGCCGGCGTTGTGCTCGACGACAGCGCGCATGGAACGACCTGGCGCCGCGCCTGAACGGGCGGCTGCGAAAAGACGGCCGGCGCGGGCGCTTGATGGCGCCCCCGATATCCGCAGGCTACTTCAGGACCTTGCCGCCGGCGCCGATCACCGTCAGTTCGACAAAGCGCGAGCCGAGCCGCGAGTTGGTGTCGTAGTTGAGGCGGTAACCGCCGAGGTCGATGTTGTTCATGCCTTCCAGGGCGGCGACCAGTTTTTCGCGGCTGGGGTCCTTGCCGGCACGTTTCAGGCCTTCGACCATGGTGCGGGCCATCAGGTAGGCTTCCTGTCCGTAGTAGGTATAGGCGCCTTTCGGTGCCAGCTTCTGGTAATCGCGAACGACCGGCACAACATTGTTCCAGGGGTAGGGAACCACCTGGGAAATGCCTATGCCGCGCGATTCGGCGCCCAGTTCGTTGACCAGCCAGCCGGTGCCTATCGGTGACAGGGTCATCAGCATCGGGTTCTGGTCGGCTTTTTTCATGGCCTTGACAAAGGCGGCTGTCGGCTTGTAGAGCGTCACCATGACCACCGCCTGCGGATTCGCCTTGGCGATGGCTTGCACGGCACCGGCGACATCCAGCGAGTTGCGTTCGACCGTGCCGACGGCGACCGGCGCCAGCTTGTATTTCTTGAGTGCGGCGGTGACGCCGTCGAGACCGGATTTGCCGAAACCGTCGTTCTGGTAGAAGACGGCAATGTTTTTCAAGCCGAGAGACACCATCTGGTCGATGATGAGTTCGGTTTCGTCGGCGTAGCTGGCGCGGACGTTGAACATGTAGCGGGAATTCGGGTTGCTGCTGATCGGTTCGCGTAACGAGGCGGCGCCGGAAATGGTGCCGACCAGCGGTACCTGGGCCGGGCCGAAAACGGTGTTCATCGCTTCCGTGGTCGGGCTGGAGCCATAATAGGCAAGCAACGCGAAGACGTTCTTATCCTTGATCAGGGTTTTCGTATTGGCGACGGTGCGCTCGGTTTCGTAGCCGTCGTCGAGGGCGATCAGTTCCAGCCTGCGGCCATTGATGCCGCCTTCCTTGTTGATCTGCCGGAAGTAGGCTTCGATGGTCTGCCGCATGTCCAGGCCGTAAGCGCCGTTCGGGCCGGAAAAGGGGGCCGACATGCCCAGCGTGATGGTGTTGGCTGTAATGCCGGGCTCAGCGCCACACAGCGTGGAAAAGGCAATTGCGCCAACGGCGGCCAGTCGTTTGAGAAGTCGCATTTGTCTCCCTCCTGTCGGTATCCAATCGAATGATTCTATCAGCCAATAGCTTCTCGGGGGGGCGGTGTCGGCTTCTATGAGGATATTCCGGCCGGATTTTTGCGAGAAATGGCGGGCGGTCGAAGAAAGACCCCGGCGCCGCCAGGCGGCGAGCCGGGGTTTCATAAACCGTTGTCTGCTCGGCAATGTAGCTTCGGCCGAGAGGCTGAAGCCTCCGGACCTGCGCTGCAAGGTCAAAGCATTACTCGGCAAAGAAATCCTTGACCTTGTCCATCCAGGACTTGGAGCGGGGGTTGTGTTTGCCGTTGTTGTCGCGGCTGGATTCTTCCAGTTCGCGCAGCAGTTCCTTCTGGCGGTCGGTCAGGTTGACCGGGGTTTCGACCACGACATGGCACATCAGGTCGCCGTGGGTGTGGCTGCGAACCCCCTTGATGCCCTTGCCGCGCAGACGGAAGACGCGACCGGACTGGGTTTCCGGCGGAATCTTGATGGCAGCGGCGCCATCAAGCGTCGGAATTTCGATTTCGCCGCCGAGCGCCGCGGCGGTGAAGGAAATCGGCATTTCGCAATGGAGGTCGTTGTGGTCGCGGGTGAAGACGGGGTGCTGCTTGAGGTGGATCTGCACGTAGAGGTCGCCTGGCGGACCGCCGTTGACCCCGTGTTCGCCCTCGCCGGAAAGGCGAATGCGATCGCCCTCGTCGACACCGGCCGGAATCTTGACGGCCAGGGTCTTGTGCTGCTTGATGCGGCCGGCGCCGTCGCAGGTCTTGCAGGGGTCGGCGATAAAGCGGCCGGTACCGTGGCACTTGTGACAGGTCTGCTGGATCGAGAAGAAACCCTGTTGCAGGCGCACCTGACCCGAGCCGCCGCAGGTCGGGCAGGTCTTGGGCTGCGTGCCGGCCTTGGCACCGCTGCCATGGCAAGGCTCGCAAACCTCCATGGTCGGAATGCGGATTTTCGTTTCGGTGCCGTGAGCCGCCTGTTCCAGCGTGATTTCCAGGTTGTAGCGGAGATCGGCGCCGCGGTAGATGTTGGAGCGACCGCCACCGCCGGCCCGGCCGCCGAAAATCTCGTCGAAAATGCCGCCGAAGGCGTCGGCAAAACCGCCGCCACCGCCGCCCATACCCGCCTGCTGGTCGATGCCGGCGTGACCGTACTGGTCGTAGGCGGCACGCTTTTGACCGTCGGACAGGATTTCGTAGGCTTCCTTGGCTTCCTTGAACTTCTCCTCGGCGCCCGGATTGTCCGGATTGCGGTCGGGGTGGTACTTCATGGCCATCTTGCGATAGGCCTTCTTGATCTCGTCCTCGGAAGCGTCACGGTTGACGCCGAGAATTTCGTAAAAATCGCGTTTTGACATTATTTCTACCCGTCAAGTGACAAAGGCGCCGAGCGCCGCCGGAAATTCCGGTAGGCTCGGCGCCGGGCCGTGCGGCCGGAAATTACTTCTTGTCCTTGTTTACTTCAGTGAATTCCGCATCGACGACGTCGCCATCCACAGTCTTCTCGCCTTGCGGCTGGGCGCCGGCTCCGGCCGCACCGGCGGCGGCACCTTCGGCCTGTTGCTGGGCATACATCTTTTCGCCGAGCTTCTGGGCAGCAGTCGACAGGGCTTCGGTCTTGGCCGAGATGGTGTCCTTGTCGCCGTCGCGCAGCACGTCCTCGACATCCTTGATGGCGGCTTCGATGCTTGCCTTTTCAGCGGCGTCGAGCTTGTCGCCGTACTCGGTCAGGGACTTCTTGACCATGTGCACCATGCCGTCGGCCTGGTTGC
>JAJXVG010000162.1 GCA_021782315.1 Pseudomonadota bacterium | reverse complement strand
ACCTCGGCATTTACCGAACCGTAGTGCAGCATGAAACGGATTTCGCTTTGGGGGCTGGGGCATCCGTATTCACATTCTGACCTTCACGGATGGCCTTGATCGCCTGTTGCTGCATCACCGGCAACGCAAATCAGCCATATTCGCGACCGCCCGGATGTTCTCATGTATTGCATTGGCATATTTCGTCGTGTTTATGACATTGTCTAATGAGAGGTTAGTATGTTGTTAATTATTTGTTATTTACTGCGATAGTTATAGAACTATGGATGTTCTCCCATTTAAATTACCCCGTCTGCTAGTAGTTGGCGACGTCATGCTGGATCGTTACTGGTTTGGCGAAGTCAGTCGGATTTCACCAGAAGCGCCGGTGCCGGTCATCAAGGTTCAGCATCTGGAAGAACGACTGGGCGGAGCTGCCAACGTCGCCCGCAATGCAGCGTCGTTGGGGGCTGTCTCTACATTACTGTCGGTGGTGGGTGATGACGAAGCAGGCCGCACTCTCGGGCGCTTGCTGAAAGAAGGTCAAATTGATGCTAATTTGCACGTTGACAGCGAGATCGATACTACGGTCAAACTCCGTGTCATTGGCCGGCAGCAACAGCTGCTACGCATTGATTTCGAAACTACGCCATCGCACGAAGTTCTCCGAGCGAAGCTGGCTGATTTTGAAAGCCGCGTCGCCCAGTCCGATGTGGTTGTTCTTTCCGACTACGGCAAGGGTGGCCTGACTCACATCGCTGAAATGATCCGCATCGCCCGTGCCTATGACAAGCCGGTTCTGGTCGACCCCAAGGGCGACGAATGGGGCAAGTATTATGGTGCGACAGTAATCACTCCAAATCGCTCTGAATTGAAAGAAGTCGTTGGCCGCTGGTCGTCGGATGAGGAACTCGCAATCAAGGCGCGTAAGCTGCGTGGGGATCTGGGTCTCGAAGCCTTGTTGGTCACCCGCAGTGAAGAAGGGATGACCCTGTTTGCCGAAGATACGCATCATCAAGCGGCTCAGGCACGTCAGGTCTTCGACGTCTCGGGGGCCGGCGATACCGTCATCGCCACCCTGGCGGTGATGATCGCCGCCGGGGCCGATTGGGCCGAAGCCATTCGGGTCGCCAACATCGCGGCCGGCATCGTCGTCGGCAAACTCGGCACCGCCGTCGTCAGTCGCGACGAACTCGCTGCCGCATTGTAAGGAAAAACCATGTACACCATCGTCACCGGCGCCGCCGGATTCATCGGTTCCAACATCGTCAAGGCCCTCAACGAGCGCGGCGTGACGCGGATCATCGCCGTCGACAACCTGAGCAAGGCCGACAAGTTCAAGAACCTGATCGATTGCGAAATCGTCGATTACATCGACAAGCACGATTTCATCGAGCGCATCCAGGCCGGTCATTTCGACGGCGAGATCGATGCCATTTTCCATGAAGGCGCCTGTTCCGACACCATGGAAACCGACGGGCGCTACATGATGGAGAACAACTACCGGTACTCCACCATCCTGCTCGACTGGTGCCTGGACCAGGATGTCCAGTTCCTCTACGCCTCAAGTGCGGCGACCTACGGCGCCAGCAGCGTCTTCAAGGAAGAGCGCCAGTACGAGGGGCCGCTCAACGTCTATGGCTATTCCAAGTTCCTGTTCGACCAGATCGTCCGTCAGCGCCTGGCGCAGCAGCCCTCGTCGCAGATCGTCGGATTCCGCTACTTCAACGTCTATGGTCCGCGCGAATCGCACAAGGGCCGCATGGCCTCGGTGGCGTTCCACAACTTCAACCAGTTCCGGGCCGAGGGCAAGGTCAAGCTGTTCGAAGGCTCGCACGGTTACGAGAACGGCGGGCAGCAGCGCGATTTCGTTTTTGTCGGCGACGTCGCCAAGGTCAATCTTTACTTTCTCGACCATCCGGAAAAATCGGGCATATTCAACCTTGGTTCGGGCCGGGCCCAGAGTTTCAACGATGTCGCGGTCGCCGCGGCCAACGGTTGCCGGCAGGCAAAAGGCGAAGCGCCCCTCTCGCTAGACCAGTTGCGGGCCCAGGGCCTGCTCGAATACATCGCCTTTCCCGAAGCCCTGAAGGGCAAGTACCAGGCCTTCACCCAGGCCGACCTGAGCAAGCTGCGCGCGGCCGGCTACGCCGCGCCCATGGCCTCGGTCGAGGAGGGCGTCGGCCAATATATCGAGTGGCTCAACCGCAATGTATAAGACCCTGCAGGATTTCGTCGGCAACACGCCGCTGGTTCGCCTGGTGCGCATTCCCGGCGCCGATAACGAGCGGCGCGGCAATGTCGTCCTGGCCAAGCTGGAAGGCAACAATCCGGCCGGTTCGGTGAAGGACAGGCCGGCCCTGTCGATGATCGCCCACGCCGAGGCGCGCGGCGAGATCAAGCCCGGCGACACGCTGATCGAGGCGACCTCGGGCAATACCGGCATCGCGCTGGCCATGGCGGCGGCCATCAAGGGCTATCGGATGATTCTCGTCATGCCCGAGAACCAGAGCGTCGAACGTCGCCAGAGCATGCGCGCCTACGGCGCCGAACTGGTCCTGACCCCGAGGGACGGCGGCATGGAACTCTGCCGGGACGTCGCCGAGAAAATGCGCAATGAAGGCCAGGGCATCATTCTCGACCAGTTCGGCAACCCGGATAATCCGCTCGCCCATTTCGAGGGAACGGGCCCCGAGATCTGGCGCGATACCGGCGGCCGGATCACCCATTTCGTCTCCAGCATGGGAACGACCGGCACCATCATGGGCACCTCGGCCTTTCTCAAGGCGCAGAATCCGGCCATCCAGATCGTCGGCTGCCAGCCTGAAGACGGCAGCCAGATTCCGGGTATCCGCAAATGGCCGGAAGCCTACCTGCCCAGGATTTTCGATAGAAGCCGGGTAGACCGCGTCGAGAACGTCAGCCAGGCTGACGCCGAGACCATGACCCGTCGTCTGGCCATGGAGGAGGGCATCTTTGCCGGCATCTCTTCCGGCGGGGCGATGGCCGTTGCGTTGCGCCTGTCGCAGTCCCTGGAGAATGCGGTCATCGTCAGCATCATCTGCGACCGCGGCGATCGCTACCTGTCGACCGGCGTTTTCCCGGCATGAAACCGGTACTCGTTTTCGATATCGAGACGATCCCCGATGTCGCCGGCTTGCGTCGCCTGAACGACCTGCCGGCCGCCCTTTCCGACGACGAGGTGGCCGAGCTCGCCTTTCAGCAGCGCCGCGCCAAGACCGGCCACGATTTCCTGCAATTGCACCTGCAGCGGGTGGTCGCCATCTCCTGCGCGCTGCGCACCGGCGAGGGCCTGAAAGTCTGGTCGCTGGCCGAACCCGATCAGGGCGAAGGCGAGATCATCCAGCGCTTTTTCGACGGCATCGAGAAATTCACGCCGCAAATCGTCTCCTGGAACGGCAGCGGCTTCGACCTGCCGGTACTGCACTACCGCGGCATGTTGCACGGCGTCAGCGCGCCGCGCTACTGGGACCTGGGCGACGGCGATTACGCCGATTCGCGCGATTTCAAGTGGAACAACTACATCAGCCGCTACCACATGCGCCATCTCGACCTGATGGACCTGCTGGCCCTCTACAATGCTCGCGCCAACGCGCCGCTCGACGATCTGGCCAAGCTTTTCGGCTTTCCCGGCAAGCTCGGCATGGATGGCGGCAAGGTCTGGGAGGCGTGGCAGGCCGGCCGCAGTGCCGAGATTCGCGACTATTGCGAAACCGACGTCATCAACACCTACCTGGTGTACAACCGCTTCCGCCGCTTGCGGGGCGAGTTGACCGCCGAGGAGGAGACGGCCGAGGTCGACTTCGTCAAGGCGCAACTGGCCAGGATCGGCGCCGCCCACTGGCGGGAGTTTCTCGCGGCCTGGCGGTAAATAAGCCACGGCGCGACGTTATAATTACGAATTCCAAACCCCAACTGCAAAGAGATAACGATGGCTCTTAACAACGTTCCTTCCGGCAAGTCCCTTCCCGACGACTTCAACGTCATCATCGAAATCACGGCCCATTCCGAGCCGGTCAAATACGAAGTCGACAAGGATAGCGGCGCCATTTTCGTCGACCGTTTCATGTCGACCTCCATGCACTACCCCTGCAACTACGGCTACATTCCGCACACCATCGCCGGCGACGGCGATCCGGTCGATGTCCTGGTGGTCAGCCCCTTCTCCCTGCCGCCCGGCGTTGTCGTGCGTTGCCGCCCGCTCGGCCAGTTGTCGATGACCGACGAAGCCGGTGAGGATGCCAAGCTGCTGGCCGTGCCGGTCGAAAAGCTGACCTCCCTTTACAACGACGTCAAGTCCTTCGAAGACATGCCGCAGCTCCTGCGCGACCAGATCGCCCATTTCTTCGCCCACTACAAGGATCTTGAAAAGGGCAAATGGGTCAAGGTCAATGGCTGGGAAGGTATCGAGGCAGCGCGCAATGAAGTCATGGCCGGCGTCCAGCGTTACAACGACGCGAAAGAAAAGCCGAACTTCTAAGCCGTCATGCTGCGTATCGCCGTTGCCCAGTTCAACGCCACCGTCGGTGACCTGACGGGCAACGTCGAACGCATTCTGAAATGCGCCGCCGAGGCGAAAGCCCGCGGCGCCCAGGTGCTGCTGACGCCGGAGTTGGCCCTGTGCGGATATCCGCCGGAAGACCTCCTGCTGCGGCCGGATTTCTACCGGGCCTGCCAGCGGGCGCTCGCCGACCTGGCCGCCCGGGTCGAAGGTATTGCCGTCATTGTCGGTCATCCCGAGGAAGACGAGGGCCGCTGTTACAACGCGGCGACGGTCATTGAAAACGGCCGGAAAAAAGCGGTTTACCGCAAGATGCGCCTGCCCAATTTCGAGGTTTTCGACGAAAAGCGCTATTTCGAGCCGGGAACCGAAGCCTGTGTCGTCACGCTCGCCGGCGTGCCGTGCGGCATCGCCATCTGCGAGGATATCTGGGTGGCCGGCGCGGCGGAACAGGCGCGCGCAGCCGGGGCGGAACTGCTGCTGGTGCTCAATGCCTCGCCCTGCCACCTCGAAAAACATCAGCAGCGTAGCAGGGCGCTGGCCGAGCGGATCGACGCGACCGGCATTCCCGCCATTTACTGCAACCTGGTCGGCGGACAGGACGAACTGGTTTTCGACGGTGCCTCGTTTGCGCTCGATGTCCAGAAAGTGTGCCGGATGCGCCTGCCGTCCTGCGAAGAGGCGCTGGGCATCGTCGATTTCGATGGCGGCCATCTGCGTTCCGACGACATGGCGCCGGAACTGTCGCTCGAAGCCGAGGCCTACCGGGCGCTGGTTCTCGGCGTTCGCGACTACATCGGAAAAACCGGATTCAAAGGGGCGATCATCGGTCTTTCCGGCGGCATCGACTCGGCCCTGACGCTGTGCGTCGCGGTTGACGCGCTGGGCGCCGACAAGGTGCGGGCGGTGATGATGCCCTCGCCCTACACGGCGCAGATGAGCCTCGACGATTCGCGCGAGATGATCCGCGTCCTCGGCGTTCGTTACGACGAAATCGCCATCGCCCCGGCGATGGCGGTGTACGGCGAAATGCTCGAGCCGCTGTTTGCCGGCCTGCCGGCCGACACCACCGAAGAAAACATCCAGGCGCGCATCCGCGGCAACATCCTGATGGCGCTCTCCAACAAGACCGGTTCGCTGGTCCTGACCACGGGCAACAAGTCGGAAATGGCGGTCGGTTATTGCACCCTCTACGGCGACATGGCCGGCGGTTTTGCCGTGATCAAGGACGTCTACAAGACCCTGGTCTATCGCCTGGCGCGCTACCGCAACACGCTGTGCGCCGACGGTGTGCCGGTGATTCCAGACAACATCATCGTCCGCCCGCCGTCGGCGGAACTGAAACCCGACCAGACCGACCAGGACTCCCTGCCGCCTTACGAGGTGCTCGACGCCATCGTCCGCGCCTACATGGAGGAGGATCGCAGCCCGCGCGAAATCATTGCGGCCGGCCTGCCGGAAGAGGCCGTGCGGCGCGTCGTACGCTTGCTGCGAATCGCCGAGTACAAGCGCCGTCAGGCACCGATCGGCATTCGCATCACGCCGCGTGGTTTTGGCAAGGATTGGCGGTATCCTATTACCAACCGCTATACAGACGAATTTTAAGCACCAGTCACGAGGAGCCAGCCCATGAAAAAAATTGAAGCCATTATCAAGCCCTTCAAGCTCGACGAAGTCCGCGAGGCGCTCTCGGAAATCGGCATTGCCGGCCTGACCGTTACCGAGGTCAAGGGTTTCGGCCGCCAGAAGGGGCATACGGAGTTGTACCGCGGTGCTGAATACGTGGTCGATTTCCTGCCCAAGATCAAGATCGAGATCGTCGTCAATGCCGATCAGGTCGATGCGGCCATCGAAGCCATCATCAAGGCGGCCCGCACCGGCAAGATCGGCGACGGCAAGATTTTCGTCATGCCCGTCGAGCAGGTGGTGCGCATCCGCACCGGCGAAACCAACGAAGCCGCCGTTTGAGCGGTGCTTCCCGGTCGGGGGCCTGTTCCGGGCGCGATCGGAAAGCGGCCAGGAACTGAAAAGGCAGCTACGGCTGCCTTTTTCCGGGTATCCGGACTTTCCGGTGGACGGCTGCGTTCTAGTTGAAGTAGCGAAGGGCTTGATGCAGGACGCGAACTATGGAAATTTTTGCGGCACGCACCCGATAGACCAAAATGTACGGGAATCGGCGCATTACATATTCCCGGGTCCCGCTTCGCTTTCCTTCACGATAGGCTAACGGCCTACGCAGGGTGCGGGAAGCCGCTTTTACAATCTCAAGGTCAGCTTCTTGGGCAATAAACAGAGAAGCTTCTTCGTTGTAGAAGCGAGCAATCTTTTTACGGTCGGCAATAGACCGTTTTGACCATTCAAGCCGCCTTGTTGTTTTCTTGCGCAAGCTCTGCAAAGAAATGCTCCATGTCAGCAGCAGCCTCAGCGTCAGTCAGGACATGGCCAGCCTCAATGTCAGCCAAGCCCTTATCAACTTCCGCAACAAACCAGGCATCGTACGCGGCCTGTTTTTCCTGCTGAGTCGTCGGGAGTGTCATTGCAATTCCTCCATATCCTTCCAAATTATACGTCACAAGAAACTGGAATGAGTCGAAGCGATGGATGTTGGTCAGTCAGTAGAAGGAGCTTTTCGATTCAGGGCAGTTTTAGCCGCTCAACCCATGCCGTCCACCGGAGAATCCGGAAACCCTTTATTTCTGACCGCGGAGCAGGACGATCAGTGCGCCTTCCCCGCCGTCGGCCGGCTTGGCCTGGCAATAGGCCAGCACTTCCTGGCGTTGCGCCAGC
>JAJXVG010000161.1 GCA_021782315.1 Pseudomonadota bacterium | reverse complement strand
GCGCCGACCCGGGGGTGGCCTTGGCTACTGTCTTTTGGCCACGCAAAAGAAAGTACGCCCGCCAGCAAGGCGGAAACCCAAGGTAATTCAAATAACCAAGCCCATTCAACAAACCTCGGGCAAATTCAACCAGCCCCCCCACCACCCAAATCCCGGCGTTACACTCCCCCTTACCGAACCACCCCGCGAACCAGCCCGAACATGAATTTCATCCGCACCCTGACGCTCCGCCAGTTGCAGATCTTCGTCGTTGCCGCCCGTCACCTGAGTTACGCCCGGGCCGCCGAGGAGTTGCACCTGACGCCGCCGGCCGTTTCGATGCAACTCAAGCAGCTTGAAGACAATGTCGGGCTACCGCTCTTCGAGCGTTTGGGGCGCGGCGTGGCGCTGACCGATGCCGGCGATCTGCTGATGCATCACGCCTTGCGCGTGCTCGGTGAAATCAAGGATGCCGAGGCCAACCTGCAGGGACTGCTCGGTGCCGAAGTCGGCCAGTTGTCGGTCGGTCTGGTCAGCACCGCCAAGTATTTCATGCCCCGCCTGCTCGCCCAGTTCTCGCAGGCGCACCCCGGCATCGAGGTGCAGTTCTCGGTCGGCAACCGCGAGAACCTGCTGCAGAAATTGCAGGACAACACCATCGATCTTGCCGTCATGGGTCGCATTCCGGTCGAGGTCGATGCCCATGCCGAGCCGATGGCCAGCCACCCCTATGTGCTGATCGGACCGGCCGACCACCCGCTGCGCGCCGACCGCCGCTTCGACCTGCAGGAACTGCGGCGAGAAACCTTCCTGCTGCGCGAGGAAGGCTCGGGTTCGCGCCGGGTTGCCGAGGAAATGTTCAAGAAACACCTGTTCACCCCGGCCCGCACCATCAGCATGGGCAGTAACGAAACCATCAAGCAGGCTGTGATGGCCGGCCTGGGGGTCGCGCTGATTTCGCTGCATACCTTGCCGCTCGAATTGAAGACGGCCGAGGTCTGCATCCTGGATGTGATCGGCACGCCCATCGAACGCACCTGGTACGTCGTACACATGAACAGCAAACGCCTGCTGCCGGCCGGCCACAACTTCCGCAGCTTCCTGCTCGAAGCGGCGGCGCCCGGGCTGAACAGGGAATTTGGCCGCCACCTCGCGTCCCGCACCGCATCCTGAATCGCTTGCGCTACAATCTGGTGCACTGCAACATTCCGGACGCTACGACCATGCATCCTCGCCTGACCCTTGCCGAACTGGAAGAGCATCCGCTCCGCCAGCGCCTGAACAACGAATTCCACGCCCGGCCGCCGGTACCGCTGCTCGGGGCAGTGCTCGTCTCGCACCTCGTCTTCAAGCACAGCGCAGAGAAAGCGGCAGCGGCCCGCGACAATCTCGCCAAGCTCTGCCAGGGTCACCTCTGCAACTCGATCGACAGTTCCGATTCGCACCTGATGATCGAGACCGGGGCTTTTCGCATGCGCTGGGAACTGCACACCGAATTCTCCAGTTACACCTTCTTCCGACCGCTGGAGACCGGCGAGCAATTGCACCCGGACGCCACTGCCTTCGATGCCGTGCATCCGGAATGGCTGCACGGCATCCCAGGCAAGCTGATCGTCGCCACCCATGTCGAATTGCGCTCGACCGACGAGATCAGCCCGCAATCGGTGCTCGCCGGCCTGACGCCGAACGGCCGCACGATGGTCGCCGCCAAGGTGGCCGACGATGCGGCCTGGATCTTCACCGACTTCAAGATCGACAACGGCTTCTCCCGCTTCCTCGTCCTCAACGAAGGCATGACGCAGCGCCAGGCCGGACGCACCGTGCAGCGCCTGGTCGAGATCGAGACCTACCGGCTGATGGCCCTGCTTGGCCTGCCCGTCGCCAAGGAGGTCGGCAAGTGGCTGTACACCGGCGAGAAACAGTTGGCCGAACTGATGGACTGCATCGGCCAGGCCCGCTCGCCGAACGACGAACGCGAAGTGCTCGGCATCCTCTCCAAGCTGGCCGCCGAAGTCGAGCACTCGGTGGCCAGTACCACCTTCCGCTTCGGCGCTTCCCATGCCTATCACGGACTGGTCATGCAGCGCATCGAGGAACTTCGCGAGTCGCGCATTTCCGGCCTGCCGACCTTCGAGGAATTCATGCTGCGCCGCCTGTTGCCGGCCATGAATACCTGCGAAGCAATCAGTCGCCGCCAGGAAGAGCTTTCCGGCCGTGTCGCCCGCAACAGCCAACTGCTGCGCACCCGGGTCGACATCGAACTGGAACGCCAGAACCAGGAGTTGCTCGGCCAGATGAACAATCGCGCCAGGCTGCAACTCCGCCTGCAGGAAACGGTCGAAGGACTCTCCGTCGTCGTCCTGACCTATTACGGCTCGCAACTGGTGCAGTACCTGGCCAAGGGCACGAAGGAGTTGCATCACCTGAACACCGACGTCATCACCGCCGTTTCCATTCCGCTGATCGCCGGGCTGGTCGCCTGGGGCACCGGCCGGATGCGCAAGAAGCTGGCTGCGGAAGCCGGGGATGCGCCGCATTAATTTATAATCGTCCTTTTGCTTTCGGGAAATCTGCCGTGACCGCTCCGCTCTTCCAGTCTTCCATTACCAGCCTGCCCCTGCTCTCCAAGGGCAAAGTCCGCGACATCTACGCGGTCGACACCGACAAGCTGCTGATTGTCACCTCCGACCGCCTGTCGGCCTTCGACGTCATCCTGCCGGACCCCATCCCGCGCAAAGGGGAAGTGCTGACCGCCGTGGCCGATTTCTGGTTCGAAAAACTCGGCCACATCGTGCCCAACCAGTTGACCGGCATCGATCCGGAATCGGTCGTCGCCGACAACGAGCGCGAACAGGTCCGCGGCCGCTCGGTCGTCGTCAAACGCCTGCGTCCGCTGCCCATCGAAGCGGTGGTTCGCGGCTACGTCATCGGCTCGGGCTGGAAGGATTACCAGCAGACCGGCGCCATCTGCGGCATCGCCCTGCCGCCTGGCCTGAAGATGGCGCAGAAACTACCTGCCCCTATTTTCACACCGGCCACCAAGGCCGCCGTCGGCGATCATGACGAAAACGTCTCCTTCGCCGTCGCCCAGGCCAACTGCGCAGCCGACCTGGCCGAAGCCCTGGCCGGCACCGGCAAGAACGGCGCCCAACTGGCCGACGAAGCCCGCATCGCCGCCATCCGCCTCTACGAAGAAGCCGCCATCTACGCCCGCGGCCGCGGCATCATCATCGCCGACACCAAGTTCGAATTCGGCATCGATGCCGCCGGCACCCTGCACCTGATCGACGAGGCACTGACCCCGGACTCATCCCGCTTCTGGCCAGCCGACCAGTACGAGGAAGGCAGCAACCCGCCGTCCTACGACAAGCAGTTCGTCCGCGATTACCTGGAAACCCTGGACTGGGGCAAAGTCGCCCCCGGCCCGCGACTGCCGGCCGACGTCATCGCCCGGACCACTGCCAAGTACATCGAGGCTTACGAAAAGCTCACCGGCAAGACCCTCTAAAACAACAAGGGCGGTTTCAACCGCCCTTTTTCATTGCCCTGCGGACGACCATGATCAATCCCCTTCTCGACTTTTCCGACCTGCCGCGCTTCGACACCGTTCGACCCGAACACGTCAAACCGGCCATCGAATCGCTGCTCGCCGCCGGCCGCGAGCTGATCGAGCGGCTGACCGCCGATTCCACGCCGGCCACCTGGAAGGATTTCGCCGGCGCCCTGTCCGACGGCCTGGAACCCTTCAACCGCGCCTGGGGTATCGTCGGCCACCTGCATTCGGTCAATGACGTCCCGGCCTGGCGCGAAGCCTACAACGACATGCTGCCGGAAGTTTCGCGCTTCTACGCCGAGCTTGGCCAGAACCTGAAACTGTTCGAGAAGTACAAGGCCCTGCGCGACAGCGCCGAATACGCCGGGTTGAGCGTCGAGCAGAAAAAGGTAGTGGATAACGAAGTGCGCGACTTCCGCCTCTCCGGCGCCGAATTGCCGGAAGACCAGAAGCCGCGCTTCCAGGCCATCATGGAGGAGTTGTCGCAACTGTCGGCCAGGTTCGCCGAGAACCTGCTCGACGCCACCAATGCTTTCGCCGAAATGGTCAGCCACGAGGCCCTGCTCGCCGGCCTGCCCGACTATGCCCGCGAGGCTGCCCGCGAAGCGGCGCAGAAGACCGGTGTCGACGGCTGGAAATTCACCCTGCACGCCCCCTCCTACGGCCCGGTCATGCAGTATGCCGACAACCGCGAACTGCGCGCCCGCATGTACCGCGCCTACGCCACCCGCGCCGCCGAATTCGACGACGGCAGCAGCAAGCCGGAATGGGACAACACGCCGATCATCCGACGCATGCTGGAACTGCGCGAAGAAGACGCCCGCATGCTCGGTTTCGCCAACTTCGCCGAAGTTTCGCTCGCCCCCAAGATGGCCGACACGCCCGCCCAGGTGCTCGCCTTCCTGCGCGAACTGGCGGCCAAGGCCAAGCCCTTCGCGACCAGGGACATCGCCGAATTGCGCGCCTTCGCCGCCGATGAACTGGGTATCGCCGACTTCCAGCCATGGGATGCCGCCTACGCCTCGGAAAAGCTGCTGCAGAAGCGCTACGCCTTCTCCGAACAGGAGGTGAAGCAGTATTTCACCGAACCCAAGGTAATCGGCGGCCTGTTCCAGGTCATCGAACGCCTGTTCAACGTCAAGGTCAAGCCGGACAGCGCACCGGTCTGGCACGAGGATGTCCGCTTCTATCGTCTGGAAACGCCGGCCGGCGATCTGGTCGGCCAGTTCTACCTCGATCTCTACGCTCGCGAAACCAAGCGTGGCGGCGCCTGGATGGACGAAGCCCGCTCGCGGCGGCGCACGACAACCGGTCTCCAGAAACCCATCGCCTACCTGAACTGCAATTTCTCGCGCCCGGTCGGTGGCAAGCCGGCGACCTTCACGCACGACGATGTCACCACCCTCTTCCACGAAACCGGGCACGGCCTGCACCACCTGCTGACCCGTGGCGAGGAACTGGGGGTTTCCGGCATCCACGGCGTCGAGTGGGATGCCGTCGAACTGCCCTCGCAGTTCATGGAAAACTACTGCTGGGACTGGCAGGTCGTCGCCGGCATGACCGCCCATGTCGACACCGGCGCCACCCTGCCGCGGGAACTCTTCGACAAGATGCTGGCCGCCCGCAATTTCCAGAGCGGCATGATGGCGGTGCGCCAGATCGAATTCTCGCTGTTCGACATGCTCATCCATTCCGCTTTCGATCCGCAATCCGGATCGACCGTACTCGACGTGCTGAACGAGGTGCGCCGGGAAGTCGCCGTGCTGATACCGCCCGACTGGCACCGCTTCCCGAACAGCTTTTCGCACATTTTCGGCGGCGGCTACGGCGCCGGCTACTTCAGCTACAAATGGGCCGAGGTGCTGTCGGCCGACGCCTATGCCGCATTCGAAGAGGCCGGCGATCCCTTCGACGCCACGGTCGGCCGGCGTTTTCTCGACGAAATCCTGTCCGTCGGCGGCTCGCGCCCGGCCATCGAATCCTTCAAGGCGTTCCGTGGCCGCGAACCGAGTGTCGATGCACTGCTCCGGCATAGCGGTATGATTGCTGCCTGAGAGAGACTCGGGGAGAAAGACATGCGTTACCGCTTCATGATTTGCCTGGCACTGGCCTGCACCGGCGCCTCGGCCGATACCTACCGGTGGGTCGACTCGGCCGGCAAGACGGTGATTTCCGACATGCCGCCACCTGGCAAGGCCAAGGATCTCGTCAAGACCGGCGGCAAGGCAGAGGCCGACGATGGTCTGCCGTTCGCCACCCGCAAGGCGGCCGAATCCTTCCCCGTCATCCTGTACACCGCGGCCAACTGTCTTGCCGATTGCAAGAACGCACGTGACCTGCTGAATGCGCGCGGCATTCCATTCACCGAAAAAATGGTCCAGAAACAGGAAGAGATCGACGAGTTGAAACAGTTGGTCGGCGATACCTACATTCCGAGCATCAAGGTCGGCAACCAGAGTTTTCGCGGCTTCAACGCCGCCGCCTACAACAATCTGCTCGACCTCGCCAATTACCCGAAAACGGCGCCATTCGGCAGCAAACCCGCAGGTTCCAGCAAGTGAAAATTGCCTCGTGGAATGTCAATTCGCTGAAGGTCCGCCTGCCGCACCTGCTCGACTGGCTCGCCGTCGCCCGGCCGGATGCCCTGTGCCTGCAGGAACTGAAGCTCGAGGACCATAATTTCCCGCGCGCCGAAATCGAAGCGGCCGGCTACCAGGTCGTCTTTTCCGGACAGAAGACCTACAACGGCGTCGCCCTGCTCGCCCGCGAACCGATATCCGACGCGGTCTGCGGCAACCCGCATTTTCCGGACGAGCAGAAGCGCCTGATCTGCGGCACGGTCGGCGACCCCCGCCTCATCTGCGCATACATGCCGAACGGCCAGGCAGTCAACAGCGACAAGTACGATTACAAGCTGCGCTGGCTCGATGCGCTGACCGTCTGGCTCGGCGAGGAAATGGCCAAACATCCGAAGCTGGCGCTGTGCGGCGACTACAACATCGCACCGGATGACCGCGATGTGCACGATCCCAGCGTCTGGGCCGGCGGCATACTCTGTTCGGAAGCGGAGCGTGCCGCCTTCCGGCGCTTTCTCGAACTCGGCCTGAGCGACAGCTTCCGGCTCTTCGAACAGCCGGACAAGACCTTTTCGTGGTGGGACTACCGCATGCTCGGCTTCCAGAAAAACCGCGGCCTGCGCATCGACCACATCCTGCTTTCTCCACAACTGACCGGACAATGCACGGCAGCCGGCATCGACCGCGCGCCGCGCAAGCTGGAACGTCCTTCCGATCACGCGCCGGTCTGGGCCGAAGTGGACTGATCGGTGACCGCCACGACCATCGCGGCAACACCCAGCACCGCTCTGAAAAGGGTACTGGATTTGTATCCGGCCCTGGGCGGCCTGTCGGCGGAACGACTGGCCGCACTGCTTCCGCTGCAAGCCGTCATGAGCCTGCCGGCCGGCAGCCAGGTTTTCGCCGAACACCAGCCGTGCCAGGGTTTTCCGTTCCTCATCGAGGGCAGCATCAAGGTCGTCAAGCTGGCCGCCAACGGGCGCGAACTGATGCTCTACCGCGTCCAGCCCGGCGGTTCCTGCATCATTTCCTCCAGTTGCCTGCTCGGCCATAGCGACTACAACGCCCGCGGCATCGCGGAAACACCGCTCCTCCTGCTGGCCTTGCCGGTCGATGCCTTCGCCGCGCTGATGCTCGAACACGCCCCCTTCCGCGATTTCGTCTTCCACCTGTTCGCCGACCGCATCGGCGAGCTGATGCAACTGGTCGAGGAGGTCGCCTTTGCCCGCCTAGATCAACGCCTGG
>JAJXVG010000160.1 GCA_021782315.1 Pseudomonadota bacterium | reverse complement strand
GAAACGGCGCTCCCGAACCATCTGGCCGGCAATATGGCGGGCCTCCGCATCGGCGGCAAGGACGTCGGCCAGATTACCTTCGGGACCGGCCGGCAAAGCTGACAGGGTGGCCTCGACAAGGCGTGCGATACCGAGAAAGGAGAGCCGGCAGTCAAGGAAGGCGGCAACGGCCACTTCGTTGGCGGCATTGAGGATGGCTGGTGCCGTGCCACCTTCACGTAAGGCATCGTAGGCCAGTTGCAGGCAGCGGAAACGTTCAAAATCCGGCGCCGCGAAATCCAGCCGGGCAATCTTGAACAGATCAAGACTTTCGACGCCGGCGGCAATACGCTCGGGCCAGGCCATGGCGTACGCAATCGGCGTCCGCATATCGGGATTGCCCATCTGGGCCAGAACGGAGCCGTCGACGTACTGGACGGCCGAGTGGATGACGCTTTGCGGATGCACGACAACCTGGATCATCTCCGGCGACGCATCAAACAACCAGCGTGCCTCGATGACCTCCAGACCCTTGTTCATCATGGTCGCCGAGTCGACGGAAATCTTGCGCCCCATCACCCAATTGGGATGTGCACAGGCCTGATCCGGCGTCACCTCGGCCAGATCGGCCAGCGGCGTATTCCTGAACGGGCCGCCGGAAGCCGTCAGCAGAATTTTCTGGACGCCGCTGCGGGCCAGCCCCTGGGAAAAATCGCCGGGCAGGGACTGGAAAATGGCATTGTGTTCGCTATCGACGGGCAGCAGCGTCGCGTCGTGCTCGCGCACCGCGCGCATGAACAGTTCGCCGGCCATGACCAGCACTTCCTTGTTGGCCAGCATGACTTTCTTGCCGGCCTTCGCCGCGGCCAATGTCGGCTCCAGTCCGGCCGCGCCGACAATCGCCGCCATCACCGCGTCGACCTCGGACATGGACGACAGATCGACCAGCGCCTCCACCCCGTGCCGGACTTCCGTTTTCAGGCCGGCCGCGCGCAGGCGTTCGGCAAGCCGGGCCGCAAGCTGGGCATCGCGCAGGACGGCAAAGCTGGGCTGAAATTCGAGGCATTGCTCGAACAACTTCTCCGCCTGACTATGGGCACACAGGGCGAAGGCACGATAGCGATCCGGATGGCGACGGATCACATCCAGGGTACTGACCCCGATCGAACCGGTCGAACCCAACAGGGTAATGTTCTGCATGGCGGCACTCATCGGATCGAAAACAGGAGCCAGGCCAGCGCCACGACCGGCAAGGTCGAAGTCAGGCTGTCGATGCGGTCGAGGACGCCGCCATGGCCGGGCAGGATATTACTGCTGTCCTTGATTCCCGCCTTGCGCTTGAGCAGCGATTCATAGAGATCGCCGACGATGCTGACCGCGGTGACACCGAGAAGGGCGGCCACCCACCAGAATAAGGGCATCAGATCCAGGGAAAAAAACTGCCGTATCGCCACGCCATAAATAACCACGCCCAGGCCGGCGCCGAGCGCGCCCTCCCAGGTCTTACCCGGGCTGATCGTCGGGGCCAGCCTGTGCTTGCCGAAGGCTTTTCCGGAAAAATAAGCAGCGATGTCGGCCATCCAGACAACGGCAAAAACGGCGAGCAGGATACCGGGACCAAGCGCCCGCAACTGGACCATGGCCAGCCAGGTGGGCAGGAGAACGACGGCGCCAACCGCCAGCCCTGCGGCGCCGCTCAGCGACCACTTGTTTCTCAACCAGAGCGGCATGACGAAACACCAGAACCCCCCCGAGATGCCGTAGGCGAGCAGCACCCAGGCGCGGGCCGGGACGAAGGCATCGCCGGCGCCGAGCGCATTCGGATCGAGGCGCGCAACAACCGCACAAACCACTGCGGTCAGCACGCCGAGCGCAATTCGCCAACCGCTCGACTTGCCGAGCAGCCCCCCCCACTCCCAGGCGGCGACACCGACAAACCCGGCGACCAACAAGGCCCAGGCGGACTGCGGCAAATAGAATAGACTGGGCAGCAACAGGGCCATCAGAACCAGGGCGGTGATGACGCGTGTCTTAAGCATTCGGCTTTTCTGTCAATTGTTCGCTGGTTCGTCCAAAGCGCCGTTCGCGCTGCTGGAAGGAAACGATGGCCTTGTCGAACTCGACTGTATTGAAATCGGGCCACAGCATGGGGGTGAAATAAAGCTCGGTATAGGCCAGTTGCCAGAGCAGGAAATTGCTGATGCGCTCTTCACCGCCAGTGCGGATGAAGAGATCGGGCTCGGGGGCGAAGCTCATGGCCAGATGCGGTTCGAGATCGGACTCTTCCCAGCCACCCCGTTTTTCCGGCTGGGCCGCGAGCATGCGGTTGGTGGCCTGCATGATATCCCAGCGTCCGCCGTAGTTGGCGGCGATGCTCAGATTAAGACGCGTGTTGGCTGCCGTTTTTGCCTCGGCCTGCCGGATCAACTCCTGGAGGCGCGGTTCGAAGCGGGAAAGGTCGCCGATCACGCGCAGACGGACGCCGTTGCGGTCGAGCTTCTCGACCTCCTGTTCCAGCGCCTTGACGAAGAGCTGCATGAGCAGGGAAACCTCCTCCTGCGGCCGGCGCCAGTTTTCGGACGAAAAGGCGAACAGGGTCAGGTACTGTATGCCGCGCTCCAGGCAGGCACGGACCATCTCGCGCACCAGCTCGACACCCTTGACATGGCCCGCGACGCGCGGCAGAAAACGTTTTTTGGCCCAGCGGCCATTGCCGTCCATGATGACGGCGACGTGCCTGGGCACAACCGCCGTATCGGGAAGCTGTCGCGTGGAACTTGAAAAAAGGGCCATGCCGCCGGAAATCCGAACGGAACCGGCTTAAACCTGCATGAGCTCGGCCTCTTTGGCCGCGAGCATCTTGTCGACTTCAACGATATAGCGATCAGTCAGCTTCTGAACATCGTCCTGCGCCTTGCGCTCGTCGTCCTCGGGAATTTCGCCCTTTTTCAGCGCGTCCTTCAGATGGGCGTTGGCATCGCGTCGCAGATTGCGAATGGCCACCTTGACGCCCTCGCCTTCCGTCTTGACGATCTTGATCATTTCCTTGCGCCGCTCTTCGGTCAATGCCGGCATCGGAACACGAATCAGGTCGCCCTGCGAAGCCGGATTCAGGCCGAGATCGCAATCGCGAATCGCCTTCTCGACCTTTTGCAGCATGGGTTTTTCCCAGGGCTGCACGCCGATGGTGCGGGCATCGACCAAGGTGATATTGGCTACCTGGTTGACCGGCACCATCGAGCCGTAATAATCGACCTGGACATGGTCGAGCAGGCCAATGTGGGCACGCCCGGTGCGCACTTTCTGAAGATCGGCCTTGAGTGCTTCCAGCGATTTCTGCATCTTGCCTTCGGCGGTTTTCTTGAGTTCAGGAATCATCTCTTCTTCTCCCTCAGCAATAGACCAGCGTACCTTCGTTTTCGCCGCAGACGACACGTTTCAGTGCGCCGGGCTTGAAAATTGAAAATACGTTGATCGGCAATTTCTGGTCGCGGCACAGCGCGAAAGCGGTGGCATCCATGACCGCCAGACTCTTCGAGATCGCTTCGTTGAAGCTGATCTTGTCATAGCGGGTGGCCTGCGCATCCTTCTTGGGGTCGGCCGTATAGATGCCGTCCACCTTGGTTGCCTTGAGCACGATTTCCGCACCGATTTCCGAACCGCGCAGGGCTGCGGCAGTGTCGGTGGTAAAGAAGGGGTTGCCGGTACCGGCCCCGAAAATTACGATCTTGCCTTCTTCCAGGTAACGAATGGCCTTGCCGCGGATATACGGCTCGATCACCTGTTCGATATTCAGGGCGGACTGGACGCGGGCATTCAGACCGACCTGGCGCATGGCATCCGACAGCGCCATGGCATTCATCACCGTCGCCAGCATGCCCATGTAATCCGCCGTGGCCCTGTCCATCCCGGTGGCCGTACCGGCCATGCCGCGGAAGATATTGCCACCGCCGATGACGACGCCGATTTCCACTCCCATGTCGGCAACCGCCTTGATCTCTCCGCAAATGGCCGCGATGGTCTGCGGATTGATGCCATAAGCATCGTTACCCATCAGGGCCTCGCCGGAGAGCTTCAGGAGAATGCGCTTGTACTTGGGAGCGGTCATCGGCTTTCCTCTCGCTTACTTCTTGGCGGCAGCTGCGGCTGCCTGGGCGGCGACTTCGGCAGCAAAATCATCGACCTTTTTCTCGATACCTTCGCCGACCATGTACAGCGTGAAGCCGGCGACGGAGGCGCCCTTTTCCTTCAACAACTGTTCGATGGTCTGCTTGCCGTCGGCAGCCTTGACGAAAATCTGGCCGAGCAGGGTAACGTCCTTCAGGTATTTCTGAACAGTGCCTTCGGCGATTTTCTCCAGCATGGCTTCCGGCTTGCCGGCTTCGCGGGCCTTCTCGATGGCGACGCGACGCTCGGTATCGAGCAGTTCGGCGGAAACACCGGAGGCATCCAGGGATTTCGGCTTGGAAGCGGCGATATGCATGGCCAGATCCTTGCCCAGTTGCTCGTCGCCGCCGACCAGGTCGACCAGCACGCCAACCTTGGCACCGCCATGGATGTAGGAAAGCAGACGGCCCTTGGCTTCGCAACGAACAAAGCGACGAACGGCCATGTTTTCACCGATCTTGCCGACCAGCGCGGAACGGGTCGATTCGACCGTGCCTTCGCCCATCGGCAAGGCGGACAGTGCAGCGACATCGGCCGGGTTCTGGTTGGCCACCAGCGCGGCGCAGCCGTTGGCCAAAGCGATGAATTCATCGTTCTTGGCGACGAAATCGGTTTCGCTGTTCACTTCGACGATGGCGCCCAACTTGCCGTCGGCCGCGATGCTGATCGCGACGATGCCTTCCGCGGCGATGCGGGCGGCCGCCTTGGAGGCCTTGTTGCCGAGCTTGACGCGAAGGATTTCCTCGGCCTTGACCATGTCGCCATCGGCTTCGGTCAGTGCCTTCTTGCATTCCATCATGGGTGCGTCGGTCTTGCCGCGCAGTTCTGCCACCATGCCTGCGGTAATTGCCGCCATATTTTTTCTCCAGAGCTTTTAAAACAGGCGGAGCTTAAAACCCCGCCGTTACAACCTTATTCGGCCGCGTCGACCACTTCGACGAATTCGTCGTCGCCGCCGGCGGCAACGATTTCCTGCATGACCTGGCTACGACCTTCGAGGATGGCATCGGCCACGCCGCGAGCGTAGAGCTGGATGGCACGGGAAGAGTCGTCGTTACCCGGAATGACGTAGGCCACGCCGTCCGGGGAGTGATTGGTATCGACCACGCCGATGACCGGGATGCCGAGCTTTTCGGCTTCGGTAATGGCGATCTTGTGGTAGCCGACGTCGATGACGAAGATGGCATCCGGCAAGCCGCCCATTTCCTTGATGCCGCCGATGGATTTCTGCAGCTTTTCGAGTTCGCGACGGAAGGTCAGCGCTTCCTTCTTGGGCATGCGCTCGAGTTCGCCGGCCTCGACGGCCACTTCCATGTCCTTCAGGCGCTTGATGGAGGTCTTGACGGTCTTGAAGTTGGTCAGCATGCCGCCCAGCCAGCGCTGGTCGACAAACGGGGAGTTGGCGCGCAGCGCTTCCTCGCCGATGATTTCGCGGGCCTGGCGCTTGGTGCCGACGAACAGGATGGTGCCGCGGTTGGCCGAGAGCTTCTTGACGAAAGCCATGGCTTCGTTGTACTTGGCCAGGGTCTTTTCGAGATTGACGATGTGAATCTTGTTGCGGGCGCCGAAGATGTACGGTGCCATCTTGGGGGACCAGAAACGGGTCTGGTGACCGAAGTGAACACCAGCCTCCAGCATTTCGCGCATAGTAACGGACATGTTAAAACTCCTTAAGGGTTGAACCTCCACCCGCCTGAAACGCCCGCCATACTTGAATTTCGGCGGACACCCTTAATCGGCGGATGTGTGGATTTTGATCGCCTGCACAATGCGGACGACCATTTTCTCAGCCATGACGACCGAGAAAAACCGATGGATTATAGCAGCACTACAGGCAATCCGGAAGATCAATAGCCGTTCTGCTTGAGCGCCAGCAATTGCAGCATGCGCGCCAGATAGGGCTGCCAGTCCGGCATCTGCAGACCGAATTCATGCTCCAGGCGACTGCAGTCGAGGCGCGAATTGGCCGGGCGCCGCGCCGGGGTCGGATATTCCGCGGTGGTGATCGCCCGGATCGCTTCCGGCTTCAGACGCAGGTCGAATCCCGGCATCTGCCCGGCCAGTTCGACGATGGTACGAGCAAACCGGCACCAGCTGACCGGTCGGGCGGCGGCCAGGTGATAGAGGCGATTTTGGCTGTCGCCCGCTTCGCCCGGCCGGCCCTGGCGGATCATGGCCAGCACGAGGCCGGTCACCGTCGCGATCAATGCCGCCGGCGTCGGCGAACCGACCTGATCGTCGACAACGCTCAGGTCGTCCCTGTCCCTGGCCAGGCGCAGGATGGTCTTGACGAAATTGCCGCCGCGCGCACCGAACACCCAGCTGGTTCGGAAAATCAGCGATCGGCCGGCAACGGCCCGGATGGCTTCCTCGCCGGCCAGCTTGCTGCGCCCATAAACGCTTTGCGGCGCCGTGGGATCGCTTTCCAGGTAGGGACCATCCTTGTCGCCATCGTAAACGTAGTCGGTCGAATAATGGACCAGCAAAGCGCCGAGCCGCGCCGCCTCCTCGGCGAGAATCCCCGGTGCCTCCGCGTTGACGCGGTAGGCCAGTTCCGCTTCGGATTCCGCCTTGTCCACTGCCGTATAGGCTGTCGCATTGACAATCACCGAGGGTCTGACCTGACGCACGACGGAACGAATCCGTTCCGGCACGGACAAATCACATTCGGCGCGGGCGCAGGCCACGACCGGCCCGTGCGGCGCCAGCGAACGTTGTAACTGCCAGCCGACCTGGCCATCCTTGCCGAGCAGGAGAATCGTCATCGGAAATCCATCGCTTCAAAAAGCGCAAGTATGCCATCTTGGCCGCCGCCCGGCTTTGCGAAACCAGCCCCTTCATTTATCCTTGTCCTTTGCCAACGCGCCGTAGAACAACCATGAGCATCAGCATCAAGACCCCGGAAGAAATCGAAAAAATGAGGCTTGCCGGCCGCCTGGCCGGTGAGGTTCTCGACTACATAACACCCTTCGTCAAGGCAGGCGTCACCACCGATGAACTGGACAAGCTCTGCCATGACTACATGGTCGATATCCAGGGCTGCATCCCGGCGCCGCTCAACTACGCACCGTCCGGTTACGATCCCTACCCGAAATCGACCTGCACCTCGGTCAATCAACAGGTCTGCCACGGCGTTCCGGGCGAACGCATCCTGAAGAACGGCGACATCGTCAATCTCGACATCACGACGATCAAGGACGGTTACCACGGCGACACCAGCCGGAT
>JAJXVG010000159.1 GCA_021782315.1 Pseudomonadota bacterium | reverse complement strand
ATCGGCTATGGCCTGACCGCCTACGTCATCTGGGGATGCTTCCCCCTTTATTTCAGGCAACTGGCCGCAATTTCACCGATGGACATCCTGTCCAACCGTACCGCCTGGGCCTTCGTGCTGATGACCGTGCTGCTCACCCTGCGCCGACGCTGGGGGATGCTCCGGGGAATCTTTCGCACGCCCCGCCAGGTGATCCGCCTGAGCGTCGCGGCACTGCTGCTCGGCAGCAACTGGCTCGGCTTCCTTTGGGCGCTCGACCGGCATGAACTCGTCGCCGCCAGCCTCGGCTACTTTCTGACCCCGTTGGTCAATGTCCTCCTCGGCCTCTTCGTCCTCAACGAAAAGCTCAACCGCAAGGAATGGCTGGCCATCGCGCTCGCCGTCGCTGCCGTCGGCAACGAACTATTCATGCTCGGCGAGTTGCCGTGGATTTCGCTTTTTCTGGCCGGCACTTTCGGCGTCTATGGTCTGTTGCGCAAACAGGTGCCGATAGACGCCGTCTCCGGACTGTGGCTGGAAACCCTTGCCATGCTCCCGGCCTGCCTGATCTACGCCGCCTGGGCGGCAGGACAGGGACATTGGGTGTTCAGCCTTTTTTCCGGGCCAACCACGCTATTGCTGATCGGCTCCGGCATCATGACCGCCGTGCCGCTGATGGCCTTTGCCGCCGCCACGCAACGACTCGATCTGGCCACCATCGGCATGCTCATGTACATCAATCCGACCATGCAATTCGTCACCGCAGTATTCCTCTTCGACGAACCGCTGCAATCGGCCCGGCTGGCCAGTTTCGGGCTGATCTGGCTGGGCCTGCTGGTGTTCAGCGCGAGCGCATGGCAGAAATACAGGCAGTTGCCCCGATCGCACCCGCTTGCCGACTGAGTCGGCCCGACCTTCAAGCCTCGTCGGTCCTGGCCGGCAGGCTGGGCGTCGGTTCAAGCGACCGGCCGCCGCCGATGACACGACCAAGGGCATTGCCATGCCAAAAAAGAAGCATCCAGATCAGCGACCCCAGGGGCAGGACGACCCCAACGCCGAAAAGAAATATCTTGACCGAGCGCCCGGCCGGCGAACGGGCGGCAAAGATGAATTCGGTCGCCTTCGGCAGCCGGCGAACCAAGTCGCCGTAGACACGCAGCCAGGCTATTGTGCTTTTTATTATCATGGCCGGCCTATCCCCGTTTTTGTTTGAGGGAATTATGGGTTCCGCGTGTTGCCGGCAAATGACAACAGCCGGATTGCCGAGCGGGTAAGGCGGGGCGAGGTGCCTGGCAAGAAGGCTCGAAACTCAGTTGCGGCGCCTCAGCGCGATGTGCATCGAGATCATTGCCGGTATTTGCCGGTCGAGATCCGACCCTTTCTGGCAACCGAGCATGAGATGCAACAAGCCGCTGGTAAAAGCCCAGGTATCGCGGGCCGCCATGGCCGGATCGAGGTCCTGGCGCAACATGCCTTTTTCCAGGGCCTTTCGGTAAACTCCTTCGATCTTTTCGAGAAACTCGTAGGCCGGTCGACCGACCTCGTCCTGGACGCTGGCAAATTCATCAACGTACTCGCAGCGCGAAATCATGATCTCGAACACTTCGCGGACCACAGAACAATCGTCGAGAACACGAAAAAACTCCTTCACCGACGCCTCTATGGCATCGAGCGGATTGGCGTAGGTTTCCGACAGCAAAATGGAATCCGTACGCTCCACCATCGGCGCGAATACATCGGCGCGCATGGCGAAAAACAGTTCGGCCTTGTCCTTGAAGTGCCAGTACACCGCGCCGCGCGTCACGCCGGCCTCGCGGGCAATCTTTTCCAGGGTCGAACGACCGACCCCGCATCGGTGAAAGACGGTGCGCGCCGATTCGATAATGTCCTTGCGGGTTTTTTCCGCTTCTTCCTTGGTTTTTCTAACCATCTTATCTCTCCCGGTCTGGCAACTTTCTGGCTCGGCTGCTATCAAGATCAACTATTCTCAATGCATCGACCAAAACATTTACATACATCCGTGTTTGTATATAATAGCTCAAATTTTTTAATTTTGGAGTAAGCCCATGATTTCCGGAACGCTGCTGCAGCGCAAAAACATTTCGATCCTTCTCGGCGCGGGTGTGCTCAGTGCCACCCTGCTCGGCGCCTGTTCCGACACCAAGCCGGCCGGCGCGCCGCCGATGGGGCCGATGCCGGTGACGGTGCTCGAAGTCCAACCGCAACGCGTGCCGACCTCCATCGAAATCATGGCGCAAACCGAAGGGGCCCGCGAAACCGAAGTGCGCGCCCGCGTCGGCGGCATCCTTGTCAAGCGACTCTACCAGGAAGGCGAAACGGTCAAGGCCGGCCAGCCTCTCTTCCAGATCGACCGTTCGAGCTATGAAATTGCTCTGGCCGAAGCCAAGGCCAAGGCCGAGCAAGCCGCTCGCGAAATGAACCGTCTGAAAGGCCTGATCGAAGCCAAGGCCATCAGCCAGAAGGAATACGACGACTCGGTCTCGAACAATGCCATTGCCCAAGCCACGCTGCACCAAGCCGAGCTGAACCTGTCGTGGACCACCGTAACCGCCCCCGTCGGCGGCGCGACCGGCCGCGCGGCAAAATCCGAGGGCAATCTGATCACCGTCGGTTCCGACAGCCTGCTGACCTCCATTTTCCAGAGCAATCCGATCTGGGTCCGCTTCAGCCTTGGTGACAGCGACTTGAGCAAACTGGCCGGCGGTCGCGTCACCAGGAACAATATCACCGGCGTCCAACTGGTGTTGACCGACGGCACGCTCTACCCGAAGACCGGCAAGCTCAATTTCCTGGCCAGCAACATCGACACGACGCTGGGCACCCAACAGTTGCGAGCCGAATTCGACAATAGCGACAACCAGTTGCTGCCCGGTCAATTCGTCCGCATCCGTCTGCTCACCGGCGAGCGCAACGGCGTCTTCCTGGTTCCGCAGTCGGCGGTCGTCCAGTCCGAGCAAGGCAACCTCGTCATGCTCGCCGGCGAAGGCGACAAGGTGACGCCGCGTCCGGTACAGACCGGCGAATGGCGCGGCCAGGACTGGGTCATCCTCGGCGGCTTGAAAGCCGGCGACAAGGTGATCGTGGACAACCTGATGAAACTGCGCCCCGGTGCGCCGGTCGCCCCGCACCCCCCCGCCGTTCCCGGCGCCGCCCCTGCCGCCCAGCAGTCCCCAAAGGCCTAAGGAGCGTTCATGTCAAAATTTTTCATCAACCGGCCGATTTTCGCCTCGGTCATCTCGATCATCATCGTCATCGCCGGACTGGTCGCATCGCAGGTGCTGCCAATCGCGCAATATCCGCAAATTGCTCCGCCGACGGTACTGATCACCGCCACCTACCCGGGCGCTTCGGCAGAAACATTGGCCAAGACGGTCGCCGCGCCGATCGAGGAACAGCTGAACGGGGTCGAAAATCTGTCCTATTTCACCTCCTCCGCCGCAGCCAACGGCACGGTCACCATCACGGCGACCTTCGATGTCGGCACCAACGTCGACATGGCCGCGGTCAACGTCAATAACCGGGTCAAGGCGGCCGAACCGCGCCTGCCGGCCGATGTGCGGACCAACGGGGTGATCGTCCAGAAACGTTCGAACGACATCCTGCAAGTGGTTGCGCTCAATTCCGAGAAAGGAAATTACAGCACCCTGTTCCTGTCCAATTACGCCAGCCTGAACATTGCCGACGAATTGAAACGGGTCAAGGGGGTCGGCGACGTGACCATTTTCGGCGCCCAAGACTATTCGATGCGCATCTGGCTCAAACCGGACCGCATGGCGCAACTGGGCCTGACGACCAACGACATCGCGACGGCAATCAGGGCGCAGAATGCCCAGAACGCCGCCGGCAAGATCGGCCAGGAACCTGCGCCCAGCGACCAGCAACTGGTCTATACGGTGACCGCCAAGGGCCGCCTGCTGACACCTGAAGAGTTCGGCAACATCGTCATCCGCGCCAGCGGCCCCGGCGGCGTGCTGCGCCTGAAGGACGTCGCCCGGGTCGAACTCGGCGCCTACAGCTACGAACAGAGCGTGACCCTGGACGGCGAGTCGACCATCGCCATGGGCATATTCCTGCAGACCGGCGCCAATGCGCTGGAAGTCGCCAGCAGCGTGCGCAAGAAAATGGAGGAACTGAAGGTCAAGTTCCCGGAAGGCATGGGCTACGTCATCCCCTTCGACACCACGCGCTTCGTTTCCGCCTCGATACACGAGGTGGTTAAGACGCTGATCGAAGCCATGATCCTGGTCCTGGCGGTGGTTTATATCTTCCTGCAAAGCTGGCGCGCCACCCTGATTCCGATGGTCGCCGTTCCCATTTCGCTGATCGGCACCTTCGCCGGCCTGTGGCTGTTCGGATTCTCGATCAACACGTTGACGCTGTTCGCCATGGTGCTGGCCATCGGCATCGTCGTCGACGACGCCATCGTCGTGCTCGAAAACGTCGAGCGCCTGATGGCCGAGGAAAAGTTGTCGCCGCGCGATGCGGCTATAAAGGCCATGCAGGAAGTGCAAGGGGCGCTGGTCGCCATCGTGCTGGTACTCTGCGCCGTGTTCGTTCCGGTCGCCTTCCTCGGCGGCATCGCCGGCCAGCTCTACAAGCAGTTCGCCGTCACCGTGGCAGTCGCCGTGGTGCTCTCCGGCGTTGTCGCACTGACCTTGACACCGGCACTGTGCGCCCTGCTGCTCAAGGCCCAGCATACCGAGCACAAGCTGTTCAAGCCGTGCAAACGCATGGTCGAGCGTTTTACGCGCGCCTACACCGGTACGGTCGGCCTGACCTTGAAGCACGGCATTATCGGCAGCGTGATTTTCGCGCTGGTAATCGCCATCGCCGTCTTCTTTTTCCGCACCCTGCCGGGTAGCTTCGTACCGGCCGAAGACCAGGGCTACCTTATCTCGGCCCTGATGCTTCCGGATGGCGCTACACTGAAACGGACGGCGACAACCGGCGAAAACCTGCGCCAGATGTTGAGTCATGACGAGGCGGTTCAACACACCTTCGTCGTTGCCGGTTTCGACCTGATCGGCGGCGGCAGCAAGCCGAATGCCGGCACCATCTTCATTCCCCTCAAGGATTGGGACGAACGTACCGCCAAGGCGCAGGACCTGGCAGGCAAGTTCATGGGTATGGGCATGATGCAGCCCGATGGCATGGCCCTCGTCTTCAACCCGCCCCCGATCATGGGACTGGGTACCGCCGGCGGCTTCGAGGTGTATCTGCAGAACCGCGTCGATGGCGATAGCAAGAAGCTCAACGAAGTCACCCAGCAATTCATCGCCGAACTGCAGAAGCACCCGGAATTCACCCGAATCAGCACATTCTTCCGCCCCACCGTGCCGCAGTTGTTCGTCGAAGTCGATGAGCAGAAAGCCCTGTCGCTCGGCATTCCACTCGCCCACATCTACGAAACCCTGCAGAGCACGATGGGCGCCCTCTACGTCAATGACTTCAACAAGTTCGGCCGGGTCTATCGCGTCCAGTTGCAGGCCGAGTCGAACTACCGGATGACCCCGGACGATCTTGGCAAGGTCTATGTGCGCAGTTCGACGACCAACGCAATGATCCCCATGTCGGCGATCAGCAAGGTGAAAAATGTCGTCGGCCCGGAACAGGTCGAACGTTTCAACGGCTTCGTCGCCGCCAAGATCATGGGCGACAGCAAACCGGGTATCAGTTCGGGCGACGCCATCAAGATCGTCGAGGAAGTGGCCGCCGCCAACCTGCCCAGTGGATACGAAATCGCTTGGACCGGGCAGGCTTTCCAGGAAAAGCGCAGTTCCGGCTCGTCCATGAACGCCTTCGTCTTCGCCATTATCATGGTCTTCCTGATCCTCGCTGCCCAGTATGAAAAATGGTCGCTGCCGCTGGCTGTCATCATGGCCGTGCCTTTCGCCTTGATGGGCGCCCTGACCGCCATCTGGCTGCGCGGCATGCCGAACGACATCTATTTCCAGATCGGCCTCGTCGTCCTCATCGGCCTGGCTTCGAAAAACGCCATCCTGATCGTCGAATTCGCCGCCCAAAAATACGAGGAAGGCATGAGCGTGGTCGATGCCGCGCTCGAAGCGGCCCGTCTGCGATTGCGCCCCATCGTCATGACCTCTCTCGCCTTCGTGCTCGGCGTATTTCCCCTGGTCAAGGCGACGGGTGCCGGCGCGGCCGCCCGGCAATCGATGGGAACCGGCGTTTTCGCCGGTATGCTCGCGGCAACCTTCATCGCCACTATTTTCATTCCGCTGTTTTTCAAATGGCTGGAACACGGCAAGCGAGATAAGCATGAAAGCGTCGCAGCTGCCGCCAAGACGGAGGAAAACTAAGATGTATCCCCTGCCCGAAAACCTGTCCAAAATTCGCTCTGCCGTGGCGCTGACCGCTGCATTCGCCCTGGCCGGCTGTACCGTCGGCCCCGATTACGTTCGCCCGTCATCCACCTTGCCGGAGGCACCTCAGGCTGCTGCCAAGGCCGAAACGCCGGTCAATCCGACCTGGTGGACACTGTTTGACGATGCCGATCTTGACGCGCTGGTCGAACAAACGCTGATCGCCAACCAGGACCTGCAAGCCGCCGTTGCCCGTCTTGAGGCAGCCGAAGCCGCAGCGCGCGAAGCCGGTGCCGACTACGCCCCGACGGTCAATCTTGAGACCAACAGCAGCCGCAACCAAACCAGCGGCCAAACTGGATTAGGCAAGATAACCGGACCATTGAGCTACAACGACCAACGCGCCGCCCTTTCGCTGAATTATGAAATCGACCTCTGGGGCCGCATTCGGCGCAACAACGAAGCGGCGCGCGCCGACTTGCTGGCCAGCCGATTCGGGCGCGACAGCCTGCGCCTGACCCTGGTCGGTCAGGTAGCCAGCGAATATCTCAATTTACGAAGCCTGGACGGCCAGATCGACGTCACGGTGCAAACCCTGAATTCGCGCCAGGAATCGCTAAAAATCGTCCAGGCCCGCATCAAGGCAGGTACTGCTTCAGAACTGGATCTGACCCAAGCGGAAAGCTCGCTCAACCTCGCCCAGGCTCAGTTGGGCGAGTTGCACCGCCTAAGAGCCTTGTCCGAAAGCCAGATCGGCCTGCTCAGCGGCCGGCCCGGCCTGAAAATCGCCAGTGCCGGCCTCGACAAACTGCCGCTTCCGCCGATTCCACCGGCCGGTCTGCCTTCGGCTTTGCTGGAAGCCCGCCCGGACATTCGCCAGGCCGAGGAAAGGCTGATTGCCGCCAACGCCCGCATCGGCGTCGCCAAGGCGGCCTACTATCCGACGATCATCCTGACCGGAGCTCTCGGCGGCGAAAGCGAATCACTCTCCAACCTGCTCTCCAGCAGCGCCAACATCTGGTCGGCTGCCATCGGATTAACCATGCCGATATTCGATGCTGGCCGCACCAGCGCCCG
>JAJXVG010000158.1 GCA_021782315.1 Pseudomonadota bacterium | reverse complement strand
CCAGACCCGCTATCTTTCCCGCAGTAGTGAAGCGATCTGCCCCAGCAGTTTTCGGCAGACGAGGGGTCGCACCCAAAGGCTAGCCGGAGAAGCGCATTGAATACGCGTTACAGCATTCGCAAGAAAATAGCGCTGGCTATTGCCGCTTCTCTCGGTATCGGTCTTCTGCTGTCGTTTCTAACCTTCGCCGTGCGCGAAATCGACCAGCGGCGCCAGGCGGAAACTGCTGAATTGTTCGCCATGGCCGACGTTGTCGCCTTCAATGCCTCGGCGATCATCGAGTTCAACGACGGCAAAGGAGCCAAGCAACTGCTTCGCTCGTTCAGCGAACATGTGGATGTATTGACGGTCCGCCTGCTCGGCATGGGCTCGGATTTTCGTTACCATTTCGACGCCCCCGGTCGTACGCTTCCCGCCCAGGTGGCCCTCGGCGATCGCCTCCACAGCGAGCGCGTCGCCTATGCCGACTGGTCAAGCGTTACAGTCGCCGTTCCCATCCGCTCGGATGACGGCCTGATTGGCACGGTCAGCATCACCGCCAGCCTGGAAGCCGTCTGGCGAGCGATTGCTTGGAACCTGATGCTTTCCCTGCTGGCACTGGCGCTGTCGTTTGTCATCGCTTTCGCCATCGGCCGCCGAATGCTGGGCTCGATGGTCGCAACCCTCGGCTCGCTGACCAAGACCGCGGAATACATCGCCGAATCGAAAGACTATTCGAGGCATGCCGAAATATATTCCGACGACGAAATCGGTTGTCTCGGCAAAGCCTTCAACACCATGCTGACCGAAATTGCCGAGCGCGACCGTCAATTGGCCGATCAGCGCAATTATCTTGAAGACACCGTATTTGAACGAACCCAGGCCCTGTCGCTGGCCAAGGAGGCAGCCGAGGACGCCAGCCGTGCGAAGAGCACCTTCCTGTCGAACATGAGCCACGAACTGCGGACACCGATGAATGCCATCATCGGCATGACCTACATGCTCAAGCGCAACAATCGCGATAGCGGGCAGCTAGACAAACTGGTCAAGATCGACGCTGCGGCCAACCACCTTCTGCAACTGCTCAACGATGTCCTGGATCTTTCCAAGATCGACGCCGAGCGCATGCGACTGGAAGAAACAGCCTTCTCGGTAGACGTGCTGGCCGAGGAATTGGTCAACCTGCTGCTCCCCCGCGCTGAATCGGCCCGACTGCATTTCGTGCTCGACCTCGACCCCCGCCTCAAATCCATGCGTCTGCTGGGCGACCCGCTGCGACTGCAACAGATTCTGCTCAATCTGGCCGGGAATGCCATCAAGTTTACGGAGCAGGGCGAAGTGCGCGTCGTCGTGAGCATTGCCGAACAGACCGCCGATACCGTTCTGCTCGAGCTATCGGTCTGGGATACCGGTATTGGTATCGCGCCGAAGATGATTGATAGCGTCTTCAATCCGTTTGAGCAGGCCGATGGTTCGACCACGCGAAAATATGGCGGCACCGGCCTCGGCCTGTCCATTTGCCAGCGTCTAGTTCACCTGATGGGCGGCGAGATCCAGGTGGTCAGCACGCCGGGAGCCGGCAGTGTATTCACCTTTGCGATCCGCCTGCGCCGGGCCGATGAATTGCCCGCTCCGGCAAGCATGACGCCGCAGGCCGCCATCGAGACGGAACGGGTCCTGCGGGTAGAGTATTCGCATTGCCGTATCCTCGTCGCCGAGGACGACTGGGTTAACCAGGAGGTGGCACTCGAACTGCTGCGCGAAACCCTTGGCCTGGCCGTAGATATCGCTCCGGATGGTGCCCAGGCCCTGGAAATGGCGCTCAGCCATCGCTACGACCTGATCCTGATGGACATGCAAATGCCGGAACTGGACGGTTTGGGGGCGACCCAGGCGATTAGGGAGATTGCCGGCTACGAAACGGTGCCGATCATCGCCATGACCGCCAATGCCTTTGCCGAAGACCGGGCGCTCTGCCTCGATGCCGGCATGAACGATTTCATCGCCAAACCGGTCGACCCCGACGTGTTGTTTGCCGTCATGCTGAGCTGGCTGCGGCAGCGGCAAGACGCGGATTTCAGCTCGAACAGCTGACCGCCAGTCCGTTGGCCCAGTCCGGCGGCAGGGCGGCATAGGCCTCGAACTCGGGCTGTTCGTCGTAAGGCCGCCGCAGGCAGGCGAGCAAACGCCGCACCTCGGAGAAGTCGCCGGTTTTTGCCTGGCGGATGGCGCTCTCAGCCAGCCAGTTGCGCAATACGAATTTCGGATTGGCGGCCAGCATCGCCGCCTGTCGCTCGGCGTCCGGCCAGGGAGTCCGGGCCTGACGCGCCCGCCAGTTGGCGAGCCAGGCGTCGCCGGCGGCACGGTCGATAAACAGGTCGCGCCAGGCATTGTCCGTCGCCCGGTCGGGGGCATTTGTTGCGGACAGGCGGCAAAGGCGCCGGAAGAACAGCGTGTAGTCCGGTCGTTGCATTTGCAGGAATGCGAAGGTTTCGTCGATGAAGGTTTCGTCGTCGGGCAGGCTCGCGCGCAGTCCGAGCTTGGCGCGCATCAACCCGGCGAATCTCAGTGCAAAGGCATCGCCATAGGTTTCGTCGACCGCCGCCCGGGCAAGCGCCGGGCGTTTCAGCAGCGGCAGGAAGGCGTCGGCCAGGCGGTAGAGATTCCACTGTCCGACATGGGGCTGGTTCTGATAGCTGTAGCGGCCTTGATGATCGGAATGATTGCAGATGTGGCCGGCATCGAAAGCCTCCATGAAACCGAATGGGCCATAGTCGAGCGTCAGGCCGAGGATGGACATATTGTCGGTATTCATCACCCCGTGCATGAAGCCGACGGCCATCCACTGTGCCATGAGTTCGCCGGTCCGCCGGGAAACGTCGCGCAGCAAGGCTTCGTAGGGATTGATCTGGGTGCGGCAGGCCGGCCGGAAGGTGTCGATGACGTAATCGGCCAGTTGCTGCAACTCGCCATGACGGTGACGCGACGCCCAGTGCTCAAAGGAACCGAAGCGGACGAAACCGGGTGCGACCCGGGTGACGACAGCCGCCGTCTCGATTTCTTCGCGACGCACAGGTTGATCGGTGCCGATGATGCACAGGGCGCGGGTGGTCGGGACGCCGAGGCCGGCCATCGCCTCCGAACAAAGGAATTCGCGAATCGACGAGCGCAGCACGGCACGCCCGTCGGCACCGCGCGAATAGGGCGTACGACCCGCCCCCTTGAGCTGAATTTCCCAGTGGCCGGTGTCGTTGCGCAGGCCGCCCAGCAGATGCGCCCGCCCATCACCCAGTTGACCGGCCCAGACGCCGAACTGGTGGCCTGAGTAGACGGCTGCCAGCGGTTCGCTGCCGGGCAGCAAACGGTTGCCGGTGAAAATTTCGGCAAATTGCGGACTGTCGACGAAGCCGGGCGGCAGGCCGAGCATGGCGGCTACCACCTCGCTGACCGCCACGACCCGCGGATTGCCGAGCGGCAGGGGAGCAAGGCGAGTGTAGAAGGCTTCGGGCAAGGCGGCGAAGCTGTTGTCGAAGGACGGCAGATCGATTGGGAGTGGTTCCGGGGCGTTCATCGTGGCGGTTTTCTGGCAGGGGGGCGGGGTCGGCCCGAAACGAACGGCGTACCGGCCGACCCTAGACTCAGAACGCGAAAACGACGGATGGTTCGCACCGGCTGTTTGTCGCCAGCCGATACCCGTCCCCGGCGAAAGGTTAAAATAAGCTTTCCCTGTGCCGAATCCGGCTCATATCCAGAGGCAAGCCATGCGCCGCTATCCCTTTTCCTTCATCGCCTTGAGCCTTCTCGGCGTGCTTTGCGCCATTCCGGGGCTGATCAGCCTGGCCGGATTCGGCGCCAGCCTGCATCCGGTGCTGGAGGACCCGATGGCTGGCCTGGCTTTCATCGTTTCGGCGGTCGCCTTGATCGGGTCAGGCGCCTTCCCGCTGGTCATCGCCAGACTGACGGCCGGAGAAGAAAGCTAGTGTAGTGTTGCACTCGGCACAGTTAAAAGCGGCGAATTTTTTTGTTCAGGGCAAGGCGCAAACCACAGCGATACCCAGTGGTATCGCGAGGATTTGCAACACCGCCATGGCCGAAAAGACGAGGTGTTAAGTACCGGAGAGCGCGCAACACGACACTAGGCCTGGCGCATCAGGCGCCAGTACTGGAACCTGAGCATGATCACCGCGCCCAGCACGATGGCCGCAAAAGTCAGCAGCGAACCCAGGGCCAGGGTCGATATGCCGCTGATCCCCTGGCCGATGGTACAACCCATGGCAAGCACGCCACCAAAGCCCATCAACGCGGCACCGATCAGGTGGCTGGCGGTATCCTCCAGGCCGACAAAACCTTCCCAGCGGAAACGTCGGGTCCATAGCGATCCTGCCAAGGAACCGGCCACCACGCCGAGCGCCGTGGCAACGCCGAAACTGAGTTGGCGGCCGGTATCCGACCACAACATCAGCAACTCCAGGGTGTAAGCCTGGGGCGCGACGAAGCTCAGCGCTTCCATGTGCCCGCTGCGGGTGGTCAGGAATGCCTCAGCCAGCGTCTCCGGATGTTCGGCGAGATAGCCGAGATGGCCGCTGACATACCAGGCGGCAACGACGGCCAGTCCGGTGCCCAGGCCGCCGAGCCACAGGTCGCCAGTCCGGAAGTCGCGCCGATACAGGCAGGCCATGCTCAAGCCCCCGCCGAGAATAAGCACCGGCAGCAATAAAGCCGATTTCGGCGCGAGGCCGGCTGCCGCCAGCAAGGCCGGAATGTCCTGGCCGCCGGACAGCGTGACGGCCACCGTATCCAGCGTCTTGACCCGGAAAACCCCGAGGACGCCGCGCATGGTCATGTAGGCGACCAGTCCGAGCACGATAAAGACCAAGAGGGATTTCAGGCTGCCACCACCGATGCGGATCAGGGTCTTGGCGGCGCAGCCCGAGGCGAGCACCATGCCGGCGCCGAAGCTCAGCCCGCCGACGATATGGGACAGCCACATGAAATTTGGCGTCCGGTAGATCGACTTGTCGAGGTCGATCAGCCCCGCCCCATGCAGGGCGCCGGAACCGAGCACGGCGACGCCGATGGCCAGCAGCCACATGCGCATGCGATGCCAGTCGCCCATGGCGACAATGTCGGAGAGCGCACCCATGGTGCAGAACTGCGTCCTCTGGCCGATGCCTCCCAGGACGAAACCAATGGCAAAGGTCAGCCAGAGGATCGTTTGGGCGGGCAGGGCCGTTTCCATGCTCAGTCGCGGTAGCGGGTGGGATCGGTCTGGCCGGCGGCGGCGAAACCTTCGGCCCGCAGGCGGCAGGAATCGCAGACGCCGCAGGCTCGGCCATCGGCATCGGCCTGGTAGCAGGAGACGGTCAGGCTGTAGTCGACGCCCAGCGCCGTGCCGGTCCGAATGATCTCGGCCTTGCTGAGGTCGATCAGCGGCGCATGGATGGCCAGCCTGTGCCCCTCGACCCCGGCCTTGGTGGCCAGGTTGGCCATTGTTTCGAAGGCCGCGACGTATTCCGGCCGGCAGTCCGGATAACCGGAGTAATCGACCGCATTGACGCCGACGAAGATGTCCCGGCTGCCCAATACTTCGGCCCAGGCCAGGGCCAGCGACAGCATGATGGTGTTGCGGGCCGGCACGTAGGTGACCGGGATGCCCGGCTGCACGCCGCCGGTCGGTACGGCGATGGCGGTATCGGTCAGGGCCGAACCGCCGAATTGGGCCAGTCCGAAATTGAGCACGCGATGCTCGGCCGCGCCCAGCGCCTTGACGATGCGGTCGGCGGCGATCAGTTCGGCGCAGTGGCGCTGCCCATAGTCGAAGGACAGGCAATAGGCGGCGAAACCCCGGTTGCGTGCGATGGCCAGGCAGGTGGCGGAATCGAGCCCACCGGAAAGGAGAACGACGGCTTTTTTCATCATGGGGCGCGAATATACTCCAAATCGGCCTCGTGCTGCGTCGGTATCCTCTTGTTCACAAGCCGTTTTCTGTTGAAATGCGGTATAAACCAGTCAATCGTCCGAAGATTCCGCGTCCTGTCCGAGAGATAGCTGGAAACAGGTCTCGAAATCGGCAAGAGGCATCGGTTTGCCAAAGAGGTATCCCTGAAAGAAACGGCAGCCGTGCGACACCAGATAGTCGTGCTGGGTGTTTTCCTCGACGCCTTCTGCTACCACGGTCAGGCGCAAAGTATTGCCCATGGCGATGATGGCCCGGACGATGGTGGCATCGTCCGGATTGTGTGCAATATCGCGGATGAAGGATCGGTCGACTTTTAACTGCTCAAAGGGATAACGCTTCAGGTAGGCGAGTGAGGCATAGCCAGTGCCAAAGTCGTCGAGCGAAAAGCGAACACCCGTCTCGCGCAGGGCCTGCATCTTGGCAACCACATTATCGACATTGTCGAGCAGCAGGCTCTCCGTCAGTTCGAGTTTGAGTAAAGCGGGGGCGACACCATGCCGAGCAAGCGCGGCGTCGACCTGCGCGACGAAATCCGCCTGACGGAATTGGCGGGCGCTGACATTCACCGCAATGAACAGCTTCCGGCTGCGCGGATAATTCGCCCAGCGGCGAAGCACGCTGCATGCTGTGTCAAGCACCCACTGGCCAATCTCCACAATGAGTCCCGTTTCCTCGGCGAGCGGGATGAAATCGCCGGGCAGGACCATGGGTTTGCCCGGCGGCTGCCAACGGAGCAAAGCTTCTGCCCCGATCAGGCGCCGCTCCGCATCAACCTGCGGCTGAACATGAAGCTGCAGTTCGCCGTGCAGCAAGGCGCGGCGCAGGCCGGCCTCGAGTGCGGCACGTTCATCCAGGGCTATTTGCATCGTGTTGTCGAAAAAACGAATGGCATTTCGCCCGGAATCCTTGGCCTTGTACAAGGCGATATCCGACTGTTTGAGCAGGATGTCGGTCGTTTTTTCATGACCGATAAAGAGGCTGATGCCTATGCTCGCCGAACGGAAATATTCGGTCTCGTCGTTCAATAGATAGGGCCGAGCAAGTTCGAGGCGAATTTTTTCGGCTACGTTCTCAGCCCGGACGCCTGCGGCCTCGGCCTCGCAGCCAAGTTCTTCGAGCATTACCACAAACTCGTCGCCGCCTTGTCGGGCCGCCGTATCACCTTCACGGATAGAGGCGAGAAGTCGCTTCGCCACTTCGACCAGGAATCGGTCGCCGACATCATGGCCAAGGGTGTCGTTCAGCGTCTTGAAATGATCAATGTCGATAATCAACAGGGCTCCGTACTGCCCGCTTCGCTTACTGACCGCACAAGCTTTGTCCAGACGATTCAGCATCAGGCGTCGATTTGGCAGGGCGGTGAGCGGATCATAGAAAGCCAGCGAATGAATTTCCGACTCGGCCAGCTTGAGGTTGCTGATATCGGAGAAGGTGCTGACGTAATGACTGACATCGCCCTCCTCGTCGCGTACACCACTGATCGTCAGCCACTCCGGAAATATCTCGCCATTCTTGCGACGATTCCAGATTTCGCCCTGCCAAT
>JAJXVG010000157.1 GCA_021782315.1 Pseudomonadota bacterium | reverse complement strand
TCGGAGGGGTTGCCGGCCAGCAACAGCGATGCCATGCGTCCGAGCGAAGGCTGGTGACCGACAATGAGCACCGATCCATGGGCGGTGGGCCAGCCCGAGGCGGCGATCAGTTCGGAAACGCAGGCCTCCGGGCCGATCTTGCGTATCGTTTCGAAGGGCAGCTTCAAGGCCTCCGCGGTCTGCTGTGTCCGGATCGAGGCACTGACGATGATGCGCATATCCTTGGGCTGGCGCTCACGAATCCAGGCCGCCATGATGCGCGCCTGTTTTTCGCCGCGTTCGGTCAAACGCCGCTTCATGTCGTCCTCGCCATCTTCGGCTTCAGCGTGGCGCCACAGCAGCAGTTCCATGATCTGGTCTCTCCGAAAAGCCGGCATTGTAGCCAGAAATTATTACCTTGTTATTTCAGCGGACGAACGGCGGCAATGCCTTACGAGCCACCCTTCAATGTCTTCTTGGGATAGATGTCATAGCGACAGGACTTTCCCTCCAGGACGTAGCCCGGCGTGCAGTCGCCGAGATTCGGCGCCTTGCGCGTCCGTTTGACCACGACGCGGTGCGTCGCCAGTTCCAGCGCCCCCTGCAACAGTTGCCAGGCATCGTCGTCGTCGCCCACCAGGGGACGAAAAAGGCGCATTTCCTTTTTCACCAGCGCACTTTTGTCCCGATGCGGAAACATCGGATCGAGATAGATGACCTGCGGCGCATCGAGCCTCCCACTCCCGATCAGTTCGATGGCATTGCCCAGCCGCAGATGCATGCGCTGAACTATCGGCCCGACCTCGGCATCCAGCAGGGCCCGTTGCAAACCGTCGGCCAGCAAGACGCCGATCAGCGGATGACGTTCGACCAGCGTGACTTCGCAACCCAGTTGAGCCAACAGAAAGGCATCGCGCCCCAAACCGGCCGTCGCATCGAGCACGGTCGGCCGGACCCCGGACTGGATGCCGACCGCCTTGGCGATCATCTGGCCGTTGCCGCCTCCGTGCTGGCGGCGATGCGCCACCGCCCCCTCAAGAAAATCGACCCGCACCGGGCCGGCGGCATTTTCCCCAAGTTCCTGCAATTGCCAGCCGCCCGCTCCCAATTGCAGGGCGAACTCGGCCTCGCCTGGGGACGGCAAGGCAAGTTCTGCCGCCATGGCGCATGCCCGCTCGGCAAATTCAGGGGAGAGGGCTTCGACACGAACGTTCATCACACCAGGCAAAGCGACCTCAGTCCTTGGGAGGGGATGAGATGTTCAGCCATTTCAGCAGGGTGGCGAACAGCATATCCGGGTCGACCGGTTTGGTCAGAAAATCGTTCATACCGGCTTCGATACAGCGCTTACGGTCTTCCGCAAAGGCATTCGCGGTCATCGCCAGAATCGGCACCGTCATGCGCTTGCCCAGGCGGCGAATACGGCGGGTGGCATCCAGGCCGTCCATATTGGGCATTTGCATGTCCATCAGGATCAGGGCGTAATCCTTTTCTTCGGCGAGCCTCAGCGCCTCGAGACCGTCTTCGGCGCAATCCACCCGAAGTCCGACATCCTCCAGCAAACCCTGGGTCACCTCGCGATTGATCGGCTCATCCTCGGCCAGAAGAATGGAACAAGCGGTGAAATCCCGTCTCAAGCGGACCTCGATGTCGCCCGACTCGGCAGTATCCATTCTTTTCGACATGGGCAAGCCCTTTTTCAAACGGGCGGTAAACCAGAAAGTGCTTCCCGTGCCGGGTAGGCTGTCCGCCCCGGCATCGCCCCCCATCAACTCGGCCAGTTTCTTCGTGATCGACAATCCCAGCCCGGTACCGCCGTATTTCCGCGTCGTACTGTTGTCGGCCTGTTCGAAGGCAGTGAAGAGCTTGGGCATGACCTCCGGCGCAATACCTATCCCGCTGTCCGTAACGTCAAAGCGCAACAAGACGCTGGCGCCATCTTCTTCGAGCAGCTTGACGCGCAGGACGACGCTGCCGGAATCGGTGAATTTTACCGCATTGGTGGCGTAGTTGAGCAGGGCTTGCTGCAAGCGGGTCGTGTCGCCAAGCAGGTTCGGCGGCAACGAAGCCATTTCGATGCTCAGATGCAGATGCGTCGTCTCGATCCGATGGTGAACGATGGAAACGACATTCTTCAGAATGCGTTCGATATTGACTTCGGCGTTTTCGAGCTCGACCTTGCCGACCTCTATTTTGGAAAGTTCGAGGATCGAGTTGATGATATTGAGGAGGTGGGTACTCGCCCCCTCAAGCTTGTCGAGTTGCTCGACCTGCCTGGGTGCCAGCCCGGCGCGCCGGATCAGGTGTGCCATACCGATGATGGCATTCATCGGCGTCCGGATTTCGTGCGACATGTTGGCCAGGAAGGCGCTCTTGGCCACGTTTGCCGCTTCGGCCGCCTCCTTCGCGGCGGCCAGTTCGCACGTTCGTGCCGAGACCATCAGTTCCAGTTGCTGGCGATGCCTGTCGAGTTCGGCATATGCAGCCTGCAATTGAAGTTCGGCTGATTTTCGTTCGGATATGTCGGTGGAAACCCCAAGGAGGGCATAGATAACTCCCTGCTCGTCACGCAAGGGGACCTTCTCGGTCCAGTAGGTTCGTTTTTCCTTGCCGCCGTGAATGGCGATCACTTCTTCCGCCCGAATGCTTTCGCCATGCTCGAGAACGCGCCTGTCGTGTCGCTCGATGACATCGATGGCGGCCGGCTCGAAGAAAGTTGCGTCGCTTGCCCCCACCACCTTGTCCAGGGTGGTTTCCCAAAGCGCACAGGTCTGGGGATTGGCATAGAGATAACGCCGTTCCGTATCTTTCAGGAAAACGTAGGCCTCGATATTGTCGAGGATGTCCTTCAGTTTCTTTTCGCTTCGGCGCAATTCCATCTCGGCCGTTTTGCGGGCCGCGATCTCACGCCGCAGTTGGCGCACCCACAGGGCCAACAGCACCGACACCAGCAACATGGCGGCACCGTAGGCAAAGGCAGTCCGTGTCGTGATCCCCTGTTCGATGCGGACACCCATCCACCGATTGAGCAGGCTGTCCATTTCGCTTTGCGGTATGGCGGCCAGGCTCTTGTCGAGAATGCTCAACAAGGCGGGGTGCGCCAGGGTGACTGCCATGCTGTGGTCGCTGCGATACTCGGTATTTCCGGAAAAACGCAGGTTCAGCTCTCCGCCTTGCTGGATCAGGTAATTCAGCGACGGCGCATCGCCGATGTAGGCATCGGCCTCGCCCTTCTTCAGCAGAGCAAAGGCCATTGCCTCATCGGTAGTCGGCAACAGCTCTATTTGCGGGTGCTCGCGAGCCAGGACCTCCTGCATGAAATATCCTTCCTTCACCGCGACACGCTTACCGTAAAGGTGGCCAATATCGCCGACATAACCTTGGCGGCCATCGTTGATGATGACAATGGGGGAGTGGATAAACGGCTCGGTGAAATTCAGGTAGGTCCGTCTTTCCGGCGTGCTGACGGCATCCGTGAGCATGTCGAGTTTTCCGGCTTTGACCATGTCCAGGGTCTGCTGCCAGGTCTTGTCCTTCACCACCTCGAAGCGCACTCCGAGCCGCCCCTCCAGTATGTGCAGGATATCGGCATTCATGCCGACAAAATCTCCTCGCTCGTTGATCCATTCGTAGGGTGCAAAATCACGGTCGATACCGACGCGAATCACCGGGTGCGCCTTAAGCCAGGCCTGTTCTTCGGCAGTCAACGCCAATGGCTGCCGATTGGCGAAGACAAATTGCTGCAATTGCCGCTCGGAGAGTGGCGGTGCCAAGCGCTGCTCTGCATAGACCGACGCCACGCGCCGCATGCGTCCGACATCGATATGCCCGAGGGAAACGATATCGGCCAGGATCAATTTGCGAGTTTCCTCCGCTTCGAAGCGCAAATGACCGATGCTGTGCGGTGTTCGATACTGCGCCTTGATCAGCCTGATCATTTCCTCACGGTGTTCCAGCGCATATTGCCAGCCTTTCAGGCTGGCCCTGACGAAACGCTCGGCCCGGCCCGGATGCGCTTGCAATTCCCGTTCGCTGGTAAAGATCAGGTCGCCATAGAAATCGATACCGTAGCTTTGGGGATTGATGACATTGAAAGGGATGCCCCGCTGCTTGAAGTCGTACAACTGGTCGGTCAAATAGGCCGACATCACGTCCACCCTGCCGCTGGCGAAGTCTTCGTTGTCGAAACTGTGCGGCACGAATGTGTACTTGTCAGGCCTCAATCCCGATTCGGCGAGAAGCGCCCGCAAGGGACCGTCATCGCTCCCCTTGGCATCGAACATGATGCGCTTTCCGGCCATCTCGTAGGGGCTGATGACCCCGCTTCCCCGGCGGCTGATGAAGACCAGCGGATCGTGCTGAAAGATGGCGGCCAAGGCGACGATGGGCGCCCCCTTGGCGTAGGCGGCGAGCAGTCCGGAATCGCCTATGCCGTAGTCGGCCTGTCCGGAGGTGACCTCGGCGACGACATCCCGTCTGGGGTCGCGCTCGCGCAACTCGACATCGAGCCCCTCTGCCGCATAGTAGCCCTGGGCCTTGGCCGCGTAATAACCGGCAAACTGATACTGGTGAAACCACTTGAGCTGGAGAACCACCTTTTCCGGGGACGCGGCAAAACCTGGGGACGGCAGGTACGACAACAGGGCTAGCAGCAAACCGCACAAGGTCGAGAATAGGGAGTTAGGCATGAACCAATAGGGGTTTCAGGAATGTGCGGCGCGATGGTCGCCGCCAGATTACCCGAGATATCCATCTAGATGTTGATCCAGACCGCAAAACCGGCCCCGGTGCACTCAAGCGGCAGGGGCGTGGCCTGAAAACGCGCCGGGGACGACCGCCTTGGCAATAAGGGCAGGCCAGCCGGATCGGTTGCCGCTCGACAGAAGCCGAGTATCGCTTCCGAATCGTGCCGGCGCGCGGCGGACGAGCGTCACGGCGTCTGATCGGTGAAGCCGTGTTCCACCGCGTAGAGCGCAGCCTGTACCCGGGTTCGCAAGCCGGCTTTCTTGAAGATGTTCTGAATGTGGGCCTTGACGGTGCTTTCCGCGACGCCCAGTTCGGCGGCGATTTCACTATTGGTCCAACCTTTGGCGAGGCCGCACAGGGTTTCCTGTTCGCGCGGCGAGATTCCGTCCTGCCGTGGCTCGACGGCGACGATATCGGTCGGGTGCCGAGCCTGGAAATCCCGGACCAGCCGCGAAGTCATCTTGGGCGAAATGACCGATTCGCCGCGTTGCACCTTCAGCAAGGCATCGGCCAGGGTATCGGCCGCGATCTTTTTCAGGACGTAGCCGGCAGCCCCCACCCTCAGGCATTCGACGAGATCGTTGGTATCCGTGAATTATTCCGCATCCCGCCGCTGCCATCGTGGCTACCATCGCTGCTCACTAAACAATCAAACTGCCGTGAAGAGGCGGGGCGTACCGCCACACCTTTCACACGGTATGTGTTCAAGTCGCTTGGAGTTAATAATGAAAAAAATCGTTGGGGTCGTAGCAACGGCCGTTGCGTTCGCCACGAATGCGCTTGCTGCACCGGTTACCCAATCAACTGCACCGGCAGGTTCAGACTCCTACTGGTATGGCAATGGCTGGAACTGGCAAACGCTGGGCAGCGTAACTTTGGCAACGGGCACCGATAACGTGCTGGCACTAAGCAGCACCGCATCTTTGGCAGATCAGGGCTGGGGCAATCAGGATTACAACAATGGCGTAAAGATCGGTCTTTTCGACAACTCCAACCTGGTTTGGTATCAAGCGGTTGCCGGTGCGTATCACAATTGGACAACGCAAACCTTTACGGCTAGCACAGCGGAGCTGAATGCTCTGGATGCCAGTCTGGCTTCAGTGAATTGGAGCGACAACATCACGCTGCAGTTATTCACCACGCCATATGCTTATCCAGGTTGGGAACTCCACGTTGCCAATGCTTCGTTCTCCGTAACCTCGGAGGCTGCGAATGTACCGGAGCCAGGGATCATTGCATTGTTCGGGCTTGGTATTGCCGGGATAGCCGCAACGCGTCGCCGTAAAGCTCAGTAATCCAGCAGCAGGCGAAACAAAGGCCCAGTGGTTTTCCCGCTGGGCCTTTGTTTGTCGACAAGGGTTATCGCGGGATCAGCATTGATGGCGTGACGATCTGGCGCAGCAGCCAGAAGCGCGGTGGCACCCCAGCTTGTCTGAAATCACGGAAAATCATCCGACCTTGCGCATCCTGCCCATGCAAACGAAAGCAATGCTTACATTGCCGCCGTGATGTAACAGCATATTACCTATGCGCCAAATCGCTAAGCTTCGTCGGCGCCGGGTCTGCACATACGACGAATTTCATTTTCTTTAATGGCCAACTCGACCTCCATAAGGACAGCGCCTACATCGGCAATATGTTCATCAAAAACAACATTGCCGGTTAAAACGGCTTCGGGCGTCAGCAAACCGCCTTCGTACAGCCCCCAAATTTCCTTACCAAACTGCGAGTTGTTCAAGGATGGGGCGAAAGCACTGAAGTACGTTCTTAAGTTGATCACGTCGCGCTCGAGCATTTCGGCTGCCGTGCTATGCGCGGCAGCATCGATCGCCTGTGGCAGGTCGATGATAACCGGACCATCTTCGCCGACAAGGATGTTGTACTCCGACAAATCCCCATGAACGATCCCGGCACAAAGCATCCGGACCACTTGATTAACCAGCATCCCGTGATATTCAAGCGCCAGACTCTCATCGAGTTCAAGGTCATTGAGGCGTGGTGCCGGATTGCCCTCTGTATCCGCCACCAAGTCCATCAGCAAGACCCCTTCGTGGCAAATATACGGCTGGGGCACACGAACGCCGGCATTTGCTAGGCGATACAGCGCATCGACCTCGGCGTTCTGCCAAACCTCTTCCTGCATCTTGCGACCGTAGCGACTGCCCTTTTCCATGGCCCGCGCCTGCCGGCTGTTCTTTACTTTACGACCTTCCTGGTACGAGGCCGCCTTTTTGAAACTCCGCTGCTTAGCTTCTTTATAAACCTTCGCACACCGAATCTCTTCACCACAACGAACGACGTAGACCGTCGCCTCCTTGCCACTCATCAATTGCCCCAGAACTTCGTCAATCAAGCCCTCTTCAACGAGGGGAATGAGTCGCTTGGGTATCTTCATCAGGCTGGCGCATTTTCGGTACACAAACTGGATGAATCCGTGGCTTCAGAGAATTCGTCACTATCAACCGGTTTACCAAGCACCTTATTAGCCAGTTTCTGGCGGCGCTTCTCTTCCTGCTTATTCTTCTTGGCCAGATCTTTCTGGCGCTTTTCAAACTGGTAATTGGGCTTGGCCAAGTGGCCTCCTCTGCTCGTCGCAATGAGTGCTGAAACACGGGGTAAAAGTACGCCGGAAGAGGTGAATTTGCACCGGCATAAAACCGGGCACACGGACTACTTTTCCGTAATGCAAAACGCCAACCGGTTAGGGTTGGCGTTTTTTCCTTGGCTTTCAAGGCTTTATTTTGGTGGCCAATCGCGGAATCGAACC
>JAJXVG010000156.1 GCA_021782315.1 Pseudomonadota bacterium | reverse complement strand
TGGCGTGGTACACATCCTGCCAGATGCGATGGTCGGCATGGGTTGTCATGCTCTTGTAGAAGTCAGCGGACGTGAGCGCCAGGACAACAGCGCACATCCCCGCCAAGTCGTTGATGCCAAGTTCACGCGCTCCATTGAAGGCGCTGGCAGTGGCTCTGACATGGTCAGCTTCGATCAAGGCTTTGACAACCGACAGCTTGCAGTGTGGTGTGCCTTTTTCCATTTGCACAATATAACCTAATCGGTTGTTTTGTCAAATAGGTTAATTGCAGGATTTTTCGCGTTCATTGGCGATGCAGATGGTGCGGTGTGCCGCGCGGCCGTACCGCTTGATCCGAATACCCGGAATCCGAAGCGCCCATTTTTGTCTCGACCAATCCATGGTCTTGATTACCTACTATGCGGATATTGTTCATCACTCATATGTTATTTGTATATTCTGTTAGAATAATTCGCTTTTATGCCCACGGTATCTTTCGGAGCGGAATGGACGTCACTGTCTTGCAGTGATTTTTCGGCTAAGAAAGCGAAGATTCCATGCTCCGAAGGAGGCGGGGCTCGTCAGGGGAGAGCCGCTTTGAAAGCAAAAATATCGCAATGTGTCCTGGCTTCAGCCATTTATGTATCGGCTGTTCATGCTGCGGATTCGACCTTCGTCAGAGACAGTGTGCTCGGCCTGTTCGATTCATCCCCGTCTTCCGGAAAGGGAATCGGAGCAGATCGACTGTCGGTCGAATTGCCCATGCCATTCAATCTGGAGTCGGCGCAACCGACTGCAGATGGGCTAGTGCGCACGGTTCCTACGGCGGGGTTGCAGGCGGCGGACTTGGGTATCTGGCCAATCGTCCGGCGCGCGGTCGACTGGCATCCGGTCATCCAGGATGCGCAGGCGCAGCTTTCCTCGCAAATCGGCTATATCGATGCGGCCAAGGCTGGCTATTATCCGCAAATATCCGCCGGGGTGAATAACAGCCTTCAGGGCGGTCTCTACGGAAACGCGAGCGTTCTTTCCTTTAGCGCATCGCAGATGCTCTACGACTTTGGCAAGGTGGGCGCTGCGAAAAGTTATGCCGAGGCCGGGTATTTCAAACAACAGGCCCAGTCCCTGTTGGCAGTAGACGATCTTGCGACCCGTGCTGCGCAGGCCACGGTAGCCGTCCACCGCTATCAGGAGATGCTCAGGATCGCCGGGGAACACGTCAGCGGTATTGCCGACGTGGTGGAAATCGTCCGTATGCGTTCGTCCGGCGGGGTCAGTACGCAGTCCGAGTTGTTGCAGGCAGTATCCCGTCTGGATGGCGCCAGGGGAAATCTGCAGCAGGTGTCGACCGCGCTCGACCAGTCGCGCGAGCACTTGCGAACCCTGGTCGGAGCCGATGCTGCCCCGGAAAGTGTCGTGGTTGAGGACGAGAAATTGCGCCAGGCCTGGGCTGCGGCGGCGGAACCCGAGTTCAACCGCATCCCCAGGGTGCTGGTCGCGCTGGCCGACCGGGCAGCAGCGGCGGCGCAGGCCGCTGGCGCCAGGGCCGATCGTTATCCGACCCTGTCGCTGGGTGCCGGAACGAGCAAGGCGCTCTCTGGGATCGACCCCAACAACCCCGGGTCGGATGGCTGGTCCAATACGGTCACGCTCAATCTGAGCGCCGCGATATACCAGGGCGGTGAAAAAATGGCCCGCTCGCGCGCCGCCAATGATGCCTTGGTCGCGGCCCAGGCCCGGATCGAGGCAGCCAGTCTGGAAGTGCGCGCTTCCCTGCGCGGTTTGAAGGCGCAGGTTGCCGGGATCGAGCGGCGTCTGTCCACGCAGAAGACGCGGGTAGCCAGCATCGAGCAGGCGAGTTCGCTGTTTCGCGAGCAATACAAGTTGGGTACGCGTTCGGTTCTGGATGTGCTCAATTCGGTGGACGAAGTTTATCAGGCGAGATCCGAGGCACTGAATGCCGAACACGATCTGTGGGGTTCGTTCGTCGATTACTTCAATGCCGGCGGTATGGCCCGGGATGTTTACGCGCTGACCAACACCTCAATACAAAATCTTGATATCGAACCGTGATGAAAGCCGTCGTTGAAAAAAGGACCTCCAACGAGGCATGGTTGGCAGCGATGCTGGTAGTGGCCAGGCATTACCGGGTCGATTGCTCCGAAGAGGGGGCGCGTGTCGCGATGGCGTGGAGCCAAGGTCTGACCGAAAATCGCATGCTCGAACGCCTGGCGCATCAGATCGGGCTGGAAGCCCGTTTTGTCGCTTATTCGGAAGGGCTGCTCGACCCCTGGCGCTTACCTGTCGTCGCCGAGTTTTCGGGAGGCCAGGTCGGCGTTATCGAGAGCTTCGACGGCGACGGCCTGGTCGGCGTCAAATTCAGCGGCGATCAGGGACTGGCCTCATCGGTCAGGGTCGATTCGCTGAAAGACTCGATACGCCGCGTCGTGATCTTGCGGCCGGCCAGTTCGGTGCCCGATGCGCGGGTCGACGAATACATCAAACCCTACCAGGCTAACTGGTTCTGGAAAATAGCCCTCAAGGACTGGCGGCGTTACCTCGACGTTGCGCTCGCCTCGCTCGGTGCCAATGTCCTGGCGCTGGCCGGCATTATATTCTCCATGCAGGTTTACGATCGCGTCGTTCCCGCCCAGTCGGAACCGACCCTTTGGGTTCTTTTCGGCGGGGTCATGCTGGCCATCGTTTTCGAATTTTCATTCCGTGTTCTGCGCACGGTGGTCTCCGACACGGTCGGGAAGCGTACCGATCTGCAGATTTCGGACCTCGTCTTTGGGCATGTCCTGCGCATCCGCAACGACGCCCGGCCCAAGTCGACCGGCGCTTTCATCGCCCAGGTCCGCGAACTCGAACAATTGCGAGAACTGGTCACCTCGACGACCATCGGCGTCATTGCCGACCTGCCGTTTTTCCTGCTGTTTCTCGGCATCGTCTGGCTGATCGGCGGCCAATTGGCCTGGGTGCCGGTCGTTGCCATCCTGGTCCTGATCGCCTCCGGCCTGCTGGTGCAAAAACCGCTGGCCCGGCTTTCCAATGAAGGCATGCGCGAGTCTTCAATCCGCAACGCCCTTCTCGTCGAATCCATCCAGGGGATCGAGGACATCAAGCAGATGCGCGCAGAGCCAAGGGTCCAGGCGCAATGGAACTACCTGAACGAGGTGTCGGCGGATATCGGCATCAAACAGCGCTTCATCTCCGGCGTCATGCTGACGTGGACGCAGGAGATACAGTCCATTGTTTTTGCCAGCGTCCTGCTCTTTGGCGCCTATCTGGTCATGTCGGGCGACATGACGACCGGTGCGCTGGTCGGCATGTCGATATTGTCGTCGCGCATGCTGGCGCCGATCGCCCAGCTGTCGGGGGTGTTTACCCGCTGGCAGCAGGCCAAGGTGGCGCGCAAGGGGCTGGACGAACTGATGCAGCGGCCCATCGATCAACCCGAGCGATCGAAACGGATCCACCGTCCGGTCGTTCGCGGCGCTTACGAATTGATCCGGGTTTGCTTCGACTATGGTGGAGAGAAGCCCAAGCCGGCCATTCAGGATCTGTCGCTGAGCATCCGTCCCGGCGAGAAAATTGCCGTGCTGGGGCGCAATGGCGCCGGGAAATCGACCCTCTTGCAACTGCTTGCCGGAATGCGCGAACCCGTCTCGGGGCAACTGAATCTCGATGGCTTGACCATGAACCTGATCGATACGGCCGATGTGCGTCGCGATATCGGCATGTTGAGTCAGAACGCAACGCTGTTCTTCGGTACCCTGCGCGAAAACCTGACCATGGGGGCGCCGCATGCCAGCGACCAGGACATGCTCGATGCCCTGCTGATGAGCGGTGCCGACAGCTTTGTCCAGGCGCTGCCGGGAGGGCTGGACTACATGATCCAGGAAGGGGGGAGTGGCTTGTCCGGCGGGCAGCGCCAGGCAATCCTGCTGGCCAGGCTCTTCATTCGTCAGCCGAATGTCGTCCTGCTCGACGAGCCGACGGCATGGCTCGATGTCGGCAGCGAACAACAGCTCATCGGCCGGCTCGAACCCTGGTTGCAGGGACGGACCCTGGTCGTCGCGACGCACCGCATGGCGGTCCTCAAACTTGTCGATCGGATTGTCGTCGTCGACGACGGGCGGATCGCTGCGGACGGTCCGCGCGACGAAGTGATTGCAAGACTCTCGGCCAACAATGAACGGGGCAAATAGCATGGAAACCCGGCACAATCTTTCAGCCGCTGGCGATTCGGTCACCGCACCAAGTGGCGGGTCGGTCGCCGTTAGCTATACGGCAACCGGAGTGACCCAACTCCATCGGCCGCGCGCATCGATATCAATCTATATCCTGATCCTTGCGGTCGCTCTGTTTAGCATCTGGGCCAGTCTTTTTGAACTTGCGGAGGTGTCCACCGGCAGCGGCAAGATTGTCCCGAGGCACAAGGAGCAGTGGATTCAGTCGCTGGAGGGGGGGATTCTGGTCGACCTGAAGGTCCGCGAAGGCGATGTCGTCGAAGCCGGTCAGGTCCTGGCGCAGCTCGATCGAACCCGCTTCGAATCGTCAGCCGCCGAAAGCGGCTCGCGCATGCGTGCGGCGCAGGCGACCGTGGCCCGCCTGAAAGCGGAGGTCAACGGGACGCGACTCGAGTTTCCGGAAGCGGTGCGTGCCTACCCGGATCTGGTCAAAAGTGAGACCTCTCTTTACCATTCGCGGCGGCAGGGGCTCGATGAGAGCGTGAAAGGTATCGACAAGACGCTGAAACTGATCCATCGCGAACTCGAATTGACCGAGCCGCTCGCGCTCAAGGGGGCGGCCAGCCAGGTTGAAGTCCTGCGCCTGCATCGCCAGGTCAGTGAACTGTCGGCGCGGAAAAGCGATTTGCAGATGCAGTACCAGGTCAAGGCCAGGGAAGAACTGGCCAAGGCGGAAGCCGAAGTCGAGGCCCAGCGCTCGGTAACCCGGGGCCGCGAAGACACGCTGGATCGACTGACCCTGACTTCGCCGGTCCGCGGCATCGTCAAGAATGTCCAGGTGACCACCGTTGGCGGCGTGCTGCCGCCAAATGGCAGCCTGATGTCGATCATGCCGCTTGACGATCAGCTCCTGGTGGAAACGAAAATTTCTCCACGGGACATTGCCTTCATTCATCCGGAGCAGCCGGCCATGGTCAAGATAAGCGCTTACGACTACGCGATATACGGCGGCCTGAAGGGCAAGGTCACGATGATTTCTCCGGATACGATTCAGGACGATGTCAAACGCGACGTCTATTACTACCGCGTCTATGTGGAAACCACCGAGGACAGGCTCAGGAACAAGGCCGGCAAAGAGTTTTCCATTGTTCCCGGCATGGTCGCGACGGTCGATATCGATACCGGGCGCAAGACGGTCATGCAATACCTGCTCAAACCGTTCAACCGTGCGCAGGAAGCACTTCGCGAGCGCTGAGCCGCGGCCGGCGGATGGCGGGCCGGAAAGTTTCCGATCCGACAGGGCACATCGTGGCCGGCTTAGCAGGGGGAGGCATGGGTAGGCTGGCCGGCGGATCGAGCCGGTTCGGGCAATCTGATATTTAATATCTCCTTTGGCATATTGCGCTATATGCCATTCGGCAACTACAATGTCATTTTACACAGTGTAATGAATGAGTGCGAAGTGTTAAAAAGACTCACAAGAATGACTGTGGTGCTTGGTGCGTTGTATCTTGGCGGTTGCGCATCGATGACCGGTGTATTGTCCGGCGATGAATCGGGGCAGGCCGCGACCTCGTCGTCGGCCGATCGGAACCTGGCACGGGCCTACGAGCTGATCGAGGCCGACGATCTGGCCGGTGCCGAGGAACTGCTGCTAACTGCTCGCGCCAATGATCCGGCCAATCTCTGGGCCTTGCTCAATCTCGGCGTGGTCTATCAGCGCACCGGGCGCGCTCAGGATGCCGAGGCTGCTTACCGGGAGGTGCTGGATTCGGAGCTCGCTTCCGTCCAGGCCGGCAACGCCCCCACCTATGCCTATTGGCGCAGTCCGATCGCCGCTTTGGCACGCTCCAACCTGAAGAAATTGACCGCCCCGGCCACGACATCGGAGCGCGTGCCGGTCGCGCCGGGGTCCGGGGCGGCGTCGCTTGACCCGTCCAGGAAACCCTAGTCGCCAGCCGGCTGAAGCGAATGCATGGTCTTTGGCATGTGCCCGCAAGGCTTTCTGCCAGGTTTGTTGCGAGGACGGTACCGTGAGTCAGCGGGCTTTCACGGCCCTCTCAGGTGCGTCGTGACGTGACGCTTGTGCGCCATTCCAGGCGACTAAAACACAAAATTTAAGCGGTAGTTAGCATGAAGATCAAATCCTCCTCTTCGAATAATGTCGCCGATGACAATTTCATTTTTGTCGGAGGCGCATCCGCCAATACGTCATTGGCCGGGCAACCCGCCCACCCAGCTCAAGCTGTTCCAGGCAGGCCTTCGGAAAGCGCCCCCGATAGGCCGTCGGCGTCACGCAGCCGCAATCCGTGTTGGCCGTGGGAGGAAGGCGATGAATGTCAGGCCCTTGCTGCCGACGAGTCGCTGGTCGTCGCGGTGGCCGACCTGGAACCGATTCCGGTCGCCGTCATGCCGGTCGGCGAGGAGGACGATGATCCGGCCGGCTATCTGTCCGCCGATTCGGGCGAGGCCATCCACGGCAGCCCCTGGATTTCCGAAAATGGGTCGTCGCAAGTTTTCTCGGTCTCCGACGACGCCCTGGCGGCGCTGTCGGACGACGCCATGTCGTTCATCACCGGCACGCCGACGGATTTTGGCAGGTTTGGCCTTTGGTCGCTCGGCACGCTGACTGCCGCCGGCATCTGGCTGACCCATGACTCGGGTTCGGGCGGTAGCGGCGAGCCATCGGGCGACCTGACCCCGCCCGATGCGCCGACCATCGACAAGCACGCTTCGATGCTCATCAGTGGTATTGCCGAGCCCGGCGTCACGGTCACCATCACCGATGCCGATGGCCAGGTGATAGGCCGCGTGGTGGCCGATAGCGACGGCGTCTATGTGTGCATACCGTCATCCCCGCTGCCCGACGGCCTGCAAATCATCGCCACCGCCACCGACGCCAGCAACAACACCAGCCTTCCCACCCATGGTGTCATCGACGGCATCCCGCCGACTATCACCGTCAATCCCACCGACGGCAGCATCGTCACCGGCACCAGCAGCGAGCCCGGTGCCACCATCACCATCACCGACAATGCCGGCAACTTCATCGGCACCACCGTGGTGAACCCCGACGGCAGCTTTGTATTTACTCCGGAAGAACCTCTGCCGCATGATCTGCAGCTGGTCTTGACCGCCACCGATGAGACCGGCAACACCAGCGGCCCGGCCACGGTCACGGTCGATAACCTGGCGCCCGAGCCGCCCGTGCCCGATCCCACCGACGGCACGGTCGTCACCGGCACCAGCAGCGAATCTGGCGCCACCATCACCATCACCGACAATGCCGGCAACTTCATCGGCACCACGGTGGTCAACCCCGATGGCAGC
>JAJXVG010000012.1 GCA_021782315.1 Pseudomonadota bacterium | reverse complement strand
GCGCCAACAAGATCGCACTCGGCCACCACCGGGACGACCTGGTCCATACCCTGTTCCTGAATCTGCTCTTCGGCGGCAAGCTGAAGGCCATGCCGCCCAAGCTCGTCACCGACGACGGGGCCCATGTCGTCATCCGGCCCCTGGCTTATTGCGCCGAATCCGACATCGCCAGGTTCGCGCGCGGCATGGCGTTTCCGATCATTCCCTGCAACCTGTGCGGCTCGCAGGACAACCTGCAGCGCCAGAAAATCAAGGAAATGATGCAGGAGTGGGACAGGCGTTTTCCGGGGCGCACGGAATCCGTGTTCACCGCTATGCAAAACGTCGTTCCGTCCCATCTCGCCGATATCGAGTTATTCGACTTTCCGGGCCTGACACTGGACACGCCGGTCGAAGAGGGAGATATTGTTTTCGACAGCATGGAAATGCCGATCAGCCGCACAATACCCATTAGCCCCTTGACCTAATGCTCTGCGCAGACAATTGTCATACAATCATTCATTTGCATTTTTTTAGCCGCCGCTAGCCAATGAGAAGCATGCAACACAAATCGATCGTGATGTTTGCCGACGTCTTCGGCAGTACAGCACTGTTCGAACGGCTGGGAGACAAGGAGGCCATGCACGCAGTCGAACGCTGCCTGAAACGCATGAAACGCTCCATCGACGGCTACAAGGGACGGACTGTCCAGGTCGCCGGCGACGAATTGCTGGCCACCTTCGAATCACCGGAAGAAGCTTGCCTGGCGGCTATCGACATGCAGCAGCGCATCGCCGACCTGCCGCCCGTTTCCGGCCTCAAGTTGACCATACGCATCGGCCTGCACTGCGGCACCCTTTCGGTTGACGGCGACAAGCACTCCGGTCCGGTCATCACAGGCGCCGCCCGCATCGCGGGTATTGCCCGCCGTGACCAGATACTGTGCAGTTCCCTCTTATACGATGAGTTGCCTCAACCGGGGGTCATCATGGCCGACCCCATGCCTGCTCTGGGTACCGTACCGGAAGATGGCACCGAGCTTTCCCTTTATCAGATCAACTGGCCAAGCTACCAGGGCGGTAACCCATCCACGCTGTCGACCTTTGGCCCAAGCAGCACGATGCCAGTCGATCGCCTGTGCGTCCGGCATCGAGGCAAAGCCTTCCTGCTTGACGACAAGACGCCGGTCCTGACCATCGGCCGGGACCCTGGCTGCAAACTGCTCGTCGGGGACCGCAAGGCTTCTCGTCAGCATGCGCGGATCGAGCGCAGGGAGGATGGCTTTTTCCTGGTCGACACCAGCACCAATGGCTGTTTTGTCACGCTGTCCGGGCGCCAGGAAATCATGGTCCGTCGCCATGAGATTCAGCTGGAAAATCGCGGTCAAATCAGTTTCGGCAATTCGATCAGCGACCCGCTGGCGGACATTGCCGATTTCGAATACCTCTAAAGTAAACGAGAGTCGGCCATCCGCAGATGGCCGACTTTGTCCGGCAAGCGCTTATTTTGCGGCCGCGTCGGCAACGCATTTCTTCATGAAGCTATTCTTGGCTGCGCCGGCCAGTTTCTTTTCCTTGGCGCTTGCAGCGCAGGCCTCCTCACCCGCAGCGCCGGCCTCGCGGGTGCATTTTTTCATAAAGCTGTTCTTGGCTGCGCCGGCCAGCTTCTTTTCGGCCGCCTTGGCGGCACAATCATCGGCGGCGTAGGCAGTGGTGCCGGCGGCAAAGGTGACGAGCATCAGTGCAATCAGTTTCTTCATTTGATATCCCCCAGAGGTCGATTGATAAGACCGATGTACTATCAGCCATTCATGCATCATCGTCAAGCATCATCCTTTGCTGACGATCCATGAAATCCTGCATGCTGTCGATTCCCCGCAGTTGCAGGATGGTGTTTCGGACCGCTGCCTCCAGCAGCACCGCCAGGTTTCGACCGGCTGCGACGGGAATGACCACCTTACGGACGGGTACGCCAAGGACTTCATGGGTCTGGGCATCGAGCGGCAAACGGGGGGCATCGGCCGCAGTCGATGTCTTTTGCAAATGGACCATCAACTTGAGTTTCATTTTCCGGCGCGATGCCGTTTCGCCGAAAATGGTCCTTATATTGAGCAGGCCCAGCCCGCGGACTTCGAGAAAGTCGCGCAGCATGCCGGGGCAACGCCCTTCGATGGTGGTCGGGGCGATGCGCGCCATTTCGACAACGTCGTCGGCGACCAGACCGTGGCCGCGAGAGATCAATTCCAGCGCCAGTTCCGACTTGCCGACGCCGGAATCTCCGGTGATCAGGACCCCCATACCCAGGACATCCATGAATACGCCATGCAGGCTCACCGTATCGGCCAGGCGCGCCGACAGATAGATACGCAACAGGTCGATGATCGCCGAACAGGGCTTTGGCGAAAAGATCAGCGGCGTGCCCGACTGGGTGCAGATATCGACCACGGCAGGCGGCGGGGTCAGCCCGTCGGCGACGATGACCGCCGGCGGCAAGGCACTGAGCAGGTCGCTGAACATTTGGCCAAAACGGCGTTCGCCGATACGCATGGTCCATTCGTACTCGGCCTGGCCGAGAACCTGGAGGCGTTCCGGGTGGATGATATTGATGTGACCGACCAGGTCCGCCCCATAATTGTTGGACCCCTTTATCTCGACCCGGCGGTCGACCTGGGGGGCGACATTCCAGTTCAGCAGCAGCTTTTCGCGGTTATCCTCGTAAAGCTGTACCAGACTGACGTGACGCACGACGGCAACCTAGCTCTGAAAAAGTGCGACGACGGCGGCAGGGTCGACCGCGGCCTGCAGTTTTTCGCGGAATGCCCGGTCGGAAAAATACTGGGCCAACTCCGACAATATTTGCAAATGCTGCTCCGTCGCCTGTTCGGGAACGAGCAGGACAAACAACAGATCGACGGGACGCCCGTCGGGCGAATCGAAGGGCACCGGTGTCGCCAGGCGCATGAATGCGCCGACGGCCTGCTTAAGCCCCTTGATCCGGCCGTGCGGGATGGCCACGCCCTGGCCCAGGCCGGTAGAGCCCAGCTTTTCGCGAGCAAACAGGCTGTCGAAAATCGTCGATCGGGCAAGGCCGAGCTGGTTCTCGAAAAGTATGCCGGCCTGTTCGAAGACACGTTTTTTACTGCTGGCCTCAAGGCCGAGCAGGACCTGTTGGGAAGAGAGAAGGTTGGCTAGGGGATTCATAGGAAAGGGATCGAAGGCCGCGGCGGTGCCGCGGCCCGTTCACGCTTATTCGGCAGCGCCGTGCAACCCAGGCTTGTCACCGCGATGGTGATCCTGGACCTTTTGCTTGTACTTCTGAACCTGGCGATCCAATTTGTCGAACATGGCATCGATGGCAGCGTAGAGATCGTCACCGGATTCCTCGACGTGCATATCCTTGCCCGGAACGTGCAAGGTCACTTCCGCCTTCTGCTTCAGTTTCTCGACGGACAGAACGACGCTAACCCCGGTTACCTTGTCGAAATGACGGATCACGGGGTCCAGCTTGTTTTCGACGTATTCGCGAAGGGCCGGGGTGACTTCGATGTGGTGACCACTAATCTGCAGATTCACTTTTTTCTCCTCTCTCTACAGGGTCTTGCGTAAATTGACCGGGGGGATGTTGAGCGACTCGCGGTATTTTGCAACCGTCCGTCGGGCAACTACGATTCCCTGCTGGCCTAGTATTTCGGATAATTGACTATCCGACAAGGGCTTCTTGCCGTCCTCCGCCCCGATCAATTGCTTGATCAAGGCACGGATGGCTGTGGCGGAACAAGCACCACCGGTATCGGTGGAGACATGACTGCCGAAGAAATATTTCAGTTCGAAAATACCGCGCGGCGTCGCCATGTATTTCTGGCTGGTCACACGCGATACCGTCGATTCGTGCAAACCGAGAATATCGGCGATTTCGCGCAGGACCAGCGGCCTCATAGCCACTTCGCCGTGCTCGAAAAACTGGCGTTGACGATCGACAATCGCCTGCGTGACCCGATGAATGGTGTCGAAGCGCTGCTGGACGTTTTTGATCAGCCAGCGGGCTTCCTGCAGTTGCGTCGACAAGTTGCCGTTGCCGCGGCGCTGCTTGGCCAGGATTTCGGCATACAGGCGATTGATGCGCAGGCGCGGATAGGCATCCGGATTGATATAGGCCGTCCACTTGCCCTTCAGCTTCTTCACGATCACGTCGGGCGTGATGTAGCGCGCTTCGATTTGGGCGTAGCCTGCTGCCGGCCGGGGATCGAGACCGATAATCACCGCGTTGGCGGCCTTGAGCGCCTCATCGTCACAACCGGTCAGACGGCGAATCTTGGCAAAATCGCGGGCAGCCAGCAATTCGAGATGTTTTTCGACAATGACCAGGGCCAGCGCCCGGTCCGGATCGCCGTCCGGCAGAGCCCTCAATTGCAGGGCCAGGCACTCCTGCAGGTTGCGGGCGCCGACACCGACCGGATCGAAGTTCTGGATAAGGCGCAGCGCGATTTCCAGCTCCTCGATCTCGATTTCGTATTCGGGCGGCAGTGTTTCCCACAGTTCGAGCAGCGGCGCCGACAGATAACCGTCGTCATCGAGCGCCTCGATGAGGAAACGGACCAGACTGCGGTCGCGCTCGGAAACCTGGGTCATGCCCAACTGCCAACCGAGATGGTCGCGCAGGCTGACGGTCGTGCCATGGATATCCTGCGAATCGCTATCGTCGTCCTCATCGCGTCCGGCGCCGGTAAAAGTCCCGGCGTCGGCGGCCCAGCGATCATCGTCGACATCGGCCGGGGCCGATGGAACATCCTGCTCGCGTTCTTCGCGGGCATCCCGCTCTTCGCGTTCGGTCTTTTGTTCGCGCTCGCCCTCGCTCGTCCGGGGCGAATCGAACTGCTGCGCACTGGCGTAGTTTTCCCCGCCCGCTTCGTCCTCGCGTTCGAGCATCGGATTTTCGAGCAGGTAGCGCTCGATTTCCTGTTGCATTTCTATCGTCGACAATTGCAGCAGCTTGATCGACTGTTGCAGCTGAGGCGTCAGCGCCAGGTGTTGGGAGAGTTTTAGCTGGAGTGCCGGCTTCATCGGTAGGGGAGGGTCCTTGTCTTCCGGTCAGAGCTTGAAGTGCTCGCCGAGATAAACCTTTCGGACGCTTTCATTATCGACGATTTCATCCGGCCGTCCAGCAGCCAGCACATTGCCCGCGTTAATAATGTAGGCATGGTCGCAAATACCGAGCGTTTCGCGGACATTGTGATCGGTGATCAGGACACCGATGCCGCGCTCCTTCAGAAAGCGGATGATTTTCTGGATTTCGAGCACGGCGATCGGATCGACCCCGGCAAAGGGCTCGTCGAGCAGGATAAAACGGGGATTGGTGGCCAGGGCCCGGGCGATTTCAACGCGTCGGCGCTCGCCGCCGGACAGGGCCGCTGCGTTGATATGGCGAACATGGCTGACATGCAGTTCGTTAAGCAAACCCTCCAGGCGATCGTTCAGTTCGGCTGCCGGCAAATCGAGCAATTCGAGAATGGCCCGGACATTCTCCTCGACATTGAGCTTGCGAAAGACCGACGCTTCCTGCGGCAGGTAAGACAGGCCAAGACGAGCCCGGCTGTGCATCGGCAGGTGAGTCAACTTGTCCTCGTCTATATAAACCTCGCCGCCATCGGCAGCGACCAGGCCGACAATCATGTAGAAACAGGTTGTCTTGCCGGCGCCGTTCGGACCGAGCAGGCCGACCACTTCGCCGGACTTGACCTCGAAGGAAACATCCTCGACAACGGTCCGCGCCTTGTAGCGTTTCTTCAGATTGTGGGCCGAGAGTTTGGATACCGGCATGTTCATTCGTCTACTCCGCCTATCGCCCGACGAATGGCTTCGCCGGAAAAACCGCGATATTGCAGGAAACGCATCTGTTTGGCACGCTCTTCCGCAGATTCCGGCGATCGGCCGAATTTTTTCGTCCAAATGGCCCGACAGCGTTCGCTCTCGTCACCGGCTTCCGGCAAGGCCCGCGCTATGTCGTCGTCACCGACACCCTGCTGGCGCAATTCCTGGCGCAGACGGGCATTACCATAGCGACGGCCCCTCGCCGCGACCCTTTGCGTCGCGTAGCGGGCATCCGACAACAGGCGCTCGGATTGCAGGACATCGAGTACGGTGGAGAGTTCTTCTTGCGATTCGGCGTGGGGCGCAAGCTTGGCCTGCAGGCCCGCCCGGCTGTAGTCACGCCGGGTGAGCAATTGCAGGGCGCGGATGCGCAGGTCAGGCATCCGCCGCAGCCGCCTTGGTCGGCTTGATGACGGTTGTGCTGGCGGCTTCGCGAATCTTCGCTTCGATTTCCTGGGCGATCTCGGGATGGGATTTCAGGAACTCGCGGGCATTGTCCTTGCCCTGGCCGATTTTTTCTCCCTTGTAGGCATACCAGGCGCCGGACTTGTCGACCAGCTTGTGAGCAACACCCATTTCGACCACCTCACCCTGACGGGAGATGCCCTCGCCATAGAGGATGTCGAAAATCGCCTCGCGGAAAGGCGGCGCAACCTTGTTTTTGACGACCTTGACCTTGGTTTCGCTGCCGATGACCTCGTCGCCCTTCTTGATCGCGCCGATACGGCGGATGTCGAGGCGGACGGAAGCGTAGAACTTGAGCGCATTGCCGCCGGTGGTGGTTTCCGGCGAACCGAACATGACGCCGATCTTCATGCGGATCTGGTTGATGAAGATGACCAGCGTGTTGGTCTTCTTGATATTGGCCGTCAGCTTGCGCAGGGCCTGGCTCATCAGTCGGGCGTGCAGACCGACCATCTGGTCGCCCATTTCGCCTTCGATTTCGGCGCGCGGGGTAAGGGCGGCGACCGAGTCGATGATGATGATGTCGACCGAACCCGAGCGGACCAGCATGTCGGCGATCTCCAGCGCCTGTTCGCCGGTGTCCGGCTGGGAAATCAGCAGGTCGCCGACATTGACGCCGAGTTTCTGGGCATATTGCGGATCGAGCGCGTGTTCGGCGTCGATGAAGGCGGCCGTGCCGCCGAGTTTCTGCATTTCGGCAACAACCTGCAGGCAGAGCGTGGTCTTGCCGGACGATTCCGGTCCGTAGATCTCGACCACGCGACCACGCGGCAAACCGCCGACGCCGAGAGCGATGTCCAGACCGAGCGAGCCGGTCGAAACCACCTGGATACCTTCATCGATATCGGCCTCGCCCATCTTCATGATGGAGCCTTTGCCGAATTGTTTTTCAATCTGCTGCAGCGCAGCGGCAAGCGCCTTTGCCTTGTTGTCGTCCATGGGCATACCTCGATAATTTGATTGAATTATGGCACAGGGGCCAAAGATGGAATAGAAATTGCTGAGTCCGATTCGCTACCCAACTGGCCTCAATATGCCATTGGCAAGTATCGATTTTAGCGATTTCTCGAAGAGGGCGGGGTATATTCCATACTCGCTCCGTTTCACCTCGATACTGTGTATAAATACAGTACATTTACAATGGCCGCTTTGCAAGTAGATTCTGCATATAAAACAAGCCCCCGGAAGCTGTTGCTGCTGCTCTCGCTGAGCCTCCTGGTCGACCAGGCGTCGGCACGACCCGCCCCCTGGTACTGGTGGGCGAACCGGGCCGGCGACCAGCGTATCTGCGCCCAGACCTCGCCCGGTACGGGCTGGTCCAGGGAAGACAGGGCCTTCAGGGACAGCCACTGCAGCATCCGGGTGAAGCCGTTTTGAGTGCCTATTCGCCACCACCCGACCTCGGCCTGACCGTCATCCATGTCGACACTGAAATCGTCGTCGTCGACAAGCCGGCCGGACTGCTTTCGGTGCCGGGGCGCGGCGCGGGCATGGACGATTGCCTGGCATCCCGCGTCCAGGCCCGCTTTGCCGACGCGCTGATCGCCCACCGTCTCGACATGTCGACCTCGGGCCTGCTGGTGCTGGCTCGCGGCGCGGAAATGCACCGACAACTTTCACGGTTTTTCAGGGAGCGCCGGATCGACAAGCGTTACCTCGCCGTGGTCGACGGCCTGATTGCCGACGAGGGCGGGGAAATCGACCTGCCGCTCATCTGCGACTGGCCGAACCGGCCGCGGCAAAAGGTCGATCACGATATCGGCAAACCCTCGCAAACCCGGTTTCGCGTCGTCGGCCGCGACCTGCAGGCCAACACCACGCGTGTTGAACTGGAACCGATTACCGGCCGCTCGCACCAGTTGCGCGTGCACATGATGATGCTCGGCCATCCGATTCTCGGCGACGACCTCTACGGCGGCGAGGCCTGCGCCAAGGCCGGGCGCCTGCTGTTGCACGCCATGGACCTCGGACTCTTTCACCCGCGCACCGATGTGCCCGTGCGATTTCACAGCGATCCACCATTTTGATCGCGCAGACCCTGTCAATGATTTTATAATCCCCGCGTTTTCAACCTCTTAGCGTCGTTGATCGCACAATTATGCTGATCTGGTTCGTCGTCCTCTACCTGCTGGTTTCCGTTGGCATCGGCCTCTTCGCGGCAACCCGGGTGCACAGCGCCAAGGATTTTGCCGTCGCCGGCCGCCACCTGCCGTTGCCGGTGGTCACCGCGACGGTATTCGCCACCTGGTTCGGCGCCGAGGCGGTATTCGGCGTCTCCGCCACCTTCGTCAAGGACGGCCTGCGCGGCGTCGTCGCCGATCCCTTCGGTTCGTCGATGTGCCTGATCATCGCCGGCATCTTCTTCTCGCGGAAACTCTACAAGCTCAACATCCTGACCCTCGGCGACTATTTCCGGCTGCGCTACGACCGCACGGTCGAGGTCCTGACCACCCTGTGCATCGTGGCCAGCTACCTGGGCTGGGTATCGGCCCAGATCAAGGCACTCGGCCTCGTCTTCAACGTCGTCACCAACGACGGCATCAGCCAGGCGGCGGGCATGATCCTCGGCGCCGTCATCGTCCTCACCTACACCACCTTCGGCGGCATGCTCTCCGTGGCCATTCTCGATTTCGTCCAGATGGGCGTCATCATGGGCGGCATGCTGTTCATCGCCTGGATCGTTTCCGATCCGGCCGGCGGAATCGACACCGTCGTGCGGCATGCGGCCGGCGCCGGCAAGCTCGATTTCTTTCCGGCCGCCGATCCGTGGCAATGGCTGACCTTCCTCGGCGCCTGGATCACCATGATGCTGGGGTCGATCCCGCAACAGGACGTTTTCCAGCGCATCACCTCGGCCAAGAGCCGGAAGATCGCACTGTGGGGGTCCGTTCTCGGCGCTTCGATCTATTTTTGCTTCACTTTCGTGCCGATGTTCATCGCCTACTCGGCGACGCTGATCGACCCGGAATTGTTCAACGGCCTGATGGAGGCCGATTCGCAACTGGTGCTGCCGACGCTGGTGCTCCAGCACACCCCGGTCTTCGCCCAGGCCATTTTCTTCGGCGCCGTGCTGTCGGCGATCATGAGCTGTTCGTCGGCCACCCTGCTCGCCCCCTCGGTAGCCTTCTCGGAAAACATCGTCCGCGGCTTCTTTCCGCAAATGGGCGATCACCAGTTCCTGCTCGTCATGCGCGTTGCCATCGTGATCTTTGCCGGCGTCGTCCTGGGATTTGCGTTGTATTCCAACGCCAGCATTTTCAAGATGGTGGAAAACGCCTACAAGATCACGCTGGCCGGTGCCTTTGTACCTCTCTTCTTCGGCGCATTCTGGAAACGGGCGACGACGCAGGGTGCGTTGGCCGCCATTTTTGGCGGACTGACGGCCTGGATACTGGTGGAAGCGCTGATCGGCCTCTCCGGTACAGGTGACGCAACGCCCGATTATGCCTACGCGCTGGTCGGCTTCGGGCAGGCCGTGCCGCCGCAGCTCATCGGCCTGTGCGTCAGCATCGCCGGCATGATCGCCGGCTCGCTGCTGCCGCAATGGGTCGGTCATCGACGGGTGCCGGCCGAAATACACGCCGCACAGCACCACAGAGCCGCAGCGGCCACCGGCCACACCGCCGATCACCCGCATCATCGCTGAGCCGGAAAAATACCGGCCGGCGATTCGGCGCACCGCAACCGGCAGTGCGGTCGAACCACACGCATGCACGATGCAACAAGTTTGGGCTGACGGACTGAGCAATCGCCCCTAAAATCAAGCCATGCTCCATCACGGTCGCGGCCCCATCCTGCTCTCCCGTTATCTAGCGCTCGCCTGGTGCGGCCTGGTCGTTTACGGCAGCCTGCATCCCTTCTCCGGCTGGCGCGATACCGGTGTCTCGCCGATCGCTTTTCTCGAAGGCGGCTGGCCGCGCTACTGGACCACCTTCGACCTGGTCGCCAACGTTGCAGTTTATCTGCCGCTCGGCTTCTTCCTGGCCCTGGCCTTGAGCAGCCTGCCCGGCCGCTTCAGCGGACTGCTGCTGGCGACCCTGCTCGCCGGCAGCGTCAGTTTCTGCATGGAAACCTTGCAGACCTGGCTCCCCTCGCGCGTACCCTCCAATCTCGACCTGGCCTGCAATTCATTCGGCGGGCTGCTCGGCGCCCTCTGGGCGCAAGCAGTCGGGCCGCGCATCTTCATCCGGATCGCCGCCCTCGAACAACGCCTGGTCGCGCCCATTCCGCATGCCGAGCTGGGCCTAACCCTGCTCGGCCTATGGCTGCTCGTCCCGCTTTCGCCGGAAATACTGCTCTTCGGTGCCGGCGATCTGCGGCAGATTTTCGGCTTGACCGGCGCCATGCCTTTCGCCGCCGATAGCTTCATCGTCATCGAAGCCGGCATTACCGCCTTCAACCTTCTCGCCGTCGGCCTGATCGTCCGCATGCTGTGCGCCAGGCTGAGCACCGCCTACCTTGTCGTGCCCATCTTTCTGCTCCTCTGCCTGGCCGTTGCCACCGTTGCCGCCGCCGCCCTGGTCAGCCCGGGCGACGCCTTCGCCTGGCTGACGCCCGGTGCCCGCCTCGGCCTGATCGTCGGCATCGCCGGCCTTGGCGTCGCCATGGCACTGCCCGCCACACCCCGCCTGATCATCGCCGCCCTGGCACTGATGGCCGGCACCGTGCTGGTCAACATGGCGCCGCCGAACCCCTATTCGGCGGCCGCGCTGGCCACCTGGCGACAGGGGCACTTTCTCAACTTCAACGGCCTGACCCGACTGATCGGCATTCTATGGCCCTTCCTGACCCTGCCCTTCCTCCTGTTGACCGCACGCCGGAACTGACCTGGCACGCCGAATCGGCGGAAGCTGTCGCCCGGTACCTCGCCGTCGACGGCGACAGCGGCCTGAGCGCCGACGAAGCCGCCGCCAGACTGGCCCGGCACGGCCCCAACCGCCTGGGCGAAATGCCAGGCAACCCGGTCTGGCGACGCTTTGTCGCGCAGTTGGCGGAACCGCTTGTCCTGGTCCTGATCGCCTCCGCACTGATCACTGTCGCCCTCGGCGAAACGGTCGACGCCTGCGTCATTTTCGGCGTCGTCCTGGTCAACGCGGTCATCGGCTACTGGCAGGAGGCCAAGGCCGAAGGGGCGCTGACCGCGCTGGCGCGAAGCGTTGCGACAACGGTCACCGTTCGCCGCGCCGGCCATCGCCGGCAAATTGACGCCAGTCTGCTGGTCCCCGGCGATGTCGTACTCCTCGCCGCAGGCGACCGCGTTCCCGCCGATCTGCGCCTGATCAGACAGTACGGACTGCACACCGACGATTCGATGCTGACCGGCGAATCGCTGGCAAGCGCCAGACGGACCGCCCCCCTGCCGACCGATACCCTGCTCGCCGACCGTCTCAACATGGCCTATGCCGGTACGACAGTGGTCGCCGGGCAGGGTTGCGGCCTGGTCGTCGCCACCGGTGACGCCACCGAGACCGGACGCATCGCAGAAATGATCGCTGCCGCCCCCAACCTGGCGACACCGTTGACCCGCAAGATGGCGACCTTTTCCAACTGGCTGCTCTGGGCCATCGGCGGTCTGGCGCTGCTCACCTTCGGCGTCGGTCTGCTGCGCGGCGAAACGGCTTTCGACATGTTCATGGCGGCCGTCGCCCTGGCCATCGGTGCCATTCCGGAAGGGCTGCCGGCCGCCGTCACCGTCACCCTGGCCATCGGCGTCGCCCGGATGGCCAGGCGCCGGGCCATCATCCGCCATCTACCGGCCGTCGAAACCCTGGGCAGCACGACCGTCATCTGTTCGGACAAGACCGGCACCCTGACCGAAAATGCGATGACGGTCCGCGCCCTGTGGTGCGCCGAACGGCATTACCAAGTGAGCGGCGAAGGCTATGACCCGGCCGGCACCATCAGTTGCGACGGCAGGCCGGTCGACGGGGACGAGGCAGGCCGGGAATGCCTGGTCGCCGGTGCCCTCTGTAACGATGCCTCGCTGCGCCACGAACATGACGGCTGGACCATCACCGGCGACCCGACCGAAGCGGCGCTGATCGTCGCCGCCCGCAAGGCCGGCCTGAACGAGCATGCACTGGGCGCATCCCTGCCGCGCCAGGACCTTCTCCCCTTCGACGCCAACCGCCAGTTCATGGCCACCGCCCATCGTCGTGGCGAAAGGATGGTCGTTTTCGTCAAGGGTGCGCTCGAACGCCTGCTGCCCCGTTGCGTGGCGCAACTGACCGCCGACGGACGGAGCCGCCCGGTAGACCCCGTCGCCGTCGAAGCGGCGGCCCTCGGCTACGCCGGGCAGGGCATGCGGGTCCTGCTGCTCGCCCGCAAGGATATCGATGGCGCACCGGATTTTCGGCTGTCCGGGCAGGACATCGACAAGCTGACCCTGATCGGCCTGGTCGGCATGATCGATCCGCCACGCCAGGCGGCCATCGCAGCCATCCGCAGTTGCCATACGGCCGGCATCCGGGTCAAGATGATCACCGGCGACCACGCCGTCACGGCCAGCGCAGTGGCGCGCCTGCTCGGCCTGAACGCCGGAACTATCCTGACCGGCCGCGAACTGGGCGACCTCGACGACCGGGCCCTGGCCGAGACGGCCCAGGCAACCGACCTTTTCGCCCGGGTCGAGCCGGAACAGAAACTGCGCCTCGTCCGCGCCCTGCAGACGCACGGCGAGGTCGTCGCGATGACCGGCGACGGCGTCAACGACGCGCCGGCCCTCAAGCAGGCGGATATCGGCATCGCCATGGGGCTGGCCGGCACGGAAGTCGCCAAGGAAGCGGCGGCCATGGTGCTCACCGACGACAATTTCGCCAGCATCGAAGCGGCTGTGGAGGAGGGGCGGGGGGTCTGGGAGAACCTGGTCAAGTTCATCACCTGGACCCTGCCGACCAACTTCGGCGAAGGGCTGGTCATCGTCACCGCCGTCCTCTTCGGCACCACCCTGCCGATCACTCCCTTGCAGATCCTGTGGATCAACATGACCACCGCCGTACTGCTCGGGCTGCCGCTCGCCTTCGAGCCGATCGAGTGCGACATCATGCGCCGTCCGCCGCGCCGCCTCGACATGCCGGTTCTCGACGGCAGCCTGATTCGCCGTATCGTCCTCGTTTCCCTGCTGCTCCTCGCCGGCTCCTTCGGCCTCTTCCTGCGCGGCCTGGAGAACGGCCACGGTCTGGCCGAAGCGCGGACCATCGCCGTCAACGTCTTCGTCATGGTCGAAGCCGCCTACCTTTTCAATTGCCGCTCCCTGAACCATGGCTTCTGGCGCCAGGGCCTGTTTTCCAACCCGTGGATCTGGGGCGGCATCGGCCTCACCCTTGTCCTGCAACTGCTGCTTACCTACCTGCCGGCCATGAATCGCCTGTTCCAGACGGCACCGATCGGCATCGGGGAATGGACGGAAATCGCGGCGGTTGCCGTGCTCTGCTCCCTCGTGATCGGGATCGAGAAACGACTTTCCCGCGCCGACGGCAAGCGCGCCGGCATTTGAAATCGGGCCGCCGCGTTCCACGTGAAACCGCCTCGCCTATAATGGCGGACCACACAGGAGAGTTCGCATGAGCCACTTCAAGCATCACGTCTTTTTCTGCTGCAATCAACGCGAACCCGGCGAGACCTGCTGCAACGCATTGGGCGCCAGCGAAATGCAGACCTATGCCAAGGACCGTATCGCCCAGCTCAAGATGAAGGGGCCGGGCAAGGTCCGCATCAACAAGGCCGGCTGCCTCGATCGCTGCGACCAGGGACCGGTCATGGTCGTCTACCCGGAAGCCGTCTGGTACACCTATGTCGACCGGGAAGATGTCGAGGAAATCATCCAGAAACACCTGATCGGCGGCAAGGTCGTCGAACGTTTGAAGATCTGAACCATGCGCGTCATTGAAGAAAAAATCCTCGTCGATGGCCCGGTCGGCAAGATCGACGTCATCATGGAACGCCCGGACGCTCCCTGCGGCATCGCGCTGATCGCCCACCCGCACCCGATCGGCGGCGGCGCCAACACCAACAAGGTCGCCTACACCCTGGCCCGGACCTTCGTCGCCCTGGGCTACGCCGCCTTCCGGCCGAATTTCCGTGGCGTCGGCGCCAGCCAAGGTATCCATGACGATGGGGTCGGCGAGACCGACGATCTGCTCGCCGTGCTCGAAGACGCCAAATGCCGTTGCGGCAACCTGCCCGTCGCACTGGCCGGATTCTCCTTCGGCGCCTATTGCCAGACCCGTGTCGCCCGGCGCCTGAGCGAAGCCGAACATCCGGCCCAGCGCCTGGTGCTGGTCGGCACCGCCGCCGGCTTCGTCGAGGGTACCCGCCGCTACGACACCGAGGCCGTGCCGCACGACACCATCGTCATCCACGGCTCGGCCGACGAAACGGTACCGCTCGCCAACGTTCTCGAATGGGCGCAGCCGAACGACCTGCCGGTGGTGGTGGTGCCCGGCGCCGATCATTTCTTCCACCGTCGCCTGCACCTGATTCGCGACATCGTGACCCGCGCGTGGCGGCACTAAGCGCCAGCGAGCTGCGCAAGACCTACGGCAGTACCGAGGTCGTCGCCGGGTTGTCGTTCGCGGTCGAGCCCGCTACCTGTTTCGGCCTGCTCGGCCCGAACGGGGCCGGCAAGACGACGACACTGCGCCTCTGCCTCGGCCTGACCACGCCGGACAGCGGCGACATCGTCCTCAATGCCCGGGCCATTCCGGCCGACGCCCGGGCGGCGCGGGCACGGGTCGGCGTCGTCCCGCAGTTCGACAACCTCGATCCCGATTTCACCTGTGCCGAAAACCTGCTCGTCTTCGGCCGTTATTTCGGCATTCCCGATGCCGACATCCGCGCCCGCATTCCGCAATTGCTCGAATTCGCCGGCCTGACCGGCAAGGCCGAGGCCAGGATCGCCACCCTTTCCGGCGGCATGAAACGCCGCCTGACCCTGGCCCGGGCGCTGGTCAACGACCCCGACATCATCTTCCTCGACGAACCGACGACCGGCCTCGACCCACAGGCCCGCCACCTCATCTGGGATCGCCTGAAACAACTGAAATCGGCCGGCAAGACACTGATCCTGACCACCCATTTCATGGACGAAGCCGAGCGCCTGTGCGACCGGCTGATCGTTATCGACCGCGGCCGCAAGATCGCCGAAGGCAGTCCGCGCCGGCTCATCGCCGAACAGATAGAGCCGCAGGTAGTGGAGATCTTCGACGATGCGCACGACCATACCGGCAATGGCTGGTCGCCCGACCGACTGGAAAGATTCGTCGATGACCACAGGGGGCTGGCGGAGCGGGTCGAAACCAGCGGCGAAACCGCCTTCTTCTACTGCCATGAGCCGCGCCCCCTGCTCGCCAGGCTGGCCGACACTGAGGGCCTGCGCTACGTACACCGCGCCTCCAACCTCGAAGATGTCTTCATCAAGCTGACCGGACGGGAACTGCGGGATTAGCCGCCCGCGTCTGTCTCCGCGTCAGCCGCCGTGCCGCTCCTGGCGTTGCAGCCGCGCCCTCGACTCGCGCGGTGCCGGCTTTTCCCGGTCCTTCAGACAGCCCTGCAGGCAGCGCGGGTTGGCACGGGCGCCACTCGACAGGTAGTCGGCGAGCAGGGTTTGCCGGGTGCTTTCCCGATTCCGGCCGATGACGCCGGTCAGATAGTCGAACAGGGCATCGAGCAGGGCTTCCGGCGTCAGGCGGCTGGTCCGGGCGACGGTCAGCCACAGCCAGTCGGCAAAGTCGAGAAAGGCGGCGAAGGGCGAAGGCGCGTCGAGGAGGTCGGCCAGGCTTGCCTTGAAGCGGCCGGAATTGGCCAACAGCTCCCAGTAGCGGGCGAGACGGGTGAAGCGCTGGACGGTGAGCGCATCGACGGCCGCGGTATGTTGGACGGTGTAGGGCGGCAGGGCGTCGTAGACCATGCCGTGGGCCTCGCTATGGCGGGCGATGGGGGTACCGCGCAGGCGTTTCAGCAGGCCGAGCTGGATTTCGTGCGGCTGCAGGGCATGAAGACGGTCGAAACCGGCGGCGAAACTTTCCAGCGTTTCGCCGGGCAGGCCGAAGATCAGGTCGGCATGCAGATGGGCCTGGCTGTGTCTGACCAGCCAGTCGATATTTTCACAGGTCATGGCGTTGTCCTGGCGCCGCGAAATGGCTTGTTGGACCGCCGGATTGAAAGTCTGGACACCGATTTCGAACTGCAGCGTACCGGGCGGAAAGCGGACGATCGCCGCCTTCAGGCGTTCGGGCAGATGGTCCGGGATGACCTCGAAATGCAGGAAGAGATCCGGCGTCAGACGGTCGAGGAAAAACTGCAGGATGGCCAGCGCAGCGTCGATCTTCAGGTTGAATGTGCGATCGACGAATTTGAAGTTGCGCGCCCCGCGCCGGTAGAGCGTATCCAACGCGGCCAGCAGGCTGTCCTGCGGAAAGGCCCGGGCGGTCTTGTCGAGCGAGCTGAGGCAGAATTCGCATCTGAATGGACAGCCACGCGAGGCTTCGACGTAAAGCAGGCGATGGGCCAGGTCGTCGGCGCCGAATTCGGCATAGGGCAGCACGATGTCGGCCAGCGCCGGCTGCTCGCCGGGAATCACCTTCGTCAGCGGCCGCGGTCCGTGAAGCAGTGCCTGGCAGAGCCGGGGAAAACTGACATCGCCCCAGCCGGTAATCAGGTGATCAGCCATCCCGACGATCTCTCTGTCTTCCCATTCGTGGCTGATCTCCGGACCGCCGAGGACGATTTTCAGGGCGGGGCGGAGCAACCTGAGGCGGCGGATGACTTCGGTGCTCTGCTCCACATTCCAGATGTAGACGCCGAAACCGATAATCTGCGGAACTCCGTCAAGCGGCGCCCCCAGTTCGGCCAGCAGGGCATCGGCAATGTCCTGCACCGGCCGGGCAACGGTGAATTCGCGCAGGCGCGTTCGTTGGCGCAGGCCGGCCCCGCCGTGCCGGTCCATGTTGGCCAGCAGGTAGCGCAGACCGAGGGAGGCATGAATGTATTTGGCGTTGAGGGTGGTCAGGACGATGGCTGTCGACATGCCGCCATTTTGACAGCTTCGCGGCCAGGCGGGATGCCGCACCGCATCGGGCGACAGGCAGTTCTCAGGCGAGAATCGCGTCGACCGCCGCCGCGAAGTCGTCGTACACCGCGGCCGGACGAATCTCGGGATCGGCGTCGTCGCCGGCCCTGAACTTGCCGGTCCGCACGAGTATGCCGGGAATGCCGGCCGCCTGCGCGCCGCCGATGTCGTCGCGCAAATCGTCGCCGATCAGCACCGTGTCGGCCGCCGCCAGCCCCAGTTCGGCCAGGGCAGCGCTGAAGAAGGACGCTGCCGGCTTGCCGGTAATTTCGGCGCTCACCCCGGCCGAATACTCCAGCCCGGCGACAAAGGCGCCCATGTCCATCGACAGGCCATCCGGCTCCATGAAATAGCGGTTACGGGCCATGGCCATCAGCGGAACCCCCTCCATCAGCAGGCGAAAAGCATGATTGAGGAGGGGATAGGTGAAGTAGGGGCCCATGTCGCCGAGGACGACGATATCCGGGTCGCGGGCGCTTTTTCCCATCTCGTCGGCGATATCCGGATGGACCAGCCACAAGGGCCGGAGTTTCCGGTGATGCACCAGCGTGCGGGCAGCCAGCGCTGCCGTCTGTATTTCGGCTCGGGCCAGGGAGAATCCCATGCGCTGGAGCTTGGCGTAAAGCGTATGGCTCGGTGTTCGGGTCGTGTTGGTCAGGAAGCGCAGGGACAGACCGGCTGCGCGCAGCCGGTCAAGGGCCCGGACCGCACCCGGCAGCGGGTCGTCGCCGGTATGCATGACGCCGGCCAGATCGATCAGGACGGCCTTGGGGGTGCGCTTCGTATTCATGACAGGAGTCCTTTCCATCGGCAAACCCAACCTTGATTCGATTATCGCCGGTCGACAAAGTTTAGTGCCAGTCTACCGATAGGCATTCTTTCACAGGAATATCATAGAAATATGAAAATACACGCGCCGCGACCAAGCCAAACTATGACCTTAGCAATATACTGAGCGCTTTGAAGCACTACCGGGCCTGCGATGGATGAACACCGAACGAGCGAAGAGGTCTTGGCAAACACGCCTTCCGAGGACAACACGTTCGAGAACAAGATGAAAATCGAGATGCGGGAAATCGGCATTCCGCCCCGCCCGAGCATTCTCATCCAGATCGAGCAGGAAACGACCAAAGACGATCCTGACTTCATTCGCCTGGCCAAGCTACTCAGCCAGGATGTCGGGCTGGCCGCCGGCATGATCAAGGTAGCGAATTCACCTTATTTTTCCTTCGGCAAGAAGGTGCCGAGCATCCAGGAAGCCCTGCTCGTGCTCGGCTTGAATCTGGTCACCAGGACCGTCGCCGGCCTGGCCTTGCACCAGGTATTCAAGCATGTACCGCACATGGAGCGCTTCTGGGACGCCTCCGCGATGACCGCGGAAATGGCGGCCTGTGTGGCGAAACGACTCGGCAAGGTGGCCGGCATTCGCCCGGAAGACGCCTATACCTTTGGACTGTTCCGCGATTGCGGCATTCCGATGCTGATGAACCCCTTCCCGGAATACCGTACGGTGCTGGCCCGGGCCAACAAGGAGAGTGCCTTGTCATTCACCGCCGTCGAAGAGGAGGGCATCGGGCTCAACCATGCGACACTCGGCGCGCAATTGGCGGAAGACTGGCTGCTACCCGAAGAAACCTGTCAGGCAATCCGCCATCACCATGACCGCGAGGCATTGAACGGCACCCTGACCATCCCGCATCGTTCGCGCCAGCTGATCGCCATCGCCCAACTGGCCGAATACCTGATCGAACTGAATTCCACGCAGCGGCAGAGCAACGAATGGGGCAAGCTGGGGGCGGATTGCCTGGCCTGTCTCGAACTCGACCCCGACGACCTGCCCGAACTGGACGAGTATTGCCGGAGTGCAAGGGGCGCTTGAGTTCCGGCCTGGATCGCGGCGGCGCTAGTGTAGTGTTGCACTCTTGGCGGCACAGTTAAAACCGATGGATTTTTGGTCGGGGCAAGGCGCAAACCACAGCGATACCCAGTGGTATCGCGAGGATTTGCAACGCCGTCATGGCCGAAAAGACAAGGTTTTAAGTGCCAGAGAGCGTGCAACACTACACTAAAATGGACGATCCATTCACCGCCCCGAGCGATCCGATGCCTTCCTCCCTTGCCGTCGCCCAGCCCCGACTCTTCGGCTTCCTGCCGGTCTGGCGGCGCAATTTCCTGGTCTGGAAAAAACTGGCCCTGCCGTCCATCCTCGGTAACCTGGCCGACCCCCTGATCTACATGCTCGGTCTCGGCTACGGCCTGGGCGCCATGCTGCCGAGCATCGAGGGCCAGCCCTACGTCGCCTTTCTTGCCGCCGGCACCGTCTGCGCCTCGACCATGAACGCCGCCACCTTCGAAGCACTGTATTCGGCCTTTTCGCGCATGCATGTGCAAAAAACCTGGGATGCCATCCTCAACACGCCGCTCGGCCTGGCCGACGTCGTCGCCGGCGAACTGTTCTGGGCGGCGACCAAATCGCTCTTTTCCGGCGCCGCCATCCTTGTCGTCGTCACCGCCATGGGCCTCACCCACGGTCCCATGATGCTCTGGGCGCTGCCGGCCATCGTCCTCACCGGCCTGGCCTTCGCCGCGCTCGGCCTGATCTGGAACGCCCTGGCCCCTTCCTACGACTTTTTCATGTATTACTTCACCCTCTTCATCACGCCGATGACGCTGATTTCCGGGGTTTTCTTCCCGACCGCCCAGTTGCCCGGCTGGCTGGCCTTGATCGGCGGCTGGCTGCCGCTGGCCCAGGGTGTCGCGCTGGTCCGGCCGCTGCTCGCCGGTCAGGTTCCGGCCAATGCCCTGATCCACATCATGGCCCTGCTCGCCACTGCCGGCATAGCCTTCGCCATCGCCCTGCACCTGACCCGTCGTCGCCTGCTCAAGTAGAATTCGCCCATGGAAACCCTGCTCGTCATCACCAACTGCCCGGACGAAGAAAGCGCCAATGCCATCGCGCTCGCCGTCATCGAAGAAAGGCTGGCCGCCTGCGTCAATATCCTGCCGCGCGTCCAATCGCTCTACCGCTGGCAGGGCAAGGTCGAATCGACCTCCGAAATTCCGCTTTTCCTGAAGTCCACCGCAGCCGGCTACCCGGCGCTCGAAACCAGGATTCGCCAGCTCCATCCTGCCGAGTTGCCCGAAATCATCGCCCTGCCGATCAGCCGCGGCTTGCCCGCCTACCTGAACTGGGTGACGGCGGAAACGATCAAATGACCATGCGCCTGCTCTTCCTCCTCTTCGCCTTTTTCGTTTCCCTCGCCCATGCCGAGGAATTCCTCGACCCGGCCGTCGCCTTCAAGCCGTCGGTCAAGGCCGTCGACGGCCAGACCCTGGAAATCCGCTACGAGATCGCCAAGGGCTACTACCTGTACCGCGACAAGTTCCGCTTTGCCGTCGACGGCGATGCGGCCACGCTCGGCACGCCGAGCTTCCCCAAGGGCAAGGCGCACAAGGACGAGAATTTCGGCGATGTCGAGGTCTATTACAAGACCGTCGCCATCCGCGTCCCGGTCGAACGCATCAGTTCCGGCCCGCTGCCACTGAAACTCAGGGTGACTTCCCAGGGCTGCGCCGACGCCGGCGTCTGCTATCCGCCGCAAACCCAGCCGCTGAGCGTCGAACTGCCCGACCCGACCGGCCTGCCGCCGGCTTCCAAGGCAGCCGACGGCGACGAAAGCGGAAAAATCGCGGCAACGCTCAAACAGGCAGGCTTCTGGGCCAACCTGGCCTTCTTCTTCATCGCCGGCCTGGGTTTGTCGCTGACTCCCTGCGTCTTTCCGATGATTCCCATTCTCTCCGGCATCATCGCCGGGCAAGGCGACAAGAACTCGCATGCCCGGGGTTTCGCGCTGTCGCTCGCCTACGTCCTCGGCATGGCCGTCACCTACGCGGCAGCCGGCGTCGCCGCCGGCCTGACCGGCACGCTGCTCTCCGCCGCCTTGCAGAATCCGTGGGTGCTCGGCTGTTTTGCGCTGGTTTTCGTCGTCTTGTCCTTCTCGATGTTCGGTTTCTACGAACTGCAACTGCCGACCGCGCTGCAAAGCAAGCTGTCGGAAGAATCGGGTCATCTGCAAGGCGGGCGCGGCATCGGCGTTTTCCTGATGGGCGCGTTGTCCGCGCTGATCGTCGGCCCCTGCGTCGCAGCGCCGCTGGCCGGCGCCTTGCTCTATATCGGCCAGACCGGGGACGCCGTTTTCGGCGGTACGGCGCTCTTCGTCATGGCGCTCGGCATGGGCGCCCCGCTCATCGCCGTCGGCGTTGCCGGCGGCTCACTGCTGCCGAAAACGGGGCCGTGGATGGAGGGGGTCAAGAAGGCTTTCGGCGTACTGCTGCTGGCCACCGCCGTCTGGCTCGTCTCGCCGGTACTGCCGCCGGTCGTCCCGATGCTGGCCTGGGCCGCCCTGCTCGTCATTCCGGCCATCTACCTGCACGCCCTCGACCCCCTGCCGCCGCACGCCAAGGGCTGGCAACGATTCTGGAAGGGCATCGGCATCGTCATGCTGCTCACCGGCGCCGCATTGCTGATCGGCGCCCTGGCCGGCAACCGCGACCCTCTGCAACCGCTGGCCGGACTACGCGGACAAGCCGTCGCCGGCGAAGCAAAGCCGCTCCCTTTCGAACGCATCGCCTCGGTGGCACAACTCGAAGCGAGGATCAAGGCGGCCGGGCGGCCGGTCATGCTCGATTTTTATGCCGACTGGTGCGTTTCGTGCAAGGAAATGGAACGCTACACCTTTGCCGATGCGGCCGTTCGGGCAAAACTGGCCGGCTTCACGCTGTTGCAGGCCGATGTCACCGCCAATACCGACGAAGACAAGGCACTACTGGCCAAATTCAATCTTTTCGGCCCGCCCGGCATCATTTTCTACGATGCGGCAGGGGAGGAAATCAAGGCGGTGCGCATCGTCGGCTTCCAGGATGCCGCCCGCTTCCAGAAAACGCTGCGGCAACTGGGCGTGTGATTCGCTAGATTTCCCCACCGACCGCCCGCGCGCGGCGCAGGGACAAGACGGCGAAGCTCACGCCGAGCACCGTGCCGGCCAGCACATCGAGCATCACATGCTGGCGCGTGGCGACCGTGGACCACAGGATGGCCAGGCAATGCAAGCCGCTCAGGCAGCGCAGGGCGAAAGGCGCGCCGACGGAGCGGAAGACCCGGTCGAGCCAGAATGCCGAAAACACCGCCGCCGCGACATGCAGCGAGGGACAGGCGTTGCCTCCGGGGTCGGCATTCTTGATCAGCGCCATCTCCGGGTAAAGACTCCAGTCGATCCCGGCTGCGGGGACGGTGGTGGGAAACAGCCAGAAAATGGCCAGGGAAAACAGGCATAGGCCCGCCATCCACGTTCCGAACAGGGCCAACATGCGGAAATCACGCAGCAGGGCCGGCGCCAGCGAAGCGTAGACCCATAGCGAAACATAGGCCGGAAAGGCCAGCGGCGTGAAGGGTATCCAGGCGTCGAGCCCGATCAGCGGCATGGTCGTGGTCGGAAACAACGGATTGCGCAGCACGCCGAAATAGCCCCAGAAAAACAGGAGCATGAACAGCATCGTGCCAACCGCTTTGAGGGGCCAAAGGATGATTACCCGGGAGACAATCTGCCGGGCCCAGTGCGGTCTGGAAAAGAGTTGCATGCGCGGCTCCGCGGTTGGCAAATGAAGAAAGGTGGCGACATGGTAACAAACGACGCGTTTCGCATGGGCTAACACCCCGCCGGCAAGGTGCCGGCGGTGTAAATCTTTGGAAAACATGGGCTTTCAGCTAAAATCGCAAGCCTATGGAATCTATCGACCTGATTCGCGAATTTCTCAAGAACCGCCTTGGCGCCGAACCGGAAAAAGTCGTTTCCGGGGCGCTCTTGGCCGAACTTGGCGTCGACTCCCTGATGATGCTCGAACTGATGTTTGAATTCGAAGACCGGTTCGGCATCAAGCTTCCCCGTGACCTGAAAACACCCCGGACGGTCGGCGAAATTGCAACGCTGATGAACGGGCTGATTGCCCGGTCTAAGAGCTGAAACATGAAACGGCGGCGGGTTGCAATAACTGGCCTGGGGCTGGTCAGCCCCTATGGCGGCGACCTTGCCGATTTCTTCGGACGTCTGTGTGCCGGCCAGTCGGCCGTCGGTCACCTGCAAACCGACGATGCGCCGCGACCGCTGTCCATGCCCTTCGTCAGTTGTACCGCCTTCGACCCCGATATCGCACTCGGCAAGCCGCTGGCCGGCATGATGGACCGCTTTGCCCAACTCGGCATGGCTGCCGCATTCGATGCCTGGAACGACGCCGGCCTGCCTCGCCAGGTCGGACAGGGGATGCGCAATGACTGGGGCGTGGCCTGGGGTACGGCCCTCGGCGGGACGCTGACCTACGAAAAAGGTTACCGCGAGTTATGGCAAAAATACCGCGAACGCCTGTCGCCGCTGACCGTCGTCCTCGGCATGAACAATGGGGCAAGCGCCCACATGTCCATCCAGTTTGGCCTGGGTGGCGTCAGCATGACCCACACTGTCGCCTGCGCCTCGTCGGCAATCGCCATCGGCGAGGCTTTCCGCCGCGTACGGAGCGGTGAAGCGACCGTCATGCTGACCGGCGGCTCGGACGTGCCGCAGACCTACGGCGTTGCCCGCGCCTGGGAGGCGCTGCGTGTCATGGCCCCCGGCGACGCCGAGAGCTCGCCATCCGCCTGTCGCCCCTTTTCGAGGAACCGGAACGGCTTGGTGCTGGGCGAGGGCGGGGCGGCCCTGGTGCTTGAAGACTGGGCACATGCCGTCGCTCGCGGTGCCCGCATCCATGGCGAAATCATCGGCTACGGCACGACCTGCGATCACAGCCACCTCGTACGCCCGGAGGCCGCAGGCCAGATTCGCGCCATCGAACTGACCCTGGCCGATGCCGGCCTGGCGGCAAGCGATATCGATTACGTCAACGCCCACGGCACCGCGACTCCCGAGGGCGACCCGGTCGAAATATCCGCCCTCAAGGCCGTTTTCGGCAACAATGCCAACCGGCTTGCGGTGAGTTCCACCAAATCGATGCACGGTCACATGCTCGGTGCTTCGGCCGCCATCGAAGCCATCATCACCGTGCTTGCCCTGCGCGACCGGGCCATTCCGCCGACCGCCCATCTCGACGCGCTCGACCCGGAATGCAGCGGGGTCGACCATGTCACCGCGCTCCGGAGCGCTCAACCCTTGCGTGCCGCCCTCTCGAATTCCTTCGCCTTTGGCGGCAGCAACGCGGTCCTCGCGTTCCGCACCCTTAGCCAATAATCCACGGAAGTATCGCCATGTCTCAAGCCATTTCCCAGGAAGCCGTCGCCGCCCTCTTACCCGAAGTTGCCCAGCTGATCGTCACGGCCCTCAATCTCGACCTGGCCCCGGGCGAAATCGAAGCCGACGCCCCCTTGTTCGGCGACGGCCTCGGCCTGGACTCGATCGACGTCCTCGAAATCGCCCTGGTCATTTCCAAGCAATACGGTTTCCAGCTCAAATCGGACAGCGAAGACAACATCCGCATCTTTTCGTCGCTGCGGGCATTGACCGAACATATCGTCAGCCGGCGAACCAAATGACCATCAGCCCGGCCCAGCTACTGCGCGGCCTGGCTGTGCTTGTCTTCGTCGTCGTCTGGGCTGCGCTTGCCCACGTCGGCAGTGCCGGCAACAGTCATACCGACCTATCCGTCCTGCTCGGCGTCTCGCCGATTATCGCCACCCTTGTCCTGTTGCTCTGGCGCGCCAGCCATCCGGCGCTCACCGCCTGCGGCATCCTCCTCATGCTCGGCGCCCTGGCCAGGTTGTGGCCGACCCTGCACCGGAATGTCGCGCTCCTCTTCTTCATTCAGCACCTCGGCACCAACCTGGCGCTCGCCGCCCTGTTCGGACGCAGCCTGCTCGGCAAGGGCGAGGCCCTGATCACCCAGTTGGCCCGCGCCATGCATCACGGCAATATTTCCGAGCGCAAACAACGCCACACCCGGCGGGTAACCGTCGCCTGGACGCTGTTTTTCCTGATCAATGCGCTGATTTCGGCCATTCTCTGGACCTTTGCGCCGGCCGCGCTATGGTCGATCTTTGCCAACTTGCTGTCGATGCCCCTGCTCGCCGCCATGTTCGTCGGCGAGCATTTCTGGCGCATCCGTGTCCTGCCACCGGAAGAAAGACCCAGTTTCGCCCAGATCGTCCGCGCCTATCACATGCACGGCAAGCAGAAACCGCCGGCCACGCCGTGATGAGCACCGCGCCCCTGCTCACCCACGACAACCCCGCCGCCATCGTCGCCTGGCGCCCGGACGGCCCGGTCAGCGTCGCCGCCTATCTGGCCGACGCAACTGCGCTGGCCGAGCAGCTACCGGCCACCGGATATCTGCTCAACCTGTGCCACGACCGCTACCATTTCGCGGTCGGTTTTGCCGCCGGTCTGCTCCGCGGCATGACCAGCCTGCAACCTTCCTCACAATCGACAACGACCTTTCGCCGCCTGCAAGCCGGATACCCGGATCTCGTCTGCCTTTGCGACGGCAGTACCGACACGCAGGATCTGCCGCGCTTTGATTTCCCCGCACGTGACCTGCTCGCCGGACGAAGGAAACAGACAGCGGATATTTGCGTCCCGGCCATTCCGTTCGATCATCTCGCCGCCATCCTGTTCACCTCGGGCTCGACCGGCTTGCCGCAGGCTCAGCGCAAGACCTGGGGCAAACTGGCCGCCAACGGCCGGGCCGAAGCAGTCGCCCTGGGGCTGCTTGACCGTCCGCACACCATCGTCGGGACCGTGCCGGTCCAACACAGCTACGGTTTCGAATCGACCTTCCTGCTTGCCCTGCACGGCGCCTGTTCTTTCTGGGCCGGCAAGCCGTTCTTCCCGCAGGATATCGCCGGCGCGCTGGCCGCTGTGCCGCAGCCGCGCCTGCTGGTCAGCACGCCTTTCCACCTGTCGACACTGCTCGCCGCCGGCATCGAGCTGCCGCCGCTCGATCTGCTGCTCTCGGCCACCGCGCCGCTGTCGGCAACGCTGGCCAACGAAGCCGAAGCGCGTACCGGTGCGCCCTTGCTGGAGATCTACGGCTCGACAGAGTCCGGTCAACTGGCCAGCCGCCGCACCACCGATGGTGCCGCCTGGACCCTGCTGTCCGACGTTCGACTCGAACAGGCCGCCGACGAGACCGTCGCCTGCGACGGCCATGTTGAGGGCCGCGTACCGCTCGGCGACCGGATCGAATTGCTGCCGGATGGCCGTTTCCTACTGCACGGCCGCCACGCCGACCTGATCAATATCGCCGGCAAACGCACCTCGCTGGCCTACCTGAATCACCAGCTCTGCGCCATTCCCGGTGTGGTCGACGGCACTTTCTTCCTGCCCGACGACCAGGTTGCGGACGGGGTGACCCGGCTGAGTGCCTTCGTCGTCGCCCCCGGCCTGACCGCCCGGCAGCTCGGCATCGCCCTGCGCCAGCGCATCGATGCCATCTTCCTGCCCCGGCCGCTGGTTCTGGTCGACGGACTGCCGCGCAACAGCACCGGAAAACTGCCTCGCGCCGAATTGCAGGCACTGTATGCCGAAAAGATCGCCCATGGCAGAAGCTGAATTCCGCTGGACGTTCCCGGCCGACCATCCGGCCTTCAGCGGGCATTTTCCCGGCAATCCGATCGTACCGGGCGTCGTCCTGCTCGACCGGGCGATTCTTTTCGCCGAGAAAATGATCGGACGCAGCCAGTTGAAGTGGCAGGTCGGCAACAGCAAGTTTTTCAGCCCCGTCCGGCCGGGTGAAGCGCTTACTTTTGTTTTTCAGGCCAAGGCAAGCGGGTCGATTTCATTCAACGTTCGTACCGCCGATCGCGATGTCGCATCGGGTAGCCTGAAAGCGCCGGCACCATGAAAAGCGAAGCCGAATGGCTGCGCCAGCAAGAGCGCAGCAATCTCGCCATCCTGAAATTGATGGTCTGGATCTCGCTGACCTTCGGTCGAACCGTCGGCCGTATCGTGCTCCATGGAATTGCCGCCTACTTTGTCCTCTTCTCGCCACGCGCCCGGCGCTTCAGTCGCGACTACCTGCACCTGGCGCTGGGCCGCTGGGCCGAATGGTCGGACGGCTTTCGCCATGTATTCAGCTTCGCCAGCACCATCCACGACCGCATCTACCTGCTCAACGACCGCTTCGATCTCTTCGACATCGAGATCATCGGCGCCGAAGCCGTCAATGAAGCCGCTCGCCAGTATCCCGGCGCCCTGCTCATCGGTGCCCATCTCGGCAGTTTCGAAGTGCTGCGCGCCGTTGGCCGGGGCAGGGAAGGGCTGAAGGTTGCCATGCTGATGTACGAAGAAAACGCCCGCAAGATCAACGCCACGCTGGAGGCGATCAACCCGGCGGCAAGCCAGGACATCATTCCGCTCGGCCGCATGGATTCGATGCTGCAGGCCCGCGACAAGCTCGATGCGGGTTACGTCGTCGGCATGCTGGGCGACCGCAGCCTGAGCGACGACACCACACTCGATTGCGACTTCCTCGGCAAACCGGCGCCTTTTCCGGTCGGCCCTTTCCGCATGGCGGCCATGCTGCGCCGCCCCGTTTTCTTCATGACCGGACTCTATCTCGGTGACAACCGCTACCAGCTACACTTCGAAGCGCTGGCCGATTTTTCGCAAACGCCGCGCGAGCTGCGCGATGCCGCCATTCGAGATGCCATGCAGCGCTACGCAGACCGCCTGACGCACTTCTGCCACCAGGCCCCCTACAACTGGTTCAATTTCTTCGATTTCTGGCAGAAAAAATGATCAAAAGACTTTTCGGCAGCCTCATCCTGCTCACCTTGGCCCTGCCGGCCAGCGCCGCCTTCGATATCGGCCAGTTGATGAACGACCTGGCCACTCACAAGGGCGGCAAGGCGAAATTCGTCGAGAAGAAATACATCTCGCTACTCGACAAGCCGGTCGTCTCCTCCGGGGAAATGACCTATACCGCACCCAATCGGCTGGAAAAGCGCACGCTGGCGCCGAAAATCGAAACCCTGCGGCTCGACGGGGACACCCTGTCGATCGAACGCGAAAAACAGAAACTGAGCATCAATCTGGCCAACCAGCCGGAAGCGCTGGCCTTCGTCGACAGCATCCGCGGTACGCTGTCGGGCAATCGGCTCGCGCTGGAAAAAAATTATGCCCTCCACTTATCTGGCAACTCAGACAAGTGGGTGCTTACACTGTTGCCCAGCGACCAAAAAATAGCCGCCATCATCCTGCGCATCACCGTCAGCGGCCAGAGAAATCAGGTGCGCAATATCGAATACCTGCAGGCCGACGGCGATCGTTCGGTTATCAGCATCGACCCGGTCGATGTCAAATGAAACGATCGGCCGTACGCGCTTTCCTGATCTGGCTGCTGGCCATGCTGGCCGGTGCGGCCATCGTCTGGAACAGCCGCTTTTCGGCCGACATGTCCTTTTTCCTGCCGGCCAAGCCAAGCGTCGAGCAACAGGTGCTGGTCGACCAGCTGAAAGAAGGGGTCGTCTCACGACTGCTGATGGTGGCCATCGCGGGCGGCGACGCCGGCCAACGGGCCGGCGCTTCCCGCGAACTGCGCAGTCGACTCGAAAAATCGTCGGTATTCGTTGCCGTGCAGAACGGCGAAACCGGTAGTCTGGACGCCGACCGCGACTTCCTTTTCCGCCACCGCTACCTGCTCAGCCCGTCAATCACCCCCGCCCGCTTCACCGTCGATGGCCTGCGGACAAGCATTGCCGATAGCATAGAGAGCCTGGCCTCGCCGACCGGCATGTTGATCAAAAAGTTGCTGCCGCGCGATCCGACCGGCGAAATGATCGAAATACTCAATGGCCTGAATGCCGGCGCCCAACCCAATATCCGCGACGGCGTCTGGGCTTCCCGCGACGGCGAACGGGCCATGCTCCTGCTGCAGACCGCAGCCCTGGGTTCCGATACCGACGGCCAGGAACAGGCCATCGCACTGATCCACAGCCAGTTCTCGGAAGTTGCGCCGGCTAGCCGGCTAAGCATGCAGTTGTCCGGTCCCGGCCTGTTCGCCGTCAAATCGCGGGCGACCATCAAGAGCGAAGTCAGCCGGCTATCCGGTATCAGCAGTCTCGCCATCGTCGCCGTGCTGTTCTTCGTCTATCGTTCGCCCCGCCTGATGGTTCTCGGTCTGCTACCGGTCGTCAGCGGCGCGCTGGCCGGCATCGTCGCCGTCAGTCTCGTCTACGGCACGGTCTTCGGCATCACCGTCGGTTTCGGTTCGGCCCTGATCGGCGAAGCGGTCGATTACTCGATCTACTATTTCGTACAGTCCAGTCGGCTAGGAGTCAGCCAGTGGCGCGAGCGGTTCTGGCCCACCATCAGGCTCGGTGTCCTGACCTCGACTTTCGGTTTCGCGGCATTGCTGTTTTCAGGTTTCCCCGGCCTCTCCCAACTTGGCCTCTATGCGCTGAGCGGCGTACTGGCCGCCGCCACCGTCACCCGCTTCATCCTGCCACCGCTGGCCGGCAGTCAGTTCGCCATGCGCGACCTGAGCCATCTCGGTCCCCTTCTCAAGCACAGCATCGCGATACTGCAAGACCTGCGCCGGCCGATCCTCGTCCTCGCACTGCTCGCCGCCGGCCTGCTCGCCTTCGATCACGACCGCCTGTGGCATCCCGACCTCTCGGCCCTGAGCACGATCAGCGCCGAGGATTCGGCCACCGATGCGGCGCTGCGGGCCGATATCGCCGCCCCGGACGCCCGCTACATGGCCGTCATCACCGCCGCCGACCGCGAAGCGGCCCTCCAGGCTGCCGAACGGGCCGGACTGCAGCTTGACGGCCTGATTACCCGGGGCGTCATCGGCGGCTACGACAGTCCGGCCCGCTTCCTGCCCAGCCAGGCCATGCAGGCGGCCCGTCGCGCCTGCCTGCCGACCGACGACGAATTGCAGGCCCGCCTGCGCACCGCGCAGGCCGACTCGCCGCTGGCCGCCGGCAAGCTCGGCGGATTCCTCGAAGACGTCCGCAAGACGCGGGAAGAGGGCAACATAACACGCCAGGAGCTGACCGGGACAAGCCTGGCGCTGGCCGTCGATTCTCTGCTGCTGCGGCGCCCGAGCGGCTGGAGCGTACTGTTGCCCTTGCGCCCACCCGAAGGCGACAGGGGCATCGAGATCGAATCGGTACGCACTGCGCTGACCGGCAGCGGCGCGCTGTTCGTCGACCTGAAAAGCGAATTCGACACGCTGTACAACGATTACCTGCGCGAAGCGACACTACTCTCGTTTGCCGGTTTCGTCGCCATCGTCGCCCTGCTTGCCGTCACCCTGCGCTCGCTCCGGCGGCTGGCCACCGTGCTGTTGCCGCTGCTGATATCCGTCCTCCTGGTCATCGCCGGCCTGCATCTGGCCGGTGAGCGACTGCATCTGCTGCATCTGATCGGCATGTTGCTGATCGTTGCCGTCGGCTCCAATTACGCCCTATTTTTCGACCGGACCAACAACGGGGAGAATCTGGAGAGCCAGACGCTGGTTTCGATGGCCGTCGCCAACCTGACCACGGCCATCGGTTTCGGCACGCTGGCCCTGTCGAACGTGCCGGTGCTGCACGCCATCGGCATCACCGTCGGTCCCGGCGCCGTCCTCGCGCTGCTGCTCTCGGCCAGCTTCGTCGGACGGCCTCGTGCCTAAGCGAAAAGAACGATCCTCTTCGACTGGCCGCGTTTCACGTGAAACCGCATGAGTCCCGCGCTTCGCACCCTGCGCCATAGGTGCGCGGCCGAAAACCTGCTGGTGCTGCTGCCGGGCGCCGGCATGCAGCCCGAACACTACGTCGAAAACGGCTTCTTTGCCGCCGTCGATCACCACGCATCGAAACTCGGTCTGCTCGCCGTCGATCTCGAACTCGACGCGCTTTCCAGCGGCAAGGCCATTCCCGCCATCGTCGACCAGATCCTTCGCCCGGCCCGCGCTGATTACGCCAGTCTCTGGCTCGGCGGCCTGCTCGCGCTGAGCCTGAATGCCGATTTCCCGGGACTTGCCGACGGTCTGTGCCTGCTCGCGCCTTATCCGGGCAGCCGCCTGACCACCAATGCCATCGAGCGGGCCGGCGGTCTCGACAGCTGGCAACCGACGGCCGAAGAGATGAGCGATCCGGAGTATCGCGCCTACAACTGGCTCAAGGCGCCGCCGACCGACTTTCCGGTATACCTCGGTTATGGCGAGGCAGATCGATTCGCCGAAGGCATGGACTTCATCGCCGCCCGTTTCCCGGCCGCCGCCCGTCAGGTCGTGCCCGGCGGGCACGACTGGCCGGCCTGGCTGCTATTGTGGGAACATTTCCTCGCTCTCGCCCATTTTTCCATCTGACATGCCGACACCCTGGACGCCGACCCCCGCCATCAAGATAACCATTGCCGCGCATCTTGCGGCGCTGGCCGGCTGCCTGCTCCTGCCGCATTTCTGGCCTTGGGCGCTCGGCATCCTGTTGGTCAATCACGCGGTGATCACCACCGCCGGCCTGCTCCCGCGCTCGACCCTGCTCGGCCCCAACCTGACCCGCCTGCCGGCGGCCGCCGTCGCCCGCCGCGAGGTGGCCCTGACCATCGACGACGGTCCTGACCCGGTAGTCACCCCCTCCGTCCTCGACCTGCTTGAAGAAGCCGGCGCCACGGCCACATTTTTCTGCATCGGCTGGCGCGCCCGCGAAAATCCCGAACTGTGCCGCGAAATCGTCGCTCGTGGCCATCGCGTCGAAAATCACGGCGATTCGCATGCCAAGGCCTTCGCCACCTTCGGGCCAGTCCGCATGCAGGCCGACATCGCCGCCGCCCAGGCCACCCTCAGCGAAATAACCGGTCGATCGCCGCGCTATTTCCGCGCCACGGCGGGCCTGCGCAACCCCTTCCTGGACGCCGTGCTGCACCGCCTCGGGTTGAAGCTGGCCAGCTGGACGCGCCGCGCCTACGATACGCGCTGCGGCGACCCCGATACCGTTTTCCAGCGCCTGACGCAGGACCTGGGTCCTGGCAACATCCTGCTCCTGCACGACGGCCATGCCGCCCGCACGGCGGCAGGCCAACCGGTCATCCTCGCCGTCCTGCCACGCCTGCTCGCCAGGCTGCGCGAAGATCGACTCAATGCCGTTGCGCTCCCCGACCCCGTCCCATGACCCGGCACTTCCTGCGCAGCCTGATCGACGAAGCCAGCCGCCCCTTTGCCGGCGGCAACCGTTTCGCCTATCACTACTCGCGCGGCAAGCTGTCCTCCGACAGCATCTTCCGCGAAATTCTCAAGCGCGGCCTGCTCCCGGCCAGTGGCCGCTATCTCGATCTCGGTTGCGGCCAGGGCAGCCTGTTCGCCTGGCTGCTTGCCGCCCGCAAGCTCTATGAGCAAGGCAACTGGCCGGGGCATTGGCCGGCCGCCCCCGAGCCACTGCAATTGCGCGGCATCGAACTGATGCAGAAGGATGTCGATCGGGCCGCCCGCGCCTTCGGTCGCGAACATCCGCTCGTGCACATAGAGCAGGGCGACATGACCCGGGTCGATTTTGGCAGCGTCGATGTCATCACCATTCTCGATGCCCTGCATTATTTCGATCACGCCTGCCAACAGGATGTCTTGAAGCGAATCCGCGCCGCCCTTCCAGCCGGCGGCCTGTTCCTGACCCGGGTCGGCGATGCCTCGGCCGGCCTGCGCCACCGCGTCTGCAACTGGGTCGACCATGCCGTCACCTACAGCCGCGGCCACCGCCTGCCGCAGCTGTATTGCCGGCCGCTGGCCGACTGGGTCACCATCCTGGAAGACCTTGGCTTCGTCGTCGAAACCGATTCGATGAACCAGGGCAAGCCCTTCGCCAATGTCATGCTCGTCTGCCGCCTCCCGGAATCATCGAATGTCCCTCACTAGCCGTCTTGCGCTCCTTGCCGCCGTCCTGCTCATCGCCCTGGCCGGCTGTTCGCTCGTGGACGACGGGGAAGAGGAGGGCGACGCACTGCCTTCCGACATGTCCCGGCGAGCCGACGGCAAGACGGCCACCGCCTGGCCGACCTCACTATCCGAAGCCGAGATCAGGAAACGTATCGTCCGCTTGATTCCCGGCTACGCCAAGGATAGGCAAGGCTGGGCCGACGACCTGCATAGCGCTTTCAAGACACTGGAAATTCCGCACGCCACACAGACCTATTGCGCCAGCATCGCCATCATCGAGCAGGAGTCGAGCTTCCAGGCCGACCCCACGGTACCCGGCCTGCCCGCCATCGTTCGCCGCGAACTGGAAAGCCGGGCCGGTCGCTACGGCGTGCCGTCGCTGATCGTCAATGCCGCCCTCGGCAAGAATTCGCCCGATGGACGAAGCTACAATGAACGCATCGATGCGCTGAAAACCGAAAAGCAGCTCAACACGCTGTTCGAGGACATGAGCGGCGAGCTCCCTTTCGGCCGCCGGCTCTTCGCCGACCGCAATCCGATCCGCACCGGCGGCCCGATGCAGGTCAGTGTCGAATTCGCCGCCCAGAACGTCAAGGAACACAGCTACCCCTATCCGATGCCGAAAACGGTACGCGACGAGGTATTCACCCGACGCGGCGGCGTCTATTTCGGCAGCGCCATCCTGCTCGACTACGAGGTGCCTTACGACCGTATCGTCTATCGCTTCGCGGATTTCAACGCCGGACGCTACAGCAGCCGCAATGCCGCCTTCCAGTTGGCTCTCGGCAAAATAACCGGCAAACAGCTGGCGCCGGATGGCGACCTGCTGCGCTACGAGGACGGCAAACCGTCAAGCCAGTCGAGCGACATCGAGGAAGCCAGCATCGCGATCGCCAAGCAGCTCGATATGAGCCGCCCGCAGATTCGTCGCGACCTGTTGCTGGAAAAAACCATGGCCTTCGGCCGCAGCCCGCTCTATATCAAGGTCTTCGAACTGGCCGAAAAGGATGGCCGGTCGCTGCCCCGGCAAGCCCTTCCGCAAATTGACCTGAAGAGTCCCAAGATCAGCCGCAAGCTGACCACCGAATGGTTCGCCAAAAAGGTCGAAGGACGTTACCGGAATTGCCTGGCACGCGGCGGTTCGCACGGAAACGGCGGGTGAAAAACAGCGCCGCATACATCACATCGGGAAATCCGGAGAATTCCGCTTAAAATTCACGATCACCCATTTCGAGTGCCATCGTGAATCCGCTGCTGCTTTCCGCCTATACCGCCACCACCTGTCTCGGTCGCGGACTTGACGCCACCAGCCAGGCCCTGCGCACGGGAAGAAGCGGGCTGCAGCCCTGCACTTTCGAAACCGTTCGACTCGATACCTGGGTAGGCGAGGTGGCAGCGGTCGATGCGGAAAAACTGCCGGCATCGCTGGGTGACTACGACTGCCGTAATAATCGACTAACGCAAATGGGCCTGGAAACCGACGGCTTCGCCGAGCGCGTACGCACGGCGATCGCCCGCTACGGCAGGACCCGGGTCGGAGTATTTCTCGGCACCAGTACGGCCGGCATCCTGCAGACCGAACTGGCCTATCGCCGCCGCAACCCAGAAACCGGCGCCCTGCCCGACGATTTTCACTACCGCACGACGCACAACTCCTTCTCGCTGGCCGAATTCACACGCGATTATTTTGGCCTCGAAGGCATGGCCATGGCCATTTCAACCGCCTGTTCGTCGAGCGCCAAGGTATTCGCCGCCGCCGCCCGCCAACTCGAGCTCGGCAGCATCGATGCGGCCATTGTCGGCGGCGTCGACACCCTTTGCCTGACCACCCTG
>JAJXVG010000155.1 GCA_021782315.1 Pseudomonadota bacterium | reverse complement strand
CATGCCCTATACCTACAAGGGCGAAAACACCACCATCCCGGCGGTAACGGGTGACTTTTGCCCCGCCTGCGGTGAAGTCGTATTGAACCGTGAGCAGGGCAACCGATACAGCGAAATGATCGGTCTGTTTCAACGTCAGGTGAATGCAGCCTACGTCGCCCCCGATTACATCGCCAGGGTGCGCAGGAAGCTCGATCTTGACCAGCGGCAGGCTGCCGAAATCTTTGGCGGCGGCGTCAATGCATTTTCGCGCTACGAGAATGGCAAGACCAAACCGCCGCTGTCCCTGATCAAGCTGTTCAAGTTGTTGGATCGTCACCCCGAATTGTTGGGCGAAGTCAGAACGGCCTGATCTTCCCGGTACTTGCGAGCTTGCCCCGGCAGCCGACTGCACGGGGGGTGAGTTAAAAGCCTGGCAACAGAAAATCCAATGCAGCAAAGATTTCTGCGCGATGTTCCTGAATGCTGAAGGTGTTTTCTTTAAGCATCTTCACCGGCATGGCGGCCATGTTATTGCAAGGGTGCGCGACCAACCAGGGGGGCGGCCCGCCCGGCCTCAGTGCAGCTTGACGTGCGGTTCGGTGCGGCGGGTGATGAGGCGGGCCAGGGTGTCGAGGGCGACCTTGAAGAAGCCGTGCAGGGCCAATTCGTGGAGCTTGTAGAGGGAGAGGTACATCATGCGGGCGAAATAGCCTTCCAGCCACAGGTTGCCGCCGACCAGGCCGCCCATCAGGTTGCCGACGGTGGAGTATTCGCCGAGCGAGACCAGCGATCCGAAATCGCGGTAACGCCAGGGTTTCAGAGGCTTGCCGGCGAGCCGCGCCTGAATCTGGCGCAGCATGTGCGAGGCCTGCTGGTGCGCTGCCTGGGCGCGCGGCGGGACGTTGACGCCGTCCTTGCCGAGCCAGGGGCAGGCGGCGCAGTCGCCGATGGAGAAGATGTTTTCGTCCCGGGTGGTCTGCAGGGTCGGTTCGACGACCAGCTGGTTGATGCGGTTGGATTCCAGGCCGCCGAAGTCCTTGAGCATTTCGGGCGCCTTGACGCCGGCCGCCCAGACCACCAGTTCGGCCGGGATGATTTCGCCCGAAGCGAGCCGCACGCCGTCCGGCAGGACTTCGGCGACGGCGGCGCCGATCTTGACCTCGACGCCGATTTCGCCGAGCAGGCGCCGGGCGGCGAGCGAGACCCGTTCCGGCACGGCGGGCAGGACGCGCGGCGCGGCCTCGATCAGGATGATGCGGATATCCTCGCTCGGGTCGATGCGGTCCAGGCCGTAGGAAACCAGGGTGCGCGTCGTCTTGTGCAGTTCGGCCGCCAGTTCGACGCCGGTGGCGCCGGCGCCGATGATGGCGACGGTGAGCTGCCCGGGGCGCCGCGGCTCGCTCTGGGCGTGGGCGCGAATGCAGGCATTGACCAGCCGGCGGTGGAAACGTGCCGCCTCGCCAGGCGTTTCGAGGGCGATGGCGTTTTCCTTGACGCCGGGCGTGCCGAAATCGTTGGTCAGGCTGCCGATGCAGATGACCAGGGTGTCGTAGCGAAAGACGCGGGAGGCGATGACCTGCTCGCCGTGTTCGTCGACATAGGGGGCGGTGGTGACCAGGCGCTTCTCGCGGTCGATGCCGACGACTTCGCCATAGCGGTAACGGTAGCCGTGCCAGTAGGACTGGGCGAGATGATTCAACTCGTAGCTGCCGAGGTCCATGCTGCCGGCGGCAATTTCATGGAGGTGCGGCTTCCAGAAATGGGTCCGGGATTTCTCGATCAGGGTGATCGCCGCCCGGTGCCGCTTGCCCAGCTTGTCGCCGAGCGCGGTGACCAGTTCGAGACCGCCGGCGCCGCCGCCGATGACGACGACCTGGTGGAGTTCGGCCTCCGGCCCGAGCACGTTGAAAGGCTCGCCGGCGCTATCCCTATCCATGGCAGGGGATGTTGACTCCATTTCGATCTCCGTCGTTGGCAAGCTGGGAAGGCGCCGACCTTAACGCAAGGAAAAAAAATCCACCTCACTGAAATCGCTGAAATATCCTACAGAAAATCACCGCAACGACTCAATCGGTCGGCGCTAGCGAAGCATTCCTGAAACCAAACTTTCATGCGTCACTGCTTTGCTGCGGCGCAGCAAAGTGGTAGTCTGCCGCAACTATAAGAACGTAGCCGCATTGCGAGAAACAGCATGAGTGAAATTGACCTGAAGCGCTTCTTCCTTGAACAGGTGCGCCTGTTCGAAAATTTTTCGGCCGACAAGGTCGAGGAAATCGTCATCAAATCCCGCCTGGCCACCTACGAAGGTAACGAAGCCATCCTGGAAACCGGCGACGAGGGCCATTTCATCGGCGTCATGATCAGCGGCCACGCCGAGATATCGATGAGCGACAATACCGGGAGCCGCGTCGTCATCACCCAGCTCGAGGCCGGCGACGTCTTCGGCGTCACCTCCCTGCTCACCGGCGACCGCATCATCGCCGACGTCATCGCCGGGAACCGCTGCTTCGTGCTGATGATCCCCCAGGATGTCTTCAATACGCACATCCTGACCAATCCCAAGGCCGTCGGCTATCTCTCCCGCCTGCTCGCCGACCGTACCCGCGTCATGTCGCTCGACCTGGTCGCCGCCCAGGCCAACGCCGTCGCCAAGTCGGCCGACCCCTATGCCCTGTCGCTGACGAACAACCAGCCTGGCAAGGTCGTTGTCCTCAACGTCGGCATCAGCCAGATTCATTTCGGCGTCTATGACACCCATGAAAGCGGGGCCGATGTCCATGGCGTCATCGACCACGCCGACCAGCAGGTGACGAGGATCACGGTCACGGTCGGCCCGCAGCAGAAAACCGTCGAGCACGCCCCGTTCAAGCTGTCCGAGCTGTTCATGGTGATGGGAGAGGTCACCGCCCTGCTCGGCGACGCCTTCACCTTCCATCCGGAGGACGTCACGGCCATCGGTCATCGCGTCGTCCATGGCGGCAACCGGTTTTCCAGTTCGGTGGTCATCACCCCGTCGGTGATCGCCGACATCGAGGAATTGTCCGTCTTCGCCCCGTTGCACAATCCGGTCAATGTCGCGGGCATTCGCGTCGCCCTGAAGATGTTTCCGAACGTGCCGCAGGTTGCCGTTTTCGACACCGCCTTCCACCAGACCCTGGCCCCTTACGCCTATCTCTACGGCCTGCCCTACGATCTGTACAAGCAGCACGGCATTCGCCGCTACGGCTTCCACGGCACATCGCACCGCTACGTTTCCCTGAAGTCGGCCGAGGTGCTCAAGCGCCCGCTCGGCGAGCTGGAAATCGTCTCCTGCCACCTCGGCATCGGCGCGTCGCTGTGCGCCATCGACCATGGCCGCTCGATCGACACGAGCATGGGCATGACGCCGAGCGACGGCCTGATCATGCCCAGCCGGTCGGGCAGCCTCGACCCGGCAGTAATGATCCACCTGATGGAAGAGCACCGCATGTCGCCCGAGCAGTTGTCGACGCTGATCAACAGCGAAAGCGGCCTCAAGGGCATTTCCGGCATTTCGAGCGACATCCACGCGATCGAGGCGGCCGCCGCCGAGGGCCATCATCGCGCCCTGCTCGCCCACAAGGCCTACTGCTACCAGATTCGCAAGAATATCGGCGCCTACGTCGCGGCCATGGGCGGCATCGATGTCCTGGCCTTCACCGGCGATGTCGGGGAAACGAGCGCCGCCGTGCGCAGCCTGGCCTGCCAGGGCCTCGGCTACATGGGCATCAAGCTCGACGAGGAAAAAAATCGCAACCTCGGACGAATCGATCACTACGCCGTCATCTCGGCCGACGATTCCCCGGTCACCATCCTCGTCGTCGCCAATGACGACGAACGCCTGGTTGCCTGGGAAACCCTGCGCGCCATCGAGCGAAATGCCTTGCTGCTGGCCGCCAAGGCAGAAGATATTCCGATCCCGGTCGAAATCTCGGCCCATCACGCCCATCTGTCGCAGGCCGACGTCGACAAGCTGTTCGGCCCCGGCCACCAACTGACCCCCATGCACGAACTGTCGCAGCCCGGCCAGTTCGCCTGCGCGGAGCAGGTCCACCTGGTAGGCCCCAAGGGGCGGATCGCCAAGGTTCGCGTGCTCGGCCCGACGCGCAAGGAAACCCAGGTCGAGATCGCCATGACCGAACAATTCAAGCTCGGCATCCAGCCGCCCATCCGCCAGTCGGGCGATCTGGCCGGCACGCCCGGCCTGACGCTGGAAGGCCCGTACGGCAGCGCAACCATAGAGCGCGGCGTCATCTGCGCCCAGCGCCACATCCACATGACGCCGGAAGACGCCATGCGCTTCCATGTCCGCGACAACTACATCGTCCGCGTCCGCATCGAAGGCGAGCGCCAGTTGATCTTCGGCGACGTCGTCGTCCGCGTGAACCCGGCCTTCCGCCTGGCCATGCACATCGATACCGACGAAGGCAACGCCGGCAACATCCAGACCGGCATGCTCGGCTACATCGAGGAAATCCAGAACCGGCACTGATTGCCGCGACGAGCTCGGCAAAGCTTTGCTTGACCTCCAACTGGCGAGTCCCTATTCTTTTTCTCGATAATCTGTGCTGCCGTTGTCAAACAGACTGCGGTGCGCTGCTGCTTGCGCTAGCCGACGCAGGCAGTATTATGCATGAAGGACTGTTGTGTTTTGCAGCGGCATGTTGTTGGAGAAATGTATGGGAACAGCATACGAGGAGGATGTGATTGCGTGGTCAGCAGAGCAAGCCTCTCTTCTGCGTTCGGGTCAGCTTACGTTGGTTGATATCGAGCATATCGCAGAGGAGATTGAAGACATGGGTAGCGAGAAAAAGTTTGCGTTGCAAAGCTTGTTCACGAAGATTATTGTTCATCTCTTCATGCTCGAATTTTCGCCCGCAACCGACCCAAGGAACAAATGGATCGGAGAGATCGCGAACTTTCGCACAGATGCGATAGCACGAATTGACGACACGCCAAGCTTGAAGCATTTTGCGGACGGATTATTCGAAAAGAGTTGGAAGTACGCCGGCAAAGAGGTTAAAGCTAGGTTTTCAACTTATAACGAAAGCGCCGACGTGCCTGATGAGTGCCCCTATACGATGGATCAGGTGCTGAATATGGATTTTGTCCCTGAGCACAAGCCAAACCACGGCTTTGGTATCTGAGGCGCAGAGCGGCCGGTCCGGGGTCAGATCCGTTCCCATATGGTCAGTTCCGACAGGGTGTGCTGGAATTTCCGTTTCGTTTCGCGGATGACGAAAGGCACCGGGCGGGGCGGGCCGAACAGCCGAAAATGTTTTCCCAGCAAGGCTTGCAGGCCGTCGAAGGTGGTGAAGTTTTCGCCGTCCTTCTTGAAGCCGCCGATCCAGGCTTCGCGCCGGGTGTGTTCGGGCTGCCAGGTATAGGGCGAAGCCAGCACCAGCAGGCCGCCCGGATTGATCCGCCGGTGAATGTTTTCGAGAAAGAGCGCCGGGTCGTACAGGCGGTCGATCAGGTTGGCGGCCAGGACGAGGTCGTAGCCGGAGAAAATGGGCTTGAGGTTGCAAGCGTCGCCCTGGAAGAACTCGACCTTCGACGCCGCCTCCGTCAGCCCCAGTTCGGCCAGCGAGCATTCCCGATAGCTGACCAGTTCCCCTTCTTCCGCCAGCGTGTAGCGCAGGCGGCCCCGCTCGGCCAGTTGCGTGCCGATGCCGATGAAACGGGCCGAGAAATCGATGCCGGTGACCCGATCGAAATGGTGGGCCAGCTCGAAACTGGCGCGGCCGGTGGCGCAACCGAGGTCGAGCGCCCTGGCGGCCGGCCTGGCGCCCATGGCCTCGACGGCAAGCCGGGCCAGGGTGCGCGGGAAATTGGCGACAGCAAAATATTCGGCGCCGTAATGGAACTCGATGTATTCCGAAATCAGGCGATCGGTTTCGTAATGCGAGGCTGGCCGGCTGGCCGGCGCCTCGGCCACGACATAGCGGAAACCGGCGTGCTGGAAGAAATGGCGGCGAAAGGCGTAGCGCGAAACCGGGGCCGCCTCGTTGCCGCAGGAAATCCATGAGCCACCCTTGATCAGGTTGTGGCGCTCGTCGAAGGTCGGTGTCGTGAAATCGTCGTAGATTGGGTGAACTTCAAAGCCGGGGAAGGGATAAATCGGCGTTGCCAGCCACTGCCAGACATTGCCGACGACATCGAAGAGCGGGCCGTGGGCGAATTTGCCGACCGGGCAACTGGATGCCCAATGCCGAAGTTCGATATTGGCGGCCGGGCCGGGCAGATCGCCGACACCGGCAAAGCAGCGCATGGCCTGCCATTCGTCCTCGCTCGGCAGGCGAACGCTCTGGCCGCTGCTCAGCGCCTTCCACCGGCAGAAGGCTTCGGCTTCGTGGTAGTTGGTCTCGACCGGCCAGTCCCAGGGCATGGCGACCTCTTCCGACATCAGGCGCAGCCGCCATTGGGGACCGTCCTTGCGCCAGAAGGTCGGATGCCCGGCCTGGGCGAACTTTCTCCAGGCGGCGCCCTCGGCCGACCACAGCCTGTCGTCGGCGTAGCCGCCGGCTTCGACAAAGGCGAGGTATTCCTGGTTGGAAACCAGATAACGGCCGGCCCGGAAAGCCGCCGTCGACGCCTCGTGGCAGCCGAATTCGTTATCCCAGCCGTAGATTTCGGGCGCGCCGCGCTCACGGCCGACGCGGAATTCGGCGGCCGGGATTTCCACCAGCGAATTCTGCGGCGCCGCGCCGTGATCCGGACATGGACGCCAGTCCGGGTGGGTCCGGACATATTTCAGATCATGCTGGCGTATCAGGACCGACGAGGTTTCCAGGTGGATGCGCTCGTGCTCGACCCCCATCAGGACGATCCAGAAGGGATCCTGCCAAGCGATAGGCAGGTTCAGCGGCGCTGTCCGAATGACCTGTTCGACAACGCGCCGCACCTGGCGGCGATAGGCCCGCACCTCATCGATGCCCGGCCAGTTGTAGCGGACATTGTTGAGATCGTCCCAGCTCATTTCATCGACGCCGACGGCGAACATCGATTCGAAACCGGGATCGATGCGTTTGCCGACGACCCCGGCCAGCACCAGCTTGTTGATGAAAAAGGTGGCGGTATGGCCGAAGTAGAAAATCAGCGGGTGCCGCAGGGCAATCGGTTTGACGTAATAGGCCTCGTCGCAGCTCAGCGTCTCGAACAGTTGCTCGTAGCGGTCGAAGGTGGCGAGAAAATAAGCGAGCACTTCCTGCCGCTTCTGCTCGACATCCCGCCCATCCAGCAAGGGGGTTCCGGGAAAAATCGTTTGTTTCATGCTGTCGTCGCCCGTCAATGTTTTCCGAAAATCCGCCCGATATCAAATTGTGCGCTTCCTGCATGACAAGCGCGAGGTCAGTCCGGCAGGTCGATGTACCCCGCGTATCGAATATCGTATCCGGCTATTCGACGGAAGGCCAGACAACAAACCGCTTGACATACACGACTAATGCAAAACTGCCGACCTATCGCAGTTCCATGCCATTGCGGAAATGCGCATACCGACAAGGCAGGGTTTGCGGTGGATGCGGCCTTACGCTGCATCGCTTCAGGCATTGCCCGGACGAACCTGCCTTACATC
>JAJXVG010000154.1 GCA_021782315.1 Pseudomonadota bacterium | reverse complement strand
AGCAAAGACATGGGGCGACGCATGACTGCTGCGAAGAGCAAATGGTACGGCAACGAGATGTCGGAATTGATGTTTCACATTGTCTCCTTGATTAGGTTCGAAATACTGTCTTTGACGGGAGACATGTGCAAGCCTTGTGCCAGCTCGGGCATCAAGGGATAAAATAGGACAAGCCGGGCGTTCATTCAAAGATTATGGAAAACCGGCCCGGCAGAAAAGACAATGGCACATAAATTGCAGAAATGTGAAAATTGACGCACCGCCCATTGCTAATAAAAAGGGCAGGTGTTACGTTATGCAGCAACACAATAACAATACGCATTCACGGTAACCCCTTGGAGGAGAGATGGGACAATTACTAATCGCGCCGGAAATCCACGGCCAGCGACTGCAGCAAGCCAGACAACTGTTTTTCGATCACGGACAACTGCCCGACGGTTTGGTCGACCCGATCATTGCCCGCTCCTGGGAACGCTGCAGACGTTTCGGATTGAGCGAGGCCGGACTGTACAATGCGGCCGAATCGCTCGACCGTGTTGCCCTCAAGACCGAACAGGAGCGCAACAGCTACCTGATCAACCACGGCCGGGCAATCATGGAGCACGTCTACGACCAGATCCGCGAAAGCAGCAGCATGGTCATCCTGGCCGACGCCAACGGCCTGCTCCTAGAAACCGTCGGCGATGCCGACTTCGTCAGCCGGACCAGGCGCATCGCCCTTTCCCCCGGCGCATCGTGGGACGAAACCAATGTCGGCACGAATGCCATTGGAACGGTACTCGCCGAGGAAACGGCGACCGCAGTTTTCGGGGCCGAGCACTTCCTCGATCAGAACAGCTTCCTGACCTGCTGCGCCAGCCCGATTTTCGGCCCGGACGGACGCCTGATCGGCGTTCTCGACATTTCCGGCGACTACCGCAGCAACCAACGTCACACCCTGGGTCTCGTCCGTCTGTCATCGGCCATCGTCGAGAAGCGCCTGTTCGAGTCGCTGCATATCCGCGACATTCTCGTCTGCTTCCATCCCCGCGCCGACTACCTGGGCAGCCCCAAGGAAGGGATCGCCGCCGTTTCGCCGGATGGTCAGGTCCTGGCGATCAACCGCATCGGCACGGAAATTCTCGGCATTCGCCAGGTGGATGCGGTGCGCCGCGATTTCTCAATGGTTTTCGAAAGCAATCTCTCCGCCCTCGTCGACCGCCTGCGCAACAATCCGCAGGCCAACTGCGAAATCAATGTCAACGGCAAGCCGCTCCATCTCCAGTTGCGCGGCCAGCTACCGCCCCAGGCAATGGCCGGTCGGGTATTCGACGAACCGGCCGCGGTGCGTCCACCGCGCCGCTGCGAACCCTCCGCCGCCAGCGGCCCGACGCTCGATACCCTGAACACGGGCGACGCCCGCCTGCAAGCCGCCATCGACCGCGCCCGGCGTATTCTCGGCCGCGACATCCCCATTCTCATCCAGGGCGAATCCGGAGCCGGCAAGGAAATGTTCGCCAAGGGCTTCCACAATAGCGGACCGCGTGCCACCGGTCCCTTCGTTGCCTTGAACTGCGCCTCAATACCCGAAACGCTGATCGAATCCGAACTGTTCGGCTACCAGGGCGGCGCTTTCACCGGCGCCCGCAAGGAAGGGGCGCCAGGCAAGATCCAGCAGGCCCATGGCGGCACGCTCTTCCTTGATGAAATCGGCGACATGCCGCTCAACCTGCAGGCCCGCCTGCTGCGCGTCCTGCAGGAGCGCAGCGTAACGCCCCTGGGGAGCACACGGGCGATCCAGGTCGACATCTCGCTGGTCTGCGCCACCCATCGCAAACTGCGCGAGGAAGTCGCCCGCGGCACCTTCCGCGAAGACCTTTATTACCGCCTGAACGGCATGAGCGTGACGATGCCCGCCCTGCGCGAGCGTACCGACATCCAGACGCTGGTCGCCAAGATCGCCGCATCGGAAACAAGTACGCGCCGCCAGCCGGTCCGTTTCTCGGAGAACGCCCAGCAGGCCATCCGAAATTACACCTGGCCAGGCAATATCCGTCAGTTGTTCAACGTCATCCGGGTAGCCATTGCGCTGCTCGACGATGACGAAACGATAATCACCGAAAGCCATCTGCCGGAAGAACTGTTCGAGATCGACGCGCCTGCCGCACTTGGTGCTCAGACCGCTTTCGACCCATGGGCGGCTGCTCCCCTGGAAGGCGCCAACAGCCTCGACGCCATCAGCCGTCAGGCCGCCATGCGCGCCCTGGATGCGGCTGGCGGCAATATTTCGTCAGCCGCACGCCAGCTCGGTATCAGCCGCAACACGCTGTATCGCAAGCTCGGCCGCATGTAAGTAGTGCAGTGCTGCACGCTCTCCGGTACTTAAGACGGCGTCTTTTAACTGTGCCGTCAAGAGCGCAGCACTACGCTAGATGCCGAGCCAGGGACTCCGCGTCAGGGCAACGCCGACGATATAGGCATAGGTGAGCAGAGCCAAACCGAAGAAGCGCGCCCGGATCGCAGGGGTTCGGCCGCGCTTCAAGGCCATCATGCCCAGGAAGATGTAGGCGAGCAGGCCGCAGAACTTGGCGGTCAGCCAGCCGTCAACGAAGGGATACTGGCCGCTCATCCAGGCCAGGGTCAGCGCGCTGCCGAGCAGTAGGGAATCGACCAGATGCGGCAGTATCCTCGTCAGTCGATGCAGGCGCAGCGGCGATTCACGCAGCATCCACCAACCGCGCAGACCGAAGCCGAGACCGCTGAGCAGCACGCAGGTGACGTGCAGGTGCTTGATTGCAAGATAACTCATGATGTGGCGAGTTTCAGGGTGATATCGGCGAAATGGCTACGATAGCGCTTGATGGCACCAAGCAGGTTCCAGCCCAGCCAGCCGTTGGCCACGGCAAAGACCAGCCCGGCCGGGCACGCCAGCCTGGCCGGAAAAAATACCGCGGCCAGCAGCAGGGCAAGGGCAAGGAAATAGGCCAGCATCTGCCGCCACATACCAGGCTCGGCGAGGATCTTGTTCATGGCCGGAGCCGGAATCCTGGCCTGCCCGTAATTCTGCAGGTGCATCCAGGACAGGAAAGGCACGATCTTGTAGAGCATGCCGGTCATGAAAGGCAGGAAGCCGCCGGCCACCAGCAGTATTCCGAAGAGCAACGACCAGCCAGGCAGTTCGCCGGCCTCCGGCCACCATGCCACCACCGACAGCATGACCAGGGCGAGGACCGAGGCGATCAAACCGAACTGCCAGTACCGGTAGGTGGCATCCGGTCGCGCTCGCCGGCGCTTGGCCTGCAAGCGCATGGTCTGCATCGCGAAAGCGATGCCGAGCAGGGCCGCCCCGAACTGGGCGAGACGCGCCGGTACGGATTGTTCGAAGAGCAGAGCGACACTCCACACCGCCAGCATGAGCAGCATGGCGACCGGGAACCACCAGCTCGACCGGGCCGGATAGGCAGGCGTCAGCTGGAACATCGGCACCACCACATAAGCCAGCGCGGCAAGGAGGACGGCCGCCCAGCCACCCAGCCCCCAACCGGCATGAAGATCAGCCAGTTCCGGCAGAGAAAGCGACCAGGCACCGGCCAGGGCCAGAGCCATGGCGATACCGAGTCCGACAACGCAAAAGAGGCCGACGAGTGCCAGCTTGATGCCGCGGATGGTCGGACTGGTGCTCGGCACGCCGGCCAGGGCAGCCGCCGTCGCCGCCAAAAAAAAGAGCACGGTCACCCCGAGGAGGGCTGCCGCCCCACCCAGAAAGGCCGGCAATTCGAAGAGAAAACCGACGGCCAGCAACAGAGCGCCGGTCGACAGGCCGACATGCACCAGCCGGGCGACCAGCAAGGGGCGCTTGAGATTGGCGCCGGCCACCACCGGCAGAATCTGGATCAGCGCCCCAAGCATGATCTGCAGCATGAAGCCGACGGTAATCAGATGCGTGGCGGCCAGCGCTCCCGGACTCCAGCGCGAGGCGAACAGATCGGCTCCCTCGAAGGCGACGAGCAGGCCGGCCAGCACACCGAACAGCGGCGCTGTCAGAAAAAAGCGCAAGGGGGCGGTGAAGGGCGGCGCATTTTCAAAGGCGAGCAGCGCTTGCATGGGAAAGGTCGGTGCGGCCGGATCAGCGCGTAATCAGAATTTCATAGGTGCCGTCGGGCAAGAGCTCAGTTTCGTAGGCATGGCCGTTCTGGCGCAAGACCTTGTAGAGCGGATGTGGCTCGAGAAAAAGCAGGAGCAGCATTTTCTCGCCCATTTTCAGCCGGTCGAGCATTTCCATGGTCTCGACAAAAGGGCCGGGCGGCTCCATGTAGCGGGCATCGACGACATGCGGGGTCTTGGGATGGGTCATTCTTCGCTGAGCTCGCTTTCAAGCCGTTCGAGAACAGCCGGTAATTCGTCGGACAAATGTTGGTCGCACATCGGGTAGAGAATATTCTCCTCCTTCATGTTGTGCTGCTGCATCATGATGACCAGGGTATCGGCCAGCCCGAGGTAGTCGTCGGCATTTCCCGCCTGCAGGGCGGCCATCCCGTCATCCATCAGGGAGCGAAGCTGGACATGCTCCATGCGCATGACCTGGGTCGGCCCCATGCTCATGCCGGTCCTGGCTTCGAAGGTGGGGAAAAGCGTGTTTTCCTCGCCGGCGAAATGCGCCAGCATGGCTGACCGGAAATGCCCAAAAGCGGCTTGGGCAAGCTCGAAATCCTTTTTGGCGACAGCCTGCTCGGCCTCGGCAAAAAGATCATCGCAACGGCGATGATCGTCGGTCATAAAACTACGAATGGTCGTCATGGCTCGCTCGCTATCAGTCGGCCGTCCATTCTCGGGGCGCTCCCGAAAATGGACTTTGACCGCCGTCAAATCTCCGAAAATCAGCCGCTGACGATACCCACCTGCAATTCATCGAACCAGTTGATGAAGCGTTGCACGTCGGCGCCTTGATAGATGGCGCCGTGCTGTGGGCAGAGCATGTCGATTTCCATTTGCGACACCCGCTCGCACCAGCGGCGCTTGGCCTCATTGGATCCCATCCAGCGCCTGTGGAAGCCCTCGGCATGACGAATATGGCTATCGAAATTTTCGACGAAAAGGCTGTCTTCACCCGGCGGCAGCAGTGCGGCGCCGATATCGCCGGAAAACATCACCTTGGCGACCTTGTCGTACAGGTTGAAATTGCCGGACGAATGCAGGTAGTGTGCCGGAACGGCCCGCAGCATCAGACCGTCGAGCGACAGGTCGCTGCCTTCGTCGGGAATCATCGTGAAGGTTTCGGCCGTACCGCCGAAATGGGGGATGAAACTCCCCCAAAGCCAACTGACGTGGCAACGCATTTTCGGGTTGAATTCCAGCCACAGTGCCAGCGACGAGCAGATGTCCGGGTCCTGATGGGAAGCGAAAATGCCGGCCAGCGCCGACGGATCGAACTCCGACGACAGGGCCGAGAAAACGGCCGGAAAGATTTCCGCGCCGCCCGGGTCGATGAGCAGACCCTGACCACCGTGCGTAACCAGATATTCGTTGGTGTCGATCAGGTAATTCGGTTTTTCGGGATCGCGGACAATCGCGATCCATTTGTGATTACCTTCCTGAAAGATGGTCTTTGTCGTTTTCACGCATCCGCTCCCGTATTCTCAATTTCCGGTAAAAAAGGCCGACCGGCGCAGCGATTCCAGCGAGGTGCGGATTTCTTCGACGATGTTGTCGAATTCCCCGGATACCTGAGCCAGCGGCACGGCGAAGGATTGGCCGTAAGCCGCTTCGATTTTGGCCGATTTGGCCAGAACACCGCCCAGTTCGACCATCTGGAAGGCATCCTCGAGCGCCCGCTTCAACTGCTTGCGCAGGCTGGCCAGACGCTGGGTATGTCTGTCGTTCTCGATCTCCCGGGCGCGCAGCACAGGCACCGCTTGCGACTTCGGCGACATTTCCGCCGCCTGACGCAATAGACGGGTATGCCGGATGTCCTGCAGGACGAGCGATACCTCGTTGACGCAGCCGTGAATCAGGCCGGTCAGCGCCCCCATGCAATCCCGCAGGTCCTGCGAGAAGACCCGCAGTTCGTTCGACAGCACGCCGAATCCACGCGCCGCCGTACCTGCCCGCTTGGCGAGGAAAATCGCGTTGAGGGCCATGATGTTGATCTTGAACGCGACGCCGACAACGGATTTGATCTCCTCGTTGATTCGCACGATACGCAACAGGTCGACACCGGCCTGCGGCGCCTTGCTCGATATCGTGGTCAGTGCAGTCGTCATGGTCGTCTCGCGGATTCTTGTCTAGACAGCAATGTACCAACTTTGGCAAGTCACGACCAGCACCCTGATGGATTTGCCAATTATTTTTCGTACACATAGGTTCCCGGGGCGCTGGCCAAGGCCGGAAACTTGCGGCTGGCGGTCGGATAAGCCTTGACCAGGTCACCTGTCCGCTGCCCGAGCCAGGCGGTCCAGTCCGCCCACCAGGTGCCCTTTTTTTTCTCGGCACGCTCGAACCAATGCTCCCAGTGCTCGTTGCGTTCCGGCTCGCCAATCCAGTAAGCCCGCTTGGGCGGATCGGCCGGCGGATTGACGATGCCGAGGATATGCCCGGAGGTTGACAGCACGAAGCGGACCGGTGCCGCGACATTGACGTATTTGCGAATGCGATAGCATTGCTTCCACGGCGCGATATGGTCGTCCTCGGCAGTCACCGCGTAGAGCGGCTGGACGATGGCATCCAGGTCGATGGCCTCGCCGGCGATGGTCAGCCGGTCGCGCTTGATCAGATTGTTTTCGAGATACAGCTCGCGCAGGTAATAGGCATGCATGGCATAGGGCATGCGCGTCGTATCCATGTTCCAGAACAGCATGTCGAACGGCAGGAGGTCATCGCCGCGCAGGTAGCTGTGCTCCCAGTAGAACCAGATCAGCGGGTTCGAACGCAGCATGCGGAAGGAACCGGCCATCTCGCTGCCGTCGAGAAAGCCCTTCTTGGCCATCGACTCCTCCAGGGCGGCGATACTCGCCTCGTCGATGAAAACGTCTATATCGCCGGGATGGGCGAAATCGGTCAGCGAGGTGAACAGCGTCCAATGCGCTACCGGCACGTCCTCATTTGCAAAACGCTTGTTGGCCCAGGCCATGTAGGTGCTGACCAAGGTGCCGCCGATGCAATAGCCGGTGAGGTGCACCTTGGGCACCTGACAGAACTCGCCGGCGACTCGCACCGCCTCGTTGACGCCTTCCAGCAGGTAGTCGTCGAAACGGAGGCCGGACCGTTCCTCACACGTATTAATTAGAATATTGATAAATTCTTAGAACTCTTTTTCGACCAGGTACTTGACCATGCTTTTCTTGGTCGTCAGGTCGAGGATGTAGTACTTGTTGATCCACGGGGTGATGATGACAATGGGCATCGCCCGGACCTTCTCCGTGGTCGGCGAGTAGTGGATCAGTTCGAGGAGCCGGTTGCGGAAAACCACCTTGCCCGGCGTCGTCGCCAGGTCCCCGCCCACCGTGAAGGCATCCGGTTCGACCATCTGGATATTCTTGGCCTTGACGTCGCGCAGGAAGTTCTGCCAGCCCCGCCTCAGGCTTTCGCCGTTGCTTTCGACAACGCGCTGCATGGCCACCGGGTTGAGCAGGA
>JAJXVG010000153.1 GCA_021782315.1 Pseudomonadota bacterium | reverse complement strand
GCTGGCGGAATTCGATGGCCAACTGGGTGACCAGCGCTACGGCCTCCGGATCGGCGCCATTGACGTGGAAAATCGGCGCATCGGCCATCTTGAAGATGTCGGTGCAATACTGGCCGGAGCGATAGTCGCGCGGGTCGCTGGTGGTGAAGCCGATCTGGTTGTTGACGACGATGTGCAGGGTGCCGCCCGTGCCGTAGCCGCGGGTCTGTGCGAAGTTTAGCATTTCCTGGTTGACGCCCTGGCCGGCCACCGCCGAGTCGCCGTGCACAACCACCGGCAGCACCTTGCTCTTGCCCTCTTCGCCGCGCCTCACCTGGCGAGCGTAGACCGAGCCTTCGACTACCGGATTGACGATTTCGAGGTGCGAGGGGTTGAAGGCCAGGGTCAGGTGGCAGGGGCCTCCCGGGGTCGAAACGTCGGACGAGAAACCCATATGGTACTTGACGTCGCCGGCCGACAGGTCGCTCTTCTTCTTGCCTTCGAATTCGGCAAAGAGCATCGACGGCGCCTTGCCCAGGGTATTGACCAGCACGTTCAGGCGGCCGCGGTGGGCCATGCCGATGACGACTTCGTCGACGCCCAGTTTGCCACCGGCGCGGATGGCCTCGTCCATGGAGACGATGAGCGACTCGCCGCCTTCGAGCGAGAAACGCTTCTGGCCGACGTACTTGGTATGCAGGTAACGTTCGAGCGTTTCGGCGGCGGTCAGGCGTTCAAGGATGCGCTTCTTCTGTTCCGCGCTGTAGCTCGGACGCGAACGAATGCTTTCGAGGCGCTCCTGCAACCAGCGCTTTTCGTCGTAGTTGGACATGTACATGTACTCAACGCCAACGGTGCCGCAATAGGTCTGCTTGAGGGTTTCAAGAATATCGCCGAACTTGGCGGTTTCGGGCAGTCCCTTGAGCGAACCGACGCTGAAACTCTGATTCAGGTCGGCGTCGGTGAAACCGTAGAAGGCGGGTTCGAGTTCGTCGAGCTTCGGGCGGGCCAGGCGCTTGAGCGGGTCCAGATCGGCCCAGCGGGTACCCATCGAACGGTAGGCGGTGACCAGTTGGCCGACCGCCGATTGCTTCTTGTTGTCGCCGCCGGCCGCCGGGGCCGGACGGAATCCGCCGTCCTTGGCCAGTTCGGCAAAGGCGGAAATGACCGGCGCATGCGCCACGTCACGTGCGACAAAACCCGGCATCTGGGCCAGGCGATCGAAATAGTCGCGCCATTCATCCGGCACCGAGGTCGGATCGTTCAGGTAGTTCTCATACAACTCTTCGACGAAGGGCGCATTGCCACCGAAATACATCGTGCTGTCGAACAGGTTATTCATCGTAGTCATAGGCATCACCGGTATTTTTTTCCACTGTATCCCCAAAATGCTGGGGCTGATGTTTGCGCAGGTAAAAAAAGGGCGGCCCCACGGCCGCCCAGTTTCCTAATCAACCGCGTTGGGCAAGCGGTACTACGTCGCGTTTGGCGGCACCCATGTACAGCTGGCGGGGACGACCGATCTTGTACTCCGGATCGGTAATCATCTCTTCCCACTGGGTCATCCAGCCGACGGTGCGGGCCAGGGCGAAGATGCAGGTGAACATTTCGGTCGGAATGCCGATCGCCTTCTGGACGATGCCCGAGTAGAAGTCCACGTTCGGATAGAGCTTCTTCTCCACGAAGTACGGATCTTCCAGGGCGATTTTTTCCAGTTCCATGGCCAGCTTGAACAGACGGTCGTTTTCCAGGCCCAGTTCGGAAAGAACATCGAAACAAACCTTGCGCATCAGCTTGGCACGCGGGTCGAAGTTCTTGTAGACGCGGTGGCCGAAGCCCATCAGCTTGAACGAATCGTTCTTGTCCTTGGCGCGGTTGATGTATTCGCCAACGCGGGAAACGTCGCCGATCTGTTCCAGCATCTGCAGGCAGGCTTCGTTCGCGCCACCGTGGGCCGGTCCCCAAAGGCAGGCAATGCCGGCTGCGATACAGGCAAAGGGGTTGGCACCGGAAGAACCGGCCAGACGCACCGTGGAGGTGGAGGCGTTCTGCTCGTGATCGGCGTGCAGCGTAAAGATGGTGTCGAGCGCGTTGACCAGAACGGGGTTCGGCTTGTACTTCTCACACGGTGTCCCGAACATCATGCGCATGAAATTGGCGGTGTAGTCCAGATCGTTGTCCGGATACATGAAGGGCATGCCGCTGTTGTACTTGTAGGCCATGGCAACGATGGTCGGCAGCTTGGCAACCAGGCGGTTGAAACTGACGGCGCGATGCTCGGCGTCCGAGAAGTCCATGGCATCATGGTAGAAGGCCGACAGGGCGCCGACAACGCCGGTCATGACGGCCATCGGGTGGGCATCGCGACGGAAACCCGAATAGAACTTGGAAAGCTGCTCGTGCACCATCGTGTGCTTCTTGATGGTGTTTTCGAAATTGACCTTCTGCGCGGCGTTCGGCAATTCACCGTTCTTCAGAAGATAGGTGACCTCAAGGAAGTTGCAGTTTTCGGCCAGTTGTTCGATCGGATAGCCGCGATAGAGCAATTCGCCCTTGTCGCCATCGATGAAAGTGACAGTGGATTTGCAGCTTGCCGTCGAAAGGAAGCCGGAATCGTAGGTAAACAATCCGGTCTTGGCGCCCAGCGTACGAATGTCGATACAATCGTTGCCGTGCGTCGGGGTCATGATCTGGAATTCGACGGGAGCCTGTCCGTCGATTGTCAAAATTGCCTTGCGTTCAGTCGTCATGGAGTCTTCCCTATACAGGTGTTGGTTACTGCAATGCAAAAAAAGCGGTCAACATTCCAAAGATAGAACGAAAACCTTACTTAACTCTTACGAAGCAGCGCCACGATGGGCGCCAGGCGAGGATCGGCGACCTCGGCCTTGCCGGTCAGCAAGTCCCAGAGGTCGTAATCCTCCATGTCAGCCAGTTCCACGAACGCCCGCTGATCTTCATCGTTCAGCCTGTCGAACCCGTTATCGAGAAAACGCGTCAGCGTGATGTCGAGTTCGAGAAGCGCACGACGAATACAGCGCCAGCGCAAGCGTTCGTAGTCCTTGCGTTCCATTAGACGGCGCGACGAACCATCATGTCTTTGATCTTGCCGATGGCCTTGGTCGGATTCAGACCCTTCGGGCACACGTCAACACAGTTCATGATGGAATGGCAGCGGAACAGGCGATACGGGTCCTCGAGGTTGTCGAGACGCTCGTTGGTCGCCTGGTCGCGCGTGTCGGCGAGAAAGCGGTAGGCAGCCAGCAGGCCGGCCGGACCGACGAACTTGTCCGGATTCCACCAGAAGGAAGGACAGGAGGTCGAACAGCAGGCGCAGAGGATGCACTCGTACAAGCCATTCAACTCTTCGCGATCTTCCGGGGACTGCAGGCGTTCGCGTTCCGGCGGCGGATCGTTGTTGATGAGGTAGGGCTTGATCGAGTGGTATTGCTTGAAGAACTGGGTCATGTCGACGATCAGGTCGCGGATGACCGGCAGGCCCGGCAGCGGACGCAGGACGATGGGCTGCTTCAGGCTGTCGATGTCGGTCAGGCAGGCCAGACCGTTCTTGCCGTTGATGTTCATGGCGTCGGAGCCGCACACGCCCTCGCGGCAGGAACGGCGATAGGAGATCGCGTCGTCCTTGGCCTTCAGCTTGGTCAGCGCATCGAGCAGCTTGCGGTCGGTCGGTTCGAGCTCGACCGAGATGTCCTGCATGTAGGGCGCGTCATCCTTGTCCGGATCGTAGCGATAGATGCTGAATTGAACCATGCGTTTGCTCATTCTGGACTCCGATTAGTACGAGCGCGTCTTGAGGGCCACGGCCTCGACGGTCAGGGGTTGCATGTTGACCGGCTTGTAGCTGATCGAGTTGTCGACCGGCGAGAACAGCGTGTGCTTGAGCCATTCCTTGTCGTTGCGGCCATTCGGGAACTCGGCGCTGTCCGGGGCATCGTCGCGGACGTGGGCGCCGCGGGATTCCTTGCGGGCCTCGGCGGAAACCATGGTGGCCTTGGCCACTTCGATCAGGTTTTCCATTTCGAGCGCTTCGGTGCGCGCCGTATTCCAGGCCATCGACTTGTCCTTGATTTCGAGCTGGCGGGCCGCCTTCTCGACTTCGAGGATCTTCGCCACGCCCTGCTTCAGCATGTCGCCGAAGCGGAAGACACCGGCATGGTCCTGCATGGTGCGCTGCATGGCCAGGCGGGTTTCATGGACGTTGGCGCCGCCCTTGCGGTTGTCGAGCGCGCTGATCCGGGCCAGGGTCCTGTCGGCGACATCCTTCGGCAGTTCGCGATGGGCGCGACCGGCCTTGAGATCCTCGACGGCGGAATCGCCGGCCGACTTGCCGAAAACCAGCAGGTCGAGCAGCGAATTGGTGCCCAGGCGATTGGCGCCATGCACCGAGGCACAGGCGCATTCGCCACCGGCGTAGAAGCCGGGAACGACGGAATTCATGTCGCCATCCTTGGGCATCACCACACGGCCGGAATAATGGGTCGGAATGCCGCCCATCTGATAATGGCAGGTCGGGACGACCGGCAGCGGTTCCTTGAGGCAATCGACACCGGCGAACTGCAGGCCGATTTCGTGGATGCCGGGCAGGCGCTTCATGATGGTGGCGGGGTCTAGGTGGGTAATGTCGAGCAGGACGTAGTCCTTATTGACGCCACAACCGCGGCCTTCCTTGATTTCGGTGGCCATGGCGCGGGAAACCACGTCACGCGAAGCCAGGTCCTTGGCATTCGGCGCGTAGCGCTCCATGAAGCGTTCCTTGCTGCTGTTGCGCAGGATGCCGCCTTCGCCGCGCACGCCTTCGGTGATCAGCACGCCGGCACCGGCCACGCCGGTCGGGTGGAACTGCCAGAACTCCATGTCTTCGAGCGGGATGCCGGCACGCGCCGCCATGCCCAGGCCGTCGCCGGTATTGATGAAGGCATTGGTCGAAGAGTAGAAGATGCGGCCGGCGCCGCCGGTCGCGAAAATGGTGGCGCGAGCATGGAAGATGACGATCTGGCCTGTTTCCATCTCCATGGCGGTGACGCCGAGGACATGGCCCTCTTCGTCGCGGATCAGGTCAAGGGCCATCCATTCGACGAAGAACTGGGTATTGGCCTTGACGTTGCGCTGGTACATGGCATGCAGCATGGCATGGCCGGTACGGTCGGCCGCGGCGCAGGAACGACGGACCGGCTTTTCGCCGAAATTCGACATGTGGCCGCCGAACGGACGCTGGTAGATCTTGCCGTTGTCGGTGCGGTCGAAAGGCATGCCGTAGTGCTCGAGTTCGACGACGACCTCGTTGGCCTTCTTGCACATGAACTCGATCGCATCCTGGTCGCCGAGCCAGTCGGAACCCTTGACGGTATCGTACATGTGCCACGTCCAGTGATCCTCCTCGGAATTGCCGAGCGAAGCGGCGACGCCGCCCTGCGCCGCCACGGTGTGCGAACGGGTCGGAAAAACCTTGGACAGCACGGCGGTTTTCAGGCCGGCCTCGGACAATTGAATGGCGGAACGCAGACCGGCGCCGCCGGCGCCGACGATGACCGCATCAAACTTCAGAACAGGAATACTCACGCTTACAGCCTCCAGAGAATCGCAGCAGCCCACGCGGTGTAGCCCACCAGCACGGCAGCGGTCAGAACGTGCAAGGACAGGCGCAGGCCAGTCGGCTTCACGTAGTCCATCCAGATGTCACGCACGCCGATCCAGGCGTGGTAGAACAGACTGACAAAGAAAAGGAAGGTCAGGAACTTGATGACGCCATTGGCGAACACGCCCTGCCAGGCTTCGAAGGTGGAAGGACGGACGACCAGCAGAACAGCGGCGATCAATACCGAATAGACCGCCATGATGACTGCCGTGGCGCGCTGGACGATCCAGTCCTTGAGGCCGTAATGGGCACCGACAACGATACGATTGATCACAGCAACACCCCCCAAAGAATCAGGGTCAGCGGAATGCTGACAGCCAGGACGGCAGCGGCCGATTTGCGGGCGGCTTCCTTGTCGATGCCGACATGCAGATCGAGCAGCAGGAAGCGAATGCCGGCGCAGAAATGGTGAACGAAGGCCCAGAGGAGGCCCGCCAGAATCACCTTGACCGGCAACATGCCGGCAATCGACTTGAAGGCGGCAAAACTGTCAGGGGAGGCCAAGCTCGCCCCGAAGAGCCAGAGCAACACCGGCAGACAAAGAAACAGTCCCGCACCGCTGACGCGGTGAAGAATCGAAACCTTGCCGGGCAACGGCAACCTAATTGTGGTCAAGTCCAAGTTTTTTGGACGTTTCTTGATGGTCATTTCTGCCATGAACGTCATCCCTCGCGTGAGTATGCGGTTATCCGCTTTTACGTGCTTCGAAAAGAACCATAATTATACATTCAAAACCAGACTGGGCACGCCCTACAGAGGGGTTTCCACCCAGTTTCGGCAGCGCCTCCGCCCTACCCCAATACGTTTCGATAATAGTGTTGCCTGGTACTGTACAAACCACGCCGCCACTCCACCGCCTTGTTTCCGTAGGTATAGGCCGTTCGTTCGACGAGAAGAAGCGGCTCGCCCGCCGGCACGCCAATCGCGCCGGCCGCCTGGGCATCGGCGGGCACCGCCCGCAGATGCTCCTCGGCATTGATCATGCGGACACCGAAATCGCTCTCGAACAGGCTGTAAAGCGAGCGTTCGCCACCGCGCAGGCGATCCAGGGTCAGACCGTCGAACAGTTCGGCAACCAGATAGATCTGGTCGAAGACAACCGGTTCGCCACTGAACCGGAGGACGCGCTTGACATGAACCACCCTGGCGCCGGGCGCCAGACCGAGCGCCGCCGACACCTCCGGCGAAGCATCGACGGTTTCACAGAAAAACGGGTCGCTGACGGCGTGGGTGGCCTTGCCGTCATCGGGCACCAGGCGCAGGAATCGGTAAAAGGAACGCGGATCGTTGTGCGTCGCAACGAAGGTACCTTTGCCCTGGCGCCGGACAAGGAGGTTTTCTGCGGCCATCTCGTCGATTGCCTTGCGCACCGTACCCTGGCTGACGTTGAAGCGGGAAGCCAGCTCCCCTTCGCTGGGAATGGCATCGCCGGGCCCCCACTCACCCTCCTCCAGGCTGCGGATCAAGAAATCCTTGATCTGACGGTAGAGCGGGCTGAAAGTGGGGGAACTCAAGCGGGGAGAAGGACGGGAAGCGTCGCGGGTCATGGTTCAAATTTCAGCACATTTCGCCCCCAGCGTCCACGAAAAGTTGTCTTATATAAGACCTACCGAACCCGTCCATGCGCACGGCATGATCGCGCCGCGGCCCGGTTCTGCCAGGGCCGTCAGGGCAGGATCGAACCGAAATATCGCACCGGGGCGTTTTTCCGGGTCTTGCTGCCCCGAATCAAGGCCGGTGCGGCGCCCGGCCGGTATTTGCGTCAGGCGTCGCGACCTTCGTGGCGAGGAAAGGCAAAGGACTTCAGGACCGACAGGGCGAGATTCGGGTGATCGCTGACACGATCCCGCTCGAAGTCTTCGTCGAAGAAGGCGGAAAAATGCGCCAAGTTCCCGGCGCAGTCTCTATCGACCCGGCGAAACCCCATCGACCACGCATGAAAGTCCCTTTGCTGCACCGGGGTTCTGACCAGGACATTGATCTTTGTGT
>JAJXVG010000011.1 GCA_021782315.1 Pseudomonadota bacterium | reverse complement strand
CCCATGCCGAGCGGGTCTACACCCGTGCCCAACTGCTCGACGAGGTGTGGGGCGATCATGTCTTCATCGAGGAACGCACGGTCGATGTCCATATCCGCCGCCTGCGCGCGGCGCTGGAATCCTCAGGCAACCACGAACGGGTCGAAACCGTGCGCGGTACGGGATATCGCTTCAGGGGAGCTTGAATAGCGTGTCGTCGCAACTGATCCGGGCGTTTTTTCTGGCCCTTCTCTCCGTTATCGTCGCCCTTCCCGTCGGCTGGTTTGTCGCCTACTGGGCGGGCTGGACCATCGTCTGCATCGGCTTGGGCCTGCAACTGATATTTCATTTCCGCAATTTTGCCCGCCTCGACCGCTGGTCGCACAAACCGGTGGTCGATGCCAGCCTCGAAGGCGAGGGCGCCTGGGACGGTCTTTTCGGCAGGCTCTATCGGCACGAGAAGGATTTGCGGGCCCAGATCGCCCGGCGCGACGACGAACTCGCCATGCTCATCGCGGCCGGCCAGGCCTTGACCGACGGTGTCGTCCTGCTCGACCAGTTAGGCCAGATCATCTACTGCAACACGACGGCCGAAACCCAGCTCGACCTGGTCATGGCAACCGACCGCGGCCAGCCTGTGGTCAATCTCGTCCGTCAGCCGGAATTCATCGGCTATCTAGAAGCCGGCGACTATAGCCGGCCCCTGACCATGCGCTCGGATCGCCGCTCGGACCGTGTCTTGTCCATCCACGTCGTGCCCTATGCCGATAACCGCCGCCTCATGCAGATCAAGGACGTGACGCAGACCGACCGCCTCGACCGCATGCGGCGCGATTTCGTCGCCAACGTCTCGCACGAATTGCGGACGCCGCTGACCGTGCTCGCCGGCTTCCTCGAAACCCTGCAGGAATTCGACGTTGCCCCGGACGAGCGCAAGCGCTACCTCGACATGATGGCAGCACAGTCGAAGCGCATGCAGTCCATCGTCCAGGATCTGCTGACGCTGTCTTCCATCGAATCGGCGCCTCCGCCCGAGAACGAAGTGGTGGACATGGCGAGCCTGATCGACAAGCTGCATCGCGACGCCGACGCGCTGTCGGCCGGGCGTCACAATATCGTGGTGGAAACCGCGGGGCAGTGCGACCTGCGTGGTTCCGAACCCGAGCTGGTCAGTGCCTTCGGCAATCTTGTCGCCAATGCCGTGCGCTATACACCGGCTGGCGGCACCATTCGCATCGCCTGGAAGAGTGGTCTGGAAGGCGGCGAATTCCTTGTCCAGGATACCGGCATCGGCATCGATGCCAAGCACCTGCCTCGCCTGACCGAGCGTTTCTACCGCGTTGACCGCGGTCGCTCAAGGGATGCCGGCGGCACCGGACTCGGCCTGGCTATCGTCAAGCATTCGCTGAACCGGCACCAGGCGCAGCTGGACATCAAGAGCACGCCAGGTGTCGGCAGCAGCTTCGCCGCCCGCTTTCCGGCCAATCGCCTGGTCGGTCTCTGATCGGTATTAGCGAAAGAATCGGCCGAGCAGGCCGCTGATGAAACCCTGGCTGGTCTGTTGTTTGGCCGCCTTGTCGGGGGCGCCGCCCTTGCCGTCGCCCAGCATGTGCAGGACGGCATCCGCGTAGTCGCGGTCTTCATTGGCGATATGGTTGAGCAGCCACTTCGAGAGCATCGAGTGCAGCTCGTCGGCGACGTCCTCGCCCTTGGCGGCGCGCATGGTGAAATCGGTGACGCGCCGGATGAAAAGCTCATGCACCTTGCGGTGTGGCTTCAGGAACTTGTAGCCGGCCTCCTCAAGCATTTCTTCCTCAAAGCCGAAATGCGACTGGGTGTAATCGATCAACTGTTCGATGACGTCGTTGACCAGGCGCTTGTCCATCCTGGCCTTGGCGACTTCGAGATCGTTGATGTAGTCGACGATGCGTCGATGCTGCGCGTCGATCACGTCGATTCCCGTGTCCAGCTTGCTTTCCCAGATGATGGGCATGGCGGTTCTCCTGAGTATTTCCAATCAGAAGCAGAGTAAATAGGACTTTTGGAGTAGTACTGTTGACGCATGTCAAGCCGGCGTTACGAATCGGCTTTGAAATGCAAACCGACCGGCCGCTCAGCCCTTGACCGGCCTTACCCTGCTGGCGGCCAGCCTGGCCCGCTCGCGTGCCTGCGCGATGTCCGCTCCATTGGCGACGGCGACGCCCATGCGGCGCTTGGCGAAGGATTCCGGCTTGCCGAACAGGCGCAGGTCGCTGCGCGGCACGGCCAAGGCGGCATCGATGTCGGCGAAGGCGATTGCCGTTTCGTCCATGCCGCCGTAGATGACGGCCGAAGCGCCGGGTTCGCGCATGACGGTGTCCACCGGCAGACCGAGGATGGCGCGGGCGTGCAGTTCGAATTCCGAGAAGCGTTGCGAGCACAGGGTGACCAGGCCGGTATCGTGCGGACGGGGGCTGACCTCCGAGAACCAGACCGTGTCGCCCTTGACGAACAACTCGACGCCGAACAGGCCGCGACCGCCGAGACTGCCGGTGACGGCGGCGGCGATGGCCTGGGCGCGCTCCAGGGCGGCCGGCGTCATGGACTGCGGTTGCCAGGATTCGACATAATCGCCGGCGACCTGGAGATGGCCGATCGGTTCACAGAAGCGGGTCACCGTTGTGCCATCCGCACTGCGGGCGCGGACGGTGAGCAGGGTGATTTCGTAATCGAAATCGATCAGGCCCTCGACGATGACGCATCCCCGATTGACCCGGCCGCCGCTCGCCGCGTACGCCCAGGCTTTGGTCACGTCCTCCGGGCCGCGCAGCAGCGACTGGCCCTTGCCCGACGAGGACATGGTCGGCTTGACGATGCACGGGTAGCCGATGCCGGAATCGATGGCGGCCTGCAGGGATTCGAGCGAATCGGCGAAGCGGTAAGGCGAGGTCGGCAGGCCGAGTTCCTCGGCTGCCAGCCGGCGGATGCCTTCGCGGTCCATGGTCAGTTGGGCGGCGCGGGCGGTGGGAATGACCTCGGCCAGGCCCGCCGCCTCGATTTCGAGCAGCATGTCGGTGGCAATTGCCTCGATCTCCGGCACGATCAGGTGTGGTTTTTCCTGCTCGACCAGCCGACGCAGCGCCGCGCCGTCGGTCATCGAAATGACATGGGCGCGATGGGCGACCTGGTGCCCGGGCGCATTCTCGTAACGGTCCACGGCGATCACCTCGACGCCGAGTCGTTGCAGCGCGATGCTCACTTCCTTGCCGAGTTCCCCGGCGCCAAGCAGCATGACGCGGGTGGCGGACGGGGAGAGCGGGGTGCCGATTTGCATGGGATTACCTCGGAGAGGGGATGAAATTCCGGTCGAATTTAGGCGGCGACGGCAGAAGCGTCAAGCCGGATGTGGCATCGCACCGGGCGGGCGTGTCCTGCTGCTTTATAATGCGGCGATGCCCTTCCGACCTCTCCCTTCGATCGAGCGTTTCCTGCTGTCGCCGTTCAGCCTGCTGCTGGCAGTGTTTATCGCTTTTGTCCTGAATGCCTACAGCCTGCCGCTGACCGACGTGGACGAGGGCGCGTTTTCCGAAGCGACGCGCGAAATGATGGCGCGCGGCAATCTGGTTTCGCCGACCCTCAACGACGAACCGCGTCACGACAAGCCCATCCTGATCTACTGGGCGCAGGCGGCTTCGGTGAGCCTGCTCGGCGTCAGCGAAATCGGTTTCCGGCTGCCGTCGATCGTTTTTGCCGTGCTCTGGATGTTCGCCCTCTACCGCTTCTGTCTGCGCCACGGCAACCCGACGACGGCGCAGGTCGCGGCGCTGGTCATGGCGCTGTCGCTGATCGTCGGCTTCGTCGCCAAGGCGGCGATTGCCGATGCCCTGCTCAACCTGCTCATCGCCCTGGCGATGTTCGGTATCTACGATTATTTCTGTGCCTGCCGTGCCGGCCGGGGAAGGGCTGAAAACCGCCGCCTGCTGTTCGGTATCTACGCCGCCCTCGGCCTCGGTTTTCTGGCCAAGGGGCCGGTTGCCGTCTTTTTTCCGCTGCTTATCAGCTGCCTTTTCTTCGTTTCGGTCCGGGCCGGCCGGCAATGGCTGCAAGCGGTGTTCTTCTGGCCGGGCTGGCTGCTCTTCCTGGCCATCGTCGCGCCGTGGCATGTGGCGGTTTATCTCGACCAGGGCGATGCTTTCTTCCGCGGCTTCTATCTCAAGCACAACATCAATCGCTATGCCGACACCTTCGAGGGGCACGGCGGTCGCTGGTGGTACTACTTCGCCGTGATGCCCTTCATCCTGCTCCCTTTCACCGGCTGGCTGTTCGCCATCGCCGGCAGGCTGGCCGGTCAGTTGCGGCGGAACGACAGCGAGGCGCTGTTCGAGCGCTTCCTGATGATCTGGTTCGTCGTCGTCTTCGTCTTCTTTTCGTCGTCGGGCACGCAACTGCCGCATTACCTGCTCTATGGCTGCACCCCGGTTTTCATCCTGCTCGCCCGTCATCGCCTCGATTTCGAACGGCGCTGGTTGGCCTTCGTTCCGGTGATCGCCTTCGCGCTGCTCCTGGCGGCCTTGCCGGAAGTGCTCGCCTTCGCCGCAGGCAGGACGACCAGGGCCTTCGAACTGACCCTGTTGTCGGGGCTGACCGAAGCCTTTTCGGATGATGCGCGCTGGCTGCTGCCGCTGTTGTCCGTTGCCGTCCTCGCCCTGGCTTTCTGGCGCCGCCTGCCGGTCTGGCAGGGCTTGGTGCTGGCTGGCCTGCTGCAGGCGCTGACCGTCGCTTTCGTCATCGCGCCGCGTGTCATCGGCGTCACCCAGGGCCCGGTCCGCGAAGCGGCCATGATCGCCAGCCGCAGCGGCGATCCGGTGGTGGCCTGGCGCATCATAATGCCCAGTTTCAGCGTCTATCGCCAGGCTTCGACGCCGACCCGCGTCCCCGCAGCGGGGGAATTGGTCTTCACCCGTACCGACCGGGTGCCCGAGGTCAAGGCCCTGCTGGCGCCGTCGCTGGTGTTGCGCGAGGTTTATCGCCGCGGTTTCGTCACGCTGGCCCGCGTCGAGCGGCAGGACAAACCATGAACGATCGAAACCTGTACGCGCCCAACCCGGCATTCGATCTTTCCGTCCTGACGCTCTGCCTGCTGTTCGCGCTGGCCCTGGGCGGGCTGGCCCTGGGCGGCGACTGGTACGCCGGTTTCCTGCCGGCCCAGACGGCGAGTGCGGCCTTGCCCGGTTCGCTCTGGGAGACCTTGACGACGCTGGGCGACGGCCGCATCCAGCTCGCCTTGATGCTTCCCTTCTGTCTGCGCTATCCGCGCGTCTTCTGGGCGCTGGTGCTGGGCGCGCTGATAGCCGGCCTGCTGAGTCGCTGCGGCAAGGTCTGGTTTGGCCTGCCGCGTCCTGCCGCAGTGCTTGAGGCCGGCCAGATCACGATCATCGGCGCCCGCCTGACAACTCTCAGTTTTCCTTCGGGCCACAGCGTTTCGGCCTTTTCTTTCATGGTTTCCTGGCTGGCCCTGCTCGGCTGGGGAAGGGCGCTGCCTATCGTAGTCCTGGCCTTCCTGGTCGGCTTTTCGCGGATCGCCGTCGGCGCCCACTGGCCGGTCGATGTGCTGGCCGGCGCGGTGATCGGCCTGATCGGCGGCTGGCTCGGCCTGCGCCTGAGCCGCCGTTTCCGCTGGGGCCTCGGTATCGGTGCCCACTGGGCGCTGATCGCCGTCGCTGTTGTCGCGGTGGCGACCCTGCCTTTCGACGGCCAGGGTTATCCCGACACCTTGCCGTGGCGTATCGTCGCCTGTGCCTGGGGACTGGGCGGTTTCACGCTGGTCTACCTGCTGCCGCTGCTGCGCGGCGGCTGGCAGGCGGTCAATCGACCGCTGGCCGATATCGATGTTGCCGAAATAAAAGCTTAACCGGGGAGTAACCTTCCGGTCACGGACGGGCCTTATCGTCCGGCCATGCCCAAGGTCAGATCCGTTTTCCTATCCGACATCCACCTTGGCACGCGGGCGTGCCAGGCGGATCGACTCCTCGATTTTCTGCGCGAACACCCGGCCGAGCAGACTTTTCTGATCGGCGACATCGTCGATTTCTGGGCGATGAGCCGCAGCATCAGCTGGACCCAGGCCCAGAACACCGTTGTCCAGAAGCTGCTGCGCCGGGCGCGGCATGGTGAGCGGGTGGTCTTCATCCCCGGCAATCACGACGAGGTCCTCCGCGATTATTGCGGCATCGTCTTCGGCGAGGTCGAGGTCGTCAACGAACTGATCCACGAGACGGCCGACGGCAGGCGCTTCCTGCTCATCCATGGCGACCAGTTCGACCAGGTGACGCGTCATCACCGCTGGGTGGCGGTGCTCGGCGACAAGGCTTACGAACTGCTTGTCCGCATCAACGCCCTGCTCTCCTGGATACGACGCAAACTCGGCATTTCCGGGTACTGGTCGCTGGCCGGCTACGCCAAGCGCAAGGTGAAGACGGCACTCAATTTCATTTTCGATTTCGAGGAATCGGCCATTCATCACGCCAAGGAGCGCGGGCTGGACGGCGTGATCTGCGGTCATATCCACTGGGCGACGATCCGCGAGATCGCCGGCCTGACCTACGTCAATTGCGGTGACTGGGTCGATTCCTGCACCGCCATCATCGAACATTTCGACGGCCGCCTGGAACTGGTCGCCTGGGGCGAACAAGCGGCACACCCCAGGCTGGCCGCGCCGCTTCCGGCGATTGAAGCCGGCGAAACAATGGAGGCGTGAAATGCGCGTACTGATGGTTTCCGATGTTTATTTTCCGCGCGTCAACGGCGTTTCGACCTCCATCGAAACCTTTCGCCGCACCCTGGCAGGTCAGGGGGTCGAGGTCAACCTGGTCGTTCCGCGCTATGGGGACGAGGCCGACGAAGCCGGCGTCGTCCGCGTCCCGGGCCGTCCCGTTCCCGGCGACCGGGAGGATCGGCTGGTCGGTTGGGGCGCGATGCACCGTGCCGTCCTGGCGGCGGCGCGGAACTGCGATCTCATCCATGTCCAGACCCCCTTCATCGCCCACTACGCAGGTCTGAAGGCGGCGCGCAAGCTTGGCCTGCCGGTGGTGGCGACCTATCACACCTTGTTCGAAGAATATCTGCAGCACTACGCCCGCCTGATTCCGGCCGGTTGGCTGCGCGGGCAGGCGCGCGGTTTCTCGCGCCGGCAGTGCAATGCGCTGGATGCCGTGGTCGTGCCGTCGACGGCGATGCGCCAGCGCCTGTTCTCCTACGGCGTGAACTCGCCGATGCACGTCCTGCCGACCGGCATCCCCATGGCCCAGTTCGCCGACGGCGACGGGCCGCGCTTCCGCCGGCATTTCGGTATTGCCGAGGACCGGCCGCTGGCCCTCTTTGTCGGCCGCGTCGCGCACGAGAAAAATATCGGCTTCCTGCTCGAAGCCCTGGTTCACGCCTGTCGGGCGAAGCCCGATGCCTTGCTCGTGATTGCCGGCGAAGGGCCGGCCATGCCCGAACTGAAAGCGCGGGCGGCAGCGCTGGGCGTCGAGGCCTCGGTGCTGTTCATCGGCTACCTCGACCGCAAGCAGGCCCTGCCGGACTGTTACGCCGCAGCCGATGTCTTCGTCTTCGCTTCGCGGACCGAAACCCAGGGGCTGGTCCTGCTCGAGGCGATGGCGGCGGGGGTGCCGGTCATCGCCCTGGCCGAAATGGGAACGACCGATATCCTGGCGCCCGGACGCGGCGCTTTTTCGCCGCCGGCCGATGCTCGGGTCTTCGGCGAGACCCTCGGTCGTTTCCTTGCCCGGCCCGAAGCCTGGCGGCACTTGAAAGACGAGGCGCCGATCTACGCCCAGGCATGGAGTGACGTGGCCATGGCCGAGCGACTGGCGCACCTCTACCGGCAATTGGCGAATGTGAACATCGAGCGGACGGTGCCGCAGACCGTTGCGGCTTGACCTTAGGACACCGTGAACGAATCCTTGGATCAGTGCTGTATCCGCTGCCGCTACTTTGGGGCGGTCGACGCCCTGGGCGGCCTTTGCCATCGTTACCCGCCGGTTTTCGCCGGCGACGCCTCGCCGCGCGAATCGCACCACTGGCGCCATCCGAGCGTCGGGCCGCACGGCTGGTGCGGCGAGTACAGCGCGGGCGATCAGATGTCTTCGAGCGGCGTGACCATCTGATTCAGCTTGCGCAGACGTTCCGCCATGACGCGCATGACCTGGGTGGCGAAGTAGGGGGTCTGCTGGACGAGGAACTGGAAGCGCTTCTCGTCGATGGCGATGAATTCGCAGTCGGTGGTGGCGACCACGCTGGCCGAGCGCGGCCCGGGCAGCACGATGCTGATTTCGCCGACGATGCTGCCGTGCTGCAGGGTTTCCACCACCCGGTTGTTGACGATGATGTCGGCCTGGCCGGTGGCCAGTACATACATCTGTTCGCCTTCGTCCTCTTCGAGGAAGAGAGCATGGCCGGCTGCCACCTTGATCAGGGTCGGGTTGTGGGCGAACAGTTCGAAGAAAACCATGGTCGGGCGCTTGGTGAGTGAGGAAGTCACATTTTTAACATGAGCGCGACTTCCTCGTCTTGTTCGAAATATTAAAAAAATGCATGGATGGTCTGGCAAATTTGCGATGACAGTTTTGTGACGGGGGCTGTCATCAAAACTTAGCGCGAGCTGATTACCGTGAGGACTTTCGCGGAGATCTCATGCAGGAACCCTCAACGAACGAACTTGGCCTCGACCCGGCCAATGAGTCGCCCTTCAAGGGCAAGACCGGGCTGCGCCGGGTCTGGAATGCCCTCAATTACTCGTTGGCCGGCCTGAAGGCGGCCTATCTTTGCGAAGATGCTTTCCGCCAGGAGGTCTGGCTAGCCGTATTCCTGATTCCGGCCGCCTTCCTGCTGCCGGTGCCGTGGCTGGGGCGGGCCATGATGATCGTCAGCGTGCTGCTCGTCCTCGTCGTCGAACTGCTCAATTCCGCCATCGAGGCGGTGGTCGATCGCGTCAGCCTGGAAAACCACCGCCTGGCCAAGCGCGCCAAGGATATTGGCAGCGCGGCGGTGCTCATTTCGCTGATTGTCGTGCTGGTCGTCTGGATCTGCGTCCTGGTGGAGGTATTCTGATGTCCCTGAGCATCGCATTCGTAACGGAAACCTTCCCGCCGGAAGTCAACGGCGTGGCGATGACGGTCGGCCGCCTGGTCGGCGGCCTGCGCGAGCGCGGCCATCGGGTCAGCGTGATCCGGCCCCGGCAGGACAAGAGCGATGCCGGGAGCGAGCATGAACTGGCCTTGCCGGGTTTTCCGTTGCCCGGCTATCCCGGCCTGCGTTTCGGCATGCCGGCTGGCCGTCGGCTGACCCGCCAGTGGCGCCAGCAGCGGCCGGACCTGGTGCATGTCGTGACCGAGGGGCCGCTCGGCTGGTCGGCGGTCAGCGTCGCCCGCAAGATGGGCATTCCGGTGACCTCCGGCTTTCATACCAATTTCGACCGCTACAGCGTGCATTACGGCATGGGCTGGATGCGGCCGGCGGTGGCCGCCTACCTGCGCACCCTGCATCGGCGGACCCTGGCGACCATGGTGCCGACGGCCGCGCTGGCCGCTGACCTGGCTGGCGAGGGCCTGAAGGGGGTGCGCGTGGTCGGCCGCGGCGTCGATACCGAACTGTTCGACCCGGCGCGTCGCAGCGAGGCCTTGCGCCAGGCCTGGGGGGTCGAAGGGGAGGGGCCGGCCTGCCTTTACGTCGGTCGGGTGGCGGCAGAGAAAAACCTGGCGCTGGTCAAGAAAAGCTTCGCCGCCATCCAGGTCTGGCATCCGGGGGCCAAGATGGTCTGGGTCGGCGACGGGCCGTCGGCCAAACAGCTGGCGCTCGACCATCCGGATCACCATTTTGCCGGCATGCGGACCGGCGAGGACCTCGCCACCCATTACGCCAGTGCCGATCTCTTCCTCTTTCCCAGCCTGACCGAAACCTACGGCAACGTCGTGGCCGAGGCGATGGCCAGCGGCCTGCCGGTGATCGCCTACCGCAGCGCAGCGGCGGCCGAATTGATCGTGCAGCAGGTGAACGGCATGGTCGCCTCGCCCGGCGACGAGCGCGGCTATGTCGACGGCGCGCTGTGGATGCTGGAGGAGACTCTCCGGCTCAGCGACATGGCGGCTGCCGCCCGGCGCACGATGTTGCCGCGCAACTGGGGCGGGGTGGTCGACAGTTTCGAAAACGTGGCGCGCGAGGCGATCGGCGGTCAAGCCTGAAAGGGACGGATATCGACCAGGGCCGGATCGTCGCCGTGGTCGATGAGGATGCGTTTGACCCGGTCCTGCCAGATGTCGCCGAAGAGGCGGCTGTCCGCCGCGCTCGCCGTGCCGTGAACGACGGCCGGCAGCAGTTCGCCGAGCCGCCTGTCGGCGGCCACCCGCTCGGGCCGGAAGACGCAGTCGACCGCTGCCCTCGTGTCGAGACGGGTCAAGCTCAGGCCGGCGCAGCCGCTGACGCCGAATTCGAGCAGGCCGCGCCGGACGTGCCGCCCGCCCAGGCCCTTGAACCCCCCGTCGCCGGCCGCGCCGGTGAGCAGGGTGGCAACGCTGGCGATAACGCCGGCGACGCCGCTCCCCATGTTTTCGTGCAGGGCGACGGCGATATTGCCGCGTTCGGGCGTGGCGCTTCCGTAAAGGGCGCGCAGGCCGCGCACCGTCATCAGCCAGGCGCCGGCCACCGTCGGACAGGAATGACCGGCCAGCCTGACGGCATCGGCAAAACGGTATTCGATCAGACCGCTCTCCGCCGCGCCGAGCAACTCGGCCAGCGGGTCGCGCAGGGTGACGCCGGGGACTTGGGCAAAAAATTCGGGAAAGGCCATGTTGTGATCTCCTTGAAGCCGCAGTATGCGCAGCGCCAGGGCGGCCGACCTTGATTTCGGTCAGCTGCGCTGGATCAGTTCGATCTTGTAGCCGTCCGGGTCCTCGACGAAGGCGATGATGGTCTTGCCGTGCTTCATCGGGCCGGCCTCGCGGACGACCTTGCCGCCACGCCGGTGGATTTCGGCACAGGCAGCGGCCGCGTCGGGGACGGCCAGGGCGATGTGGCCGTAGCCGTTGCCCAGTTCGTAGGCCGTGGTATCCCAGTTATGGGTCAGTTCGAGGACGGCTTCCTTGTCCTCGTCGCCGTAGCCGACGAAGGCCAGGGTAAAGCGTCCGTCCGGGTAGTCCTGGCGGCGGAGCAGTTGCATGCCGAGGATTTCGGTATAAAAGGCGATGGCGCGGTCGAGATTGCCGACGCGGATCATGGTGTGCAGGATGCGCATGCTGTTTTCCTCAGAAGTGGGGGATTTGCCGGGCCAGTCGGCGAAGTTCGATGCGTCGCGCCTTCCAGTCCGGGCAGAGGGTCGCCACGACAGACCAGAATCGCGGGCTGTGGTTCATTTCCCGGATATGGGCCAGTTCGTGGGCGACGACGTAATCGAGGATGGCCAGCGGCATCAGAATGAGCCGCCAGTTCAGTGCGATATCGCCGTGCTGGTTGCAACTGCCCCAGCGCGTGCGGGCGGAGGACAGGCGGAGGGCGGGCAGGGGAACGCCGAGGCGCGGCGCGTGGATGGCGAGGCGCTCGGCGAAGACGGCACGGGCCTTTTCGCGCAGGGCCTTTTCGAGGAACGCACCGGCCGACCGGTCGTCGCCGGGGCGCAGGTAGATGATGCCGGGGCCGAACTGCCAGCGAGCTCGGCCGAGTTCGGTGATGGTCACGGTCAGCGCCTCGCCGAGCACGGAAATGACGGTTCCGTCGACGATTTCCAGCTGGCCGGGCGGCGGACGGTCGCGCCAGGCGGCGAGCTTGTCGAGCACCCACTGGCCGTGCTGGTGGATCAGGTTTTCGATATCGCCGATGCGCGCCCGGGCCGGCGCGCCGACGCGCAGGCCGCGATGGTCGATGGCCAGGCCGATGGTGCGTCGCCGGCTGCGCCTCAGGCTATAGGCCACCGACTGGCCGCCGATGACGATGCTGCGAGCGGCTTCAGGTGGCGTTGTGGTGGGCATCCGAATAGCGATGCGGGGAAAGTCTGTGCATTTCCGATTCGATCCATGCCTCGGCCCGTTGGTTGACCTCGGCTTCGGTCATGCCGCTGGCGTCGAAGGCAGGGCCGATGCTGATGGTGACGGTACCCGGTGTTTTCAGGAAGGCTTGGCGCGGCCACAGTTCCCCGGCGTTATGGGCGATCGGCACGACCTTGCAGCCGACATGGGTGGCGAGATAGGCGCCGCCCGGCTTATAACGCTTTTTTTGGCCGGGAGCGACCCGCGTGCCTTCCGGGAAGAGAATGACGTAGAAGCCCTGGCGCAGTCGCTCGCGGCCCTGGGTGACGACCTGGTCGAGGGCGTCCTTGCCGGCGGCGCGATCGATGGAAATCATTTTCATCGCGGCCAGCCCCCAGCCGACGAGCGGCACCTTGAGCAATTCCTTCTTGAGGACGAAAACGCAGTAGGCACCCTTTGGCACCACGTCCTGCAGGGTCATCGTTTCCCAGGCCGACTGGTGCTTGGCGAGGATGACGCAGGCTTCCTGCGGCATATTTTCGGCGCCGACGACCCGTGGGCGGATGCCGAGAATGTTCTCGACGCCGAACTGGATGCCCAGTCGCCAGAACTTGCCGAAACGGTAGCCCCACAGGCCGCGCAGGGTCAGGGCGGCGATGACGACGAGCGGCGCCGTGCCTATCGACCAGACGATGGCATAGGCCATGAACAGCGTCGAACGCACCGTTTTCATGGTGTCGTTTCCTTGAGAATGGCGTCGATGGCGGCCGACAGGTCCTTGAATTCCTGGGTGCCGGCCGGCAACTCGCCGTCGGCCCTGGTCTTCTCTCCCTTGCCGGTCATCACCAGCATCGGTTGGCAGCCGGCCGCCGCGCACGCCTGCAGATCGCGCAGCGAATCGCCGATGGCCGGTATGCCGTTCAGGTCGATATTGAAGGTTTCGGAAATCCGCTTGAACATGCCCGGTTTCGGCTTGCGGCATTCGCATTTCGAATCGGCGGCATGGGGGCAGTAGAAAATGGCGTCGATCCGCCCACCCTGTTCCACCACGGCCTTGTGCATCTTGCTGTGGATCAGGTTCAGGGTTTCCATGTCAAACAGGCCGCGTCCGACGCCCGACTGATTGGTCGCCACGACCACCTTGTAGCCGCTCTGGGTCAGACGGGCGATGGCTTCCAGGCTGCCGGGGATCGGCTTCCATTCGGCCGGGTTCTTGATGAACTGGGCCGAGTCGAAATTGATGACGCCGTCGCGGTCGAGGATGACGAGCTTGGTGGGCATGGCGGCCTTGCCTCCTTACGTGGACAGTTTCGAGAGGTCGGCGACGCGGTTCATCGCCGCGTGCAGGTGGGCGAGCAGGCCGAGGCGGTTGGCGCGCAGGGCCGGATCGTCGGCATTGACCATGACGCCGTCGAAAAAGGCATCGACCGGGACGCGCAGCGCGGCGAGCGCGGTGAGCGACTCGGTGTAGTCGCCGGTCTCGAAGGCGGCGTCGGCCTGCGGCACGACTTCGACGAGGGCGGCATGCAGCGCGATTTCGGCGGCTTCCTGCAGGCGGCCGGCCTCGACCTTCGCTTCGACGCTGCCTTCGACCTTCTTCAGGATGTTGCCGACCCGCTTGTTGGCGGCGGCCAACGCGGCGGCTTCCGGCAGGGCGGCAAAGGCGCGCACGGCGGCCAGCCGCTTGGGGATGTCGCCCAGGCGTTGCGGCCGCTGGGCGACCACGGCATCGACTTCCTGCGCGGTGTAGCCCTGTTCGCGCAGGCTGCCGGCCAGGCGGTCGTAGATGAAATCGGCCAGGGCATCGATCTTGAGCTGGAAGCCTTCGACCCCGTTGAACTGGGTAAAGGCGCTATTGAGCAGCTTGTCGATCGGCAGGTCGAGATCGCCCTCGGCGAGCATGCGGATGACGCCCAGGGCGTGGCGGCGCAGCGCGAAGGGGTCGCGGTCGCCGGTCGGGATCTGGCCGATACCGAACATGCCGACCAGCGTTTCCAGCTTGTCGGCCAGCGCGACGACCGTGCCGACCAGGCCGCGCGGCAGGCTGTCGCCGGCGAAACGCGGTTTGTAGTGATCCTCGACGGCATCGGCGACATCGGTGTCCAGGCCGTCGTGCTGGGCGTAATAGCGGCCCATGATGCCCTGCAATTCCGGAAACTCGCCGACCATGTCGGTCAGCAGGTCGGCCTTGGCCAGCACCGCCGCCTGTTCGGCATGCTGGGCCAGGGCGCCGCCGCCGAGGCTGTCGGCGATGCGGCGGGCAATGGCGGCGACGCGTGCCATGCGCTCGCCCTGGGTGCCCAGCTTGTTGTGATAGACCACCTTGGCGAGACCGGCGACGCGGCTTTCCAGCGACTTCTTGCGGTCCTGGTCGAAGAAGAACTTGGCGTCGGCCAGGCGCGGGCGAACGACGCGCTCGTTGCCGCCGATCACGGCGGAGGGGTCGGCCGGGCTGATGTTGCTGACGACGAGAAACTGGTTGGTCAGCTTGCCGGCGGCGTCGAGCAGCGGGAAATACTTCTGGTTCGCCTTCATGGTCAGGATCAGGCATTCCTGCGGCACGGCGAGAAATTCGGCCTCGAACTGGCCGGTCAGCACGTTCGGGCGCTCGACCAGGGCGGTGACTTCGTCAAGCAGGGCATCGTCGTCGATCGGCTTGAGGTCGGCGCCGGCCTGGGCTGCGGCCAACTGCAACTGGCGGGCGATCTCGGCGCGGCGTTCGGCGAAGGAGGCGATGACGGCGCCATCGGTGGCCAGTTTGCCGGCGTATTCGTCGGCATGGGCGAAGACGACGGGATCGACGGCAGCCTCGAAACGATGGCCGTGGGTGGCGCGGCCCGAGCTCAGGCCGAGGATGTCGAGCGGCACGACCTCCTCGCCATGGAGGGCGACCAGGCCGTGGGCCGGACGCACGAAATTGACGCTGCGCCAGCCATCCTGCAACTGATAGGTCATGACCTTGGGAATCGGCAGCGCGGCCAACGCGGCTTCCAGCGCCTTCTGCAGGCCGTCGGCCAGCGTCGCGCCCTTGGCCAGGCTGTCGTAGTACAGGATGTCGGCCTTGCCGTCGTTTTCGCGGCGCAGTCCGGCCACGGCGGAGGCGGCGGCGCCGGCGTCTATGCCCAGGCCGGCCAGTTTCTTGAGCAGGGCCGGGGTGGCATTGCCGGCCGCGTCGAGACCGACGGCAACCGGCATCAGTTTCTGGACGACCGGCTTGTCGGTGGCGACCGGGGCGACGGCAGTCAGGTGCGCGGCCAGTCGGCGCGGCGAGGCAAAGGCGGCGACGGCCGTGTCGGGGCCGGCCAAACCGGCATTCTTCAGATGTTGGGCCAGGGTCTGGGCGAAGACCTCGCCCAGCTTCTTCAGCGCCTTGGGCGGCAGTTCCTCGACGAACAGTTCTACAAGCAAATTCTTGGACGACATATCAGGCGGCTTTCTTTTCGTTCTGTTCGGCGAGCTTGTTCAGGACTTCGGCGGCCCATTCTTTCGGCGCCATCGGGAAGCCGAGACGGGCGCGGCTGTCGAGGTAGGCCTGGGCCACGGCGCGGGCCAGATTGCGGATGCGGCCTATGTAGGCGGCGCGCTCGGTGACCGAAATGGCGCCACGGGCGTCGAGCAGGTTGAAGGTGTGGGCCGCCTTGAGCACCTGCTCGTAGGCTGGCAGCGCCAGTTGGGCACCCATCAGGTGCTGGGCCTGCTTCTCGTGCGCGCCGAAGGCGTGGAAGAGAAAGTCGACGTCGGAATGCTCGAAGTTGTAGGTCGATTGCTCGACTTCGTTCTGGTGATAGACGTCGCCGTAGGTCAGGCCTTCCGTCCAGGTCAGGTCATAGACGTTTTCGACGCCCTGCAGGTACATGGCCAGGCGCTCGATGCCATAGGTGATTTCGCCGGTGATCGGCTTGCAGTCGATGCCGCCGACCTGCTGGAAATAGGTGAATTGCGTCACTTCCATGCCGTTCATCCAGACCTCCCAGCCCAGGCCCCAGGCGCCCAGGGTCGGGTTTTCCCAGTCGTCCTCGACGAAACGGACGTCGTTCTTCCTGAGGTCGAAACCGAGGGCTTCGAGCGAGCCGAGATAGAGTTCGAGAATGTTGTCCGGGGCCGGTTTCAGGACCACCTGGAACTGGTAGTAATGCTGCATGCGATTCGGGTTTTCGCCGTAGCGGCCGTCCTTGGGGCGGCGCGAAGGTTGCACGTAGGCGGCCTTCCACGGTTCCGGGCCGATGGCGCGCAGGAAGGTGGCGGTGTGGCTGGTGCCGGCCCCGACTTCCATGTCGTACGGCTGGAGCAGGGCGCAGCCCTTGTCGCTCCAGTATTGCTGCAGGCGCAGGATGATTTCCTGGAAACTGGGCTGGCCCGGTTTCAGCGCAGACCCATGCTCGCCGGCGGGCGTAACATCGGAACTAAAAGTCGGTTTTTTGGCGGTGCTCATCGGAGGCAGTCGTTGATGTTCGGAGACGCACGATTTTACTTGCTTTTGCTACGGATGGCGCGGAACGAAGCCGGCCGCGTATTGTCTGTCGGCAACGAGCGCTGAATGAATGGAGGAGTGAAGGATGACGGCAACGACGACGACCCAAACGGTGACCCTGGCCGGTGGCTGTTTCTGGTGTCACCTAACAGCTTACACAGCTTAAGCTGTTGTTTTTCCTCAGTGTGAAGAAAATTTCACATAGAAATGCGTGACTCTGTGTGAAATACCACCGTACCACCCCGTAGAACACGCCACAAGCTCTTCAAGGTGCTTGGGTAAGGGTAGCTATCAACCAGCACAAAAAAACGGCTCTATGGCCGTTCTGTGGCGTCAAGGTCTGGGCCTTCTTCGTGGTGTGGTGGCTGGTGCCTGTTCCTGGTTGAGTTCTGCAATTCTGGCTTGTTCAATTTCAGCTAAAAGCTTGTTTTTCTGCAAAATTAAAGAATTTAGTTTTGCTTCGGCTTTAATCCTATCTTCCAAAGTTTGAGCATTAGCTAAATCAGCTTGTGCTGAATCAATCTGCATTTGTAGGCTGGCTAAAGATTTGGCTACGCCTTGAACTGCACCAGAACTCTTTTTCCTTTCGGAAACGGGGCTTTTCGCATACTGCGATCCTTTAGCTCCGCTGGTTGGATTTCTTAATTTATTAGAAATTCCACGATCAACATTACTTAAAATTTTTCCAGAATTGGTTTCTGGTTGATTTTTATTGATGGAAGAAATGTCTTGAACTGTGGCACTTGTTAGCTTTTGCTTTGGAAGCTTAGGTTTAATTGTTGTGCCTTTTCTGATTCTTTTTGGCTTATTAAAACGATTTTCAATAAAATTTCTTCTGTATTCAGTGGAGCCCTCAAGTCTGACTTTTATTCTTGATACTTGAAAGCTGTTTAGAAATGTGTTGTTTAGAACCGCGTCAGCTTCATTGACAAGCTTTTTGTAGTCAGAATTTTTACTGAAAACAGGGCCTGTTAATCTGGTTGCCTTCTTTTGATTTGGAAATTTTACTGAAATGTAATCCATTCCCTTTCTGGTAATGGTGCAACCTCTTTCCTCAAGAAATCCAATTAACTCATTTCTGTTATTTATTTTCCCTTTTCTGATTAGCTTTGGAATTTCAACACTTAAACGATTTTTTATTGTGTTGCTTGTTTTTCCTGCTGGAACTTTTTTATCAAAATTAGAAAACTCTGCTTTTAATGGATCTTCCACAACCTGAGCATAACCAAGCTTGTGATTCCACATTGCTTGAAAATCTCTGAACATTTGTTTTGAAGCTTCACCTGGTGGGGTGATGTTGAATTGCTTTTGAGTTTTGGCGTCAATCATTGGAATTAAAAGATGAAGCTCTGTATTTCCTTTGTCTTCGTGCCTAACAATAAGCATATTCAATCTATCTGGCCCAAGACCTGGTGCAAATGTCAAATAAAAATCTTTGATAATTTTATTTAGCTGTGCCTCAGTAGGCTTTTCATCATCACGAAAAGCAATAACACCAGAACTATATTTGAATTTTCTTGGATTGTTATCAATTAAAAGTTTTGTCAAATCAGGATCACCATAAAAAATCTCTGGCTTAGGATTTCTTGGATTTCCGTTTGAATCATTGTCTTGCAATAAATATCTAACGGCAGAATCAGCCTTTCCTGTGCCGTGGTTGAAGAATTGAACAATCATTTCAACCTCCAACTTTCTTGAACTTGGAAAGCATTACTTTGTTTAGTTGCTTTAGTTCATCAAGTTCTGATTTAAGTTCAGTCAATAATTCAGGGTAGTCCTTTTTTATTGAATTAACTTTTTTGGCAATCTGGTTAATATTGTTGCTTATCTTTGATTGCTGATAAATACTTTTTGAAATTTCAGACAAAATTTCTTTTTTGTCAGTTGTGGCACCTGGCTTGGACAACATTTTTTCTCTACAAAAATTTCCCATTGTCTTGTGTGGTGACTGCTCATAAAAGAGAGAAATTTTTGAAAATTCAGATGGTGATACATAGAACTCAATTCTTTTTGTTCTCAATTCTTCGTTGCCATCAGAGCCAGATTGACCAGTTGATTTTTTCTTTTTAACTTCCATTTTTGGACCTTTCTTTTTATTGTTATTAGTCGCGTATGACAAATCGGGGAGTGGGGGGACCCCACATATTTATTCATTCCGCACAGCGAATGATTCCCCTGGCTTCGAATTTGTCTTTTCTCTATTCATTAAACCAAAAACAAAACCAAAATCAAGTTTTGATATTGGAGGTATAGATTGACGTTTCCAAAAAATTATTTAATCTATATTGGAGGTGTAGTTTGAAAATCAAATTGGAGGTATAGGTTATGGCAAACAAAAAAACTGAAATATTAAAGAAGAAAAGAACAATGTATTTCGAGGCAGAACTGTTCGAAGATTTTTCTAAACTTTGTGAGACGTACAAAAAATCTCCAAGTTTCGTTCTTAATTCCTACATGAAAAAAGTAGTTAAAGAATACAAAAATAAAAATGATCAGGCATAAAAAAACCACCCGAAGGCGGTTTGAATATTGATTTACTTGTACATGCCATCTATTAGGTGTTCAACTATTTCAGGATCAAGAAGCTTAAACCAAACATGTTCATAAGTTTTAGCAATCGCCCAAGAAGACGGAGCCTCTTTTAAGCAAATTAAGTTGATTACTTTCTTTAGGTTGTAATATTTGTTTGTATCTAATGCTCCATCAATTAGCATTAAGTAGTCAATAAAGAATTCAACTATAGAATCAGGCTCTAAATGATTAAGCATTGTGTAGAAGGGGCTGACTCCTGCTTCCATAAATAAGCTTGAGGTAATATTGTCATTTTTCGTTGCTAAATAAAATGGATTGTTTGAGAGCCTATCTGACTCTCTGTAGACAATATTTAGTGCAACAAATAATGCGCATTCTAATGCTTCGTCAGATCCTTTGTTTTTCTCCTCAGTGTACACATTCAGAATTATTCTTTTAAATAATTCTCTCTTTTGTTGCAGTGAAATTTGTACGTTCTGAATTTTTTTTCTTTCTCCAAATAATCCCATAAATCCTCCATTTTTTATATTCATAGTTGTTATGGATTATTTGTCAAGTTAAGGCCCGCTGTCATTTTTTGTTTTATTAACATAAAACCTGCCTACGGCAGTTCATAGCTTCGCTTTTTGGACTTCCATTAGGAAGTTCTTTTTATCTTTACTGATTTTTATTCTTATTTTTCGATCTTTAGACAGCCATAAGGCTGTATTGATCTTCGATCTTTAAAACAGGTCTTAAGAAAGTGCTATGCCTGAATCGGCATAGCTTACCCTTTAGGGACTGTATCAGTCACCTTTAGGCTATTCCGTTCAGGCTGTATGCCCAGTTACCGGCAGAAGTTATTTTTAAGTTACTTCATTCTCTGGTTCAGGTTCTTAAAAAACCCATTAACACGGTCCAGATTCAGCTTCGTTGCTACTTTGTTAAAACCTCATTGTTGTAGCTTTAAGAACGTTTATCCAGTTTTGCTTAAGGGGACTATGGTAGTCAGTTTTGTTTTGTTCCCCGCCTTCTACTTCGGCTTTCTGGTAGTTCGGGTGCTCCAATCGGGAAAGGAATTTGAATTGATTTCTGAAGTCTATTCATTTTCAGTTGACGCATAAAGCACTTGAATTTAGTTTTAAGAAATTACTTCAAATTTGTCAAGTTCTCAAATAGAAAACAAAAAAGCCAGCTTGCGCTGGCTTTCCCGCTTCTTATCAACGTGAATTGAATAGACTTCAGATAATTATATCTTACGGCTTAATTTTAATTTGTCAATACTTGCATTAAATGTTTTCCAATTGCATTAGCTAATTTAACTGGAACAGCATTTCCAATCTGTCTCATTGCTTCACCCCAAGAGCCTGTAATTAGGTAGTCTTTAGGGAATGTTTGAATTAATTTTCCTTCATAAACTGTAAAGTAACGGACTGAACCGTCTTCATACCTAATCATATTTTCACCACCTGGCACACCATGACCACCAGCTTTAATGGTCTTTGATGGTTCGTCTATCTCACTGCCTGTGTGACCTGGGTAGGTTCTTGCACCATCTCTAAAGATGTGGTCCTGTATGTTGTGAGCTTGTGCAGGGTGGGGAACATCTTTCAGGCAATCCCTCACGGTTTGCCAAGCTTCCTCTTCTGGTGGAAAGATGCCATACCTACTCTTTAAAGTGGCTCCAATGGCTTCATTCCGTTGATCTGGTAGGTTGTGCCTGCTCCAGTATTCACCAGTAACGTGCTTGTCCCACAACAAACGATCTTTAGTATGTGTGGCTTTGGGGTAGGTCCAAACCTTCTCTAAATCGGCTCTAATCCCCACTATGACCACTCGTTCCCGAACTTGTGGAACTCCATAGTCAGCAGCGTTTAAAAGCTTGTATTGGACGTTGTAGCGTGTGCCTGTGTATGTTTTTTTCGTTAGTTTTTGCAGACGTTCTAAATGCTGTCCCCAATCCTCATCATCAAGGATTTCACAATCTGGGTAAGTCAGCCGAAGAATGATGTATGAAAAATATTCTGAAAATGTTTGACGTAAAAGACCTTTTACATTTTCAAAAATAAAAGCTTTTGGTTGTAGCTTTTCAATTGCACGGATTGCATAAGGGAACATATCCCTTTTGTCTTGGTGTGCCTTGTGTTTCCCACCTAAAGAGAATGGTTGGCACGGAGGACCACCTGCAACAATTTCAATTTCTGATAGAGAATTTAGGTCAAATTCTGCAATATCGCCTTCATAAACAATTTCTGGTTCAAAATTTAATCTTAAAGATTTGCAGGCATCTTTGTTGAACTCAACGAAAGATGAATGTTCGAATCCAGATAATTCCAGTCCTTTAGCTAATCCACCAGCACCAGAAAAAATTTCCAATGATTTCATTTGTTTCCGAGTGTTTGCAAGTGGTTATTTATATTTGAAATTATAGCTTGCTTTTGTTTTGGTGTGCCATTCAATCTATCGGCCCACGATCTACCAGAATGAATTACATCCCAATCTGATTTCGCTTGCTCATATCGTCCAGAACCTGGATCGTGATTTCCAAAACCGTCTAAAGCAGAGTTCCACAATGGTCTGTTTATTTTTATTAATGAGGCTTCAATGGTTGAAATCATATCTGAGCCTTCTTCTTCAAAGATCACAAATCTACACATAAAGTGCTCAAGATTTATGTCAGCACCCGTTGCAATACTTCTGCTGTGTTCTTTCAATCGTGTATAAAGCTCATTAGATTGACTATCTGCTTTATCGTGATTTCGTGACTGTCTCCAGCCTTTAGGAACAGCTTTCCCAACATAAATAGGATAGTCGTAAGACAATCTGTTTAATTGAGCATACTTCTGGTAAAGTGGATTGTTTCCAGTGTAATAGATCGCATAAACACCAGTTCCTAAAAATCGTTCTGGTGGTGGTAGTGTATGAACTGGGGTTCCATTGAAAAAACGAACGGCATCCTTAACCAGTTCTGAAAATGCATCGTTTTTGTAAACGTGCTTACTTCTGTCAAATGGATTTGTTGGCATTTGATTTCCAGTGAATTAAATTTGAGGCCGTTTATTTAATTGAATGGATTTTTATTCAATTAAATGAATGGTCTAACGGGGACTGGTCCCCGTTTTGCATTAAACAGATTTATTTTTAATGAAATCCTGAAGAATTGATTTCATCATTGGCTTCAGCGTATCCACGTCTTTAACCAAATCAATCCAAGTTTCAAAAGCTCTGTATTGATCGGCTGGATCAAGCTTTTTAATGTCTTCAAATGGTTCGCTTACATTGCCAACCATATATTGAGACAACCAAAAAACCCGCTGTTTTTCAAACTCATTGTTGTCCAGTGCTTTTACTTCGTCCAGATCAAAAATTTCTTCAATTTGATCTTCAGTAAGATTGCACAAATGATTTTCTTCGTTAATAAACTCTTTTAACTTCATTTTTAAGCTCGAATGAAAAGAGCCAGAAACTGGCTCTTGTTTATTGGGGTAGGGTTGTGGTTAAACCGTTTCTTCTTTCTTGATTCGGTAGTCTTCAATGTTTCCACCAGCTTCAAGAATAGCTTTAACCCACTTAGGACGGGCACCAATGCCACCGGCCCATTCTTCATTGTTTGGACCACGATATTTAGCTTCTGCTTTAGTTTTACCAGTGGGTGCAGATTTCGGAGGTTTAACTGTGGTCGTAGGTCCTGATAACTGGAACCCAAGTTCATTAGCTGTAATGCCATAGTCAGAAATTTTTTCCTTCATTTCTGCAATGATGGTTGCTTTTTCATTGGCAACAATTGCATCGTGTTGCTTTTGCAATTCAGCCATCTGAGCTTTAATGTCAGCTAATGTTGTCACTTTAGGTCCTTTGTTTGCCATAGAAATTTTCTCCGATTGTACACTACTTCTTTAAGCTGAAATAGTGGTTCTGCGTGATTGCTGGGTTGCTGTGTCCTACCGATCTTAACAATTCTTCCTGAGTGCTTAATCCTGCTGGAATTTGAGTTTCAATGTGTTCCTCAATCTTCCTAACACTTGCAAAGCCTAAAAATTCAGAAATCAATAGGCTGTTGCTTGCTCCAATTCTTTCAATAAAACCTGAAATTGCTTCTTTCCGTAATCCGTGAATTTTAATGTGTTTTAATCCATTGTCTTCCATTACGCGATAAAAATTGCTATCGTAACCCAGCACTGTATAAGTGAATAGCCGATCCTGTCCTTCTTTCTTTGGAATAGATTTCAGCAATTCTTTTGCTTCAGGTGTGAGATAAACAATCCTTGGTTTACCTGATTTTGTATGTTCAAGGTAAATATGCTTTTCAAAAATTTGGCTCCATTTCAACAATACTGCCTCAGTTCGACGCATTGCTGTAAAAAGCATTAGTTTTGAAATCCAGCCAAGTTCAGGATTAGGGTAGTTGTCCAGCAGTTCAAAAAATTTCTTTTTATCTTCTTCTGTGATTCGATGAACCTTTTTAGAAATCATTCCACCTGAAGTTTTCAGCAAATCCCTGTCATAGTCCCTTGTTGGATTCTTTAGAGATTTCAGATCAGGATCAAGATATTTTAGTTTGTTGAATAAATTGCTGATTGCTGTTATTTCTCGTTGAATTGAGATTGGCTTAATGCCGGCTTTTCGGCGTGCCTTTATGTATTCATTGATTTCAATTTCGGTGATTTGTTTTGGCTTAAATTCTCCAAAAGATTTCTTGCCTTCATAATTTTTAAAGAATAGTTTTGAAATTGGAAATTCTTCATCTGATCTCTCATTGATTACGGTTTTTTTAATAGTGCTATAAAAACCAATGATTGAAGCTTTATTCCTTAATTTAATTTTTCCTTCTGCTGTCTTTGGATCGCAATCAGCAAACCTTGGATCAACATAGGTTTCAATGTAGGCTTTGATGTATGCAGAAATATTTGGATTTGTAATGAAATCCTGAATTAATTTCTGTTCAACTTTTTGCTGTTCTTCCAGCAAGTGAATTTGCTTCTGTCCAGTTGCTGACTTCGAAGCATTCAGGAACTCAACAGCTTCGTCTAAACTCTCAAACAGACGATCCTGATTGAAGTTCTTCCTGTTGATCTGCACCCGATACTTCTTGATCTGGGTGCCGTCCTTGTTCTTCCTGCTGATCTCTTGGATTCCACGGGGTAGGGCCACTTTTTCCACCTTCTTCTGTGCGTGAAGTTGTGTGAGATTTTAGGCTCGAAAGTGGCTTGTGTGAAGTTTTTTCGGTTGAAAAAAGAAGCAGCTTTTTCTTGAAAAATAGGATTTTTATGTCTGAAATCAACAACTTACAGAAAGGAAGCCGCCCCCTAGAGACCATCACTCTAGGGGGCGGTTAACTACGCTGTTTCTGGTGCCTGGAGGCGGCGTTCGAGCAACTCGACGGTGTCGTTTCGGTATTGCCCGGCTACATGGGCGGGCAGCATCCGGCGCCGACCTACGAGGCGGTCTGTCGCGGCGATACCGGCCATGCCGAAGTCGTGCAAATCGAGTTCGATCCGGCCCGCATTGATTTCGCCACCCTGCTCGTCGCCTTCTTTGCCATTCACGATCCGACAACATTGAATCGCCAGGGCCACGACACAGGCACGCAATACCGCTCGGCCATCTTCGTTCACGATGCCGGCCAGCGCGCCGAGGCGCAAGGCCTCATCGCCCGTCTCGGGGCGGAGGGGGTATGGCCCTCGCCGATCGTCACCGAGGTCGTGCCGGCGACGACTTTCTTCGTGGCCGAGCCTTATCATCACCAGTATTTCCGGCGCAATCCAGAACAGGGCTATTGCCAGGCGGTGGTGGCGCCGAAGGCCCGGAAAATGCGGCAGCTTTTCGCCGACCGCCTGAAAACGGGCTAGTGTAGTGCCGCACTCTTGACGGCGATCAAGAGAGGCCTTCGGCGTCGGCACTTTCCGAAGATCTGCAAACCACCTTTTCGGCCGGTTTCGACCGTTTCGACCCGGTGCGGTGCGCCGGGATTTGTTGCGGCGATGCAACACTGTTTCTGCATCTATAAGCCCTCAGGATTGACGATTTCCATATAAATCAATACACTGCAATTAATGCTGCGGTGCAGCATCGGTTTTCGCGGCAATTGCCCAGTCTGGCTGCGGAGTTCGACGATTCCTTGCTTGTCTCGTCGCCGATGTCGTACCCCCTGTAACCGTTCGCTGCCGAGGAAGTTTGTCGGCAGTGGCAACAGTGAAGGAGGTCGCATGTTTACCTCAACAGTTTCTCCCTCGTCGATGTTGCGGCTCTCCGCCGTGGCGTCATCCCTGTTTCAGAAGTTCCTGATGCTGGCCGGCGTGCTGTTCGTGTTGGCTCTGGCCGGTGTCCAAAGCGGCAACCCCTTCATGCTCGACGGCCTGAAGCTGTTGATGCCGGCCAGCCAGGAAGTGGTTGCCGACGACGCTTTGGACAACGAAGCGGTCGATCCGGCTTCAGAGGCGCTCAGTGCCCGCATGCGCAGTGCCATGGATTACGTGTCCCGGCGCTATCACGTCTCGGCCGAGGCGCTGCAGCCGATTTTTGCGACGGCCCAGGCGACCGGGCGGCAATTGCAGCTCGATCCGCTGCTCATTATCGCCGTTATCGGCGTCGAGTCGCGCTTCAACCCGTTTTCCGAAAGCGTCATCGGCGCCAAAGGGCTGATGCAGGTCGTGCCGCGCTATCACCAGGACAAGTTGCCGGAAGATGCCGATCAGGTCGCCTTCCTGAATCCGGTGATCAACGTCCAGGTCGGTGCCAGGGTCCTGCAGGAGTCAATACGCCGCAACGGCGGGCTGGAAAGCGGCCTGCAGCAGTTCGGCGGCGCGCTGACCGATCCGGAGCGGCGCTACGCGGCCAAGGTCCTGGCCGAAAAACAGCGCCTGGAGCAGGCGGTACAGCGCGTGCGGATGACCTGACGCGCTTTCAGCCGGGTGCGTCGATGAATTCGATCAATTCCCGGACGAAGCGCTCGCGCTGCCATTGGTGCGGCGAATGGTCGCTGCCCTCGTAAATGCGCAGCACGGCGTTGGGGATGTTGTCGGCGACGTAGCGCGCCGTTGCCGTGCCGTAGAAATTGCTTTCGCCGCCATAGACCAGCAGGGTCGGCAGCGGGATGCCGGCCAGCACGTCGCGGTAATCGGCGGCGCTCAGACTCAGCCAGCAATTGATCAGCGGTTCCGGGTCCTGGGCGCGCAGGGCGGCACGCGAGCGCTCCCAGCCGGCGGCGTTCTGCCGGTATTTTTCCCCGGCCCGTTTATTCAGGCCCTGCGCCGTCAGTTTGAGCACCCCTTCGGCAAAGTCCTCGCGCAGCCAGGAGAGCAGTTCCCGGTTGCGATCCAGGCCGAAATTTCCGTAAATGCCATGCGCCCAGTCGTCGCCGGTCAACAGCTTGGGCGACTGGTCGATCAGGCACAGCTTGCCGAGACCGTGCGTGCCGTGGTCGCGCAGGTATTGCCAGAGGGTCAGCGCACCCATCGAATGGCCGGTCGCGACGGCGCCGGCAATGCCGTAATGGTCGATCAGGTTCTTCAGGTCGCGCGCCATGCGCTCGACCGTCGCCGAGCCGGCATGGGCCAGCGGGTGACCGCCGTGGCCGCGCGCATCCCAGCGGTAGACGCGGTGCCGCGCGGTCAGCCCGGCCAGAAGCGGGAGCCATTCCTGGCCGCTGGATGTCCAGCCGTGGAGCAGGATCAGCGGCGAGCCCCGGCCGGAAATGTCGACATGGATGGTCTCCCCGTCGTCTGCCTGGAAACAGTCGGCCAGCCGCTCGCCGGCGGGGTCGGAATTTCCGTTGTCGGCCGAACCGGCCCGATGTTCGTGGCGGCTATCCGTTGTGTGGTTTGTCGGGCGCTGAATGTCCATGGTGAATTTCAGAATGGGACGGGCCTTGCCGGCAGGTTGACGCGCGTCGCAGGTCTCCCGGCCCGTCTGGCATGGCCTGCGCCGGGTAATCTTACCCTGCGCCGCGATGTTTTTCCTTGCTTGACCTCGCTGTTCTATGAGAATTGCCGCTCCGCTTCCGTCGCAGCCGCGATGGATGGATCCTGCTCCCTTCGATATTTCATGAAATAGGAAATAGTCGCCGCCATGATGGCCACGCTAATGACAGCGATTACGTTCAACAGTATGGTGAATGCGATCAGCCAGTTTGGAAACCCGGACTGTAGGCCCCAGTTGATTTGTTCAGACATCATGGTTGCGTAAGTTATCAGGAAGATGCAGGCCATGGGGGGCAGGACGCTCAGGAATGTCAGCAGGAAAAGTTTCCAGAAGTGGTTTTTCGTTGCCAGAAGAGCCCCTTTGATCGGCTGGCTTGCTTCAATCGCAATCAACGGCAATGCCACGCTCAGTCGAACGCCGACATAGCAACAGGCAAGGACGAAGACGATAAACATCGAAACCATCGAAAATAGAATCGACGGGTTCAGGATGGAGAGTTGCGGGGCCAGCGTTTTGAAGGCGAAACTTGCCGCGTCCGCCATGATCGACGGAATCAGCAAGAGCGCCAGGAATTTCAGGCTGCGCAGCGATAGCAAATTGGCCCAGAACTCGGTGTCGTAGTTCTCGTCCAGAATGATGGCGCGGTGAACCGACATGGCAACAGGGACCAGCAGTATCATCAGAATATAGTCGACGATGATCCTGTATTGCCAGTTTGCATCCGTTGTAAAAAGGAGTTCACCTGCTGACCACATTAGAAACCCCTGGGCGACGATGAAGGGCAGGCCGAGAAAGAAAATTCCGCCCAGGTTCTGGATGGCGAAGCGGTAAGAGTCGATGACTGTCTTGATTAACGGAATGCCCATGTTTCCCCCTTGGAACAGCTCACTTGAACCCGGTTGATTATGTCATTTGAGTTATCGGCGGGCAATCCGGCCGGGAAAGTGGCGACTGGGCTGCGCTCACGGGATGCATCCTCGGGGCTGCCGGGCTTGCCGGAAAATCCCGGCGCGCATGCTTTGTGTCGTTCGCGGACGGAATCGCGCGGCGCCGATGGATGCTGGCGTTCATGGGGTGTAAGCTGGCCGCGGTCGGGCAAGGAAGCGTCGGCCGACGCTGTCAAATTGCCTGGCCACCAGTATAATCGCCGACGTCAATACGGAGGAGTATGGGGATGTTCGACTGGAGAGACTACGGCAACGGCATCATCGCATTCGACGCGGGCTATGTTCGCCCCATCCTGGCGGCAATTCACATGATCGTCGACGACGGCCGCGTCGCTTTTGTCGACACCGGCAGCAACGATTCCCTGCCCAATGTCGTCGCCGCGCTCGACAGGCTTGGCCTGGGCCGCGATGCGGTCGATTACATCGTCCTCACCCACATTCACCTCGATCACGCCGGCGGCGCCGGTGCCCTCATGCGCGAATTTCCCGGTGCCAAGCTGGTCGTGCATCCGCGCGGTTCGCGCCACATGGCCGAGCCGTCGCGGCTGGTGGCCGGGGTCACGGCCGTCTACGGCAAGGAATACGTCGATACCGTGTATGGCGATATCCTGCCCATCCCCGCCGAGCGCATCGTCGACGCCCACGACGGCCTGACTTTACGGCTCGGCGGCCGCGATCTGCTGATGATCGATACGCCGGGCCATGCCAGGCACCACATCTGCATCGTCGACCGCAAGGCCGGCGCCATCTTCACCGGCGACATGTTCGGGCTTTCCTATCGCGAATTCGATGTCGAGGGACGCCAGTTCATTCAACCGACGACCAGTCCGACCCAGTTCGACCCGGTCGACATGCATGCCTCGATCGACCGCCTGATGAGCTTCACGCCACGGGCGATGTACCTGACGCACTACGCCCAGGTCGTCGACCTGCCGGCTCGGGCGGCCGATCTGCATCGCCGCCTCGACCGCCATGTCGCCATTGCCGAGGCTCATGGCGGCGACGGCGACAAACGCCATGCCGCGACCAGGGATGAACTGACCGCCTACATCCTGTCCGAACTTCGCGCCCATGGTTGCGCCTTGCCCGAGGAACGCATTCTCGATATTCTCGCTACCGATCTGGAACTGAATGCGCAGGGGCTGACCTATTGGCTGGATCATCGCGGCCGGTAGGGGGGGCTTCAAACGGCGTCTCGGAGAGACCGGGGAGCCGTTTTCCGGAAGAAGCAGGGTGCAAGGCGGTGTTGCCGCCGCCTTATGCCGAAAGCGTAGTATATTTTCGCCCTTGATCGGACACGCTCATTCGCCGGATAGCCATGAAAACCAATCTACCCGTCACAGAGACCGAGATTCTGCTGCCACCGGAGCGTTTGCTGGTCTCCAAAACCGACCTGAAAGGCGTCATTACCTACGCCAACGACGAGTTCGTCAATGTCAGCGGTTACTCGCGCGAGGAACTGGTCGGCAGCAGTCACAATATCGTGCGGCACCCGGATATGCCGCCTCAGGCATTCAACGATCTGTGGGCCACGGTCAAGAAAGGGGCGGCTTGGCGCGGGGTGGTCAAGAACCGGGCCAAATCGGGCGATTATTACTGGGTCGAGGCCAATGTGGTGCCGGTCACCAAGGACGACCGGATCGTCGCTTACATGTCGGTACGGGGGGCGGCGTCGCGGCAGCAGGTGGCGGAGGCGGAGGCCCTGTATCGGCGTCTGAACGAAACGAGGAAGCCGCTACCGGGGCAAGTGGCCAATCCGTTCAAGTCCCTGAAATTTCGCCTGATCGCCTTTTCACTGGTCGTGTTGCTGCTGATCGTTGCCTCCGGTTTCATCGGTTTCAGCGTGCTCAGGGAAAGCCAGTCGACGCTGAACGAGGCCTATCGGGAGCAGACGGAGCCGGCCCTGGCCCTCGAAAAAACATTGACCTTGATGAACGAAGCTTACAGGCATGTTGCCCTGGGTATCATGCACAATCCCCTGGGCGATTCGGCCGGCTTGCATGTGCATCCCCTTTCACTGCATCTCGATGCCGTGACGAACCAGATCGCGGCCATCAAGGATCTGCGTGGCGTCCTGGCGCAGCGCCGACCCGGTCCGGAAGAGGCGCGCTTGCTCGAAGCTTTCAAGACGGCCGAAAATGCCTACGTGGAAAAAGGCCTGTTGCCCGCCCGGGAGGCGCTGGCGGCCGGTCATTACGAACTTGCCGCGAGTTTGACGGAATCGACGCTTTCCCCGCGCTACGACGATGCCAGGAACAGCGCCAGGTTGCTGGGTGAATACATCCAGCAGGACAGGGGCAGGCACCAGGGCAGCAGTGCGGTCGCCTACGAACGAAGCAAACAGTTGTTTGTCGCCGTCCTGGTCGGCAGCGTACTTTTCGTGATGTTCTTCGTCCTCTTCATGCTCCGGGCGATCATGCAGCCGCTGCGCGACATCACCCGCTATTTCCTGCGAATCTCCGAAGGTATCCTCTACGATCCGGTCGATATTTCCCGTCGGGACGAGTTCGGCGAAATCTACTCGTCGCTCGCCGTCATGCAGACCAACATCAAGGTCATGCTGGACAACATCCAGGCTGCGGTCAGGGCGCTACTGCAAAGCAGCGCCGACCTCGATGCCCAGATGTTCATGGTGACGATGCAGTCGCAACACCAGCAGCAGGAGGTGGAAGGCGTTGCCGTCAGTACCGAGGAATTCAGCCAGGCCGTTCGTGAAGTCGCCGACAGCGCGCAACAGGCGGCGGATCATGCCCAGGCATCCAAACTATTGGTCGGTACCTGCAGCGCAACCCTTTGCCGCAGCCTGGATGCCAACGAAAAGGTGGTGCTTACCGTCAACGAGGCAAGCGGGATCATCGGCGATCTCAGCCAGAGCATCCAGCGCATCGGCGATGTGACGAGCGCCATCAGAGAGATTGCCGAGCAAACCAATTTGCTGGCCTTGAATGCTGCCATCGAGGCGGCGCGGGCTGGCGAGGCGGGGCGGGGTTTCGCGGTCGTCGCCTCCGAGGTCCGCAAGCTCTCGGAAAATACGGCGGCCAGCACGCGCGACATCAGCGGTCTGGTGGCCAATATCCAGGCCATTGCGGCAAGCGCGGTCGCCTCCATGGCGCAGGCCGTCCGGGAAGTCGATCTCGGCGTCGTTCAGATGCGTGATGGCATCGCCGACCTGGACGAGATTACCGAATCCAGCCAGGCGGTCGACAGCATGGCCCAGCACATCGCCAGCGCGGCACTGCAACAAGCCAATGCCGGCGAATCCGTGGCGACCAGCATGGAGTCGGTGGCGCAACTGGTGGAGCGGAATACCGGCATCGCCCAACAGGCTGCCCTGTTGTCGAAGGGTCTCATGGGAACGGCCGAGCGCCTGAAGAAGTGCCTCGAGGATTTTCAGCTGTTCGCCAAGCCGCCCGGTTTCCAGTCCACCGCCGATGCGTCGGAGCTATTCATCGAAATGTAGCCGCAAGCGTCAGGCGGCGAGGACTGCTCCGTGCGGCGCCTTACGGGCGATTGGCGCCTGCCCGGCGGCCATCGGCGGTCAGGGCGAGAAGGACGAAAAGGGCAATGAGGGCCAGGGCCGGCCAGTTTCCGAAGCGTGCGTAGGGCGTCATGCCGGTGTAGGCGCGCACTGCGCCGCGCAAGACGCCGGTCTGGAAGGCGGGCAGGGCGGCGCTGACCTCGCCCCGGGCGTCGATGATGGCGGTCATCCCGGTATTGGTGGCGCGCAACATCGGGCGGCCGGTCTCGGCGGCACGCATCTGGGCGATCTGCAGATGTTGCGGCTGGGCCAGCGAGTGACCGAACCAGGCGGTGTTGGACAGGTTGGCGAGAATCCCGGCCTGGGGCAGGGCGCGGATGATCTCTTCGCCGAAGACGTCTTCGTAGCATATGTTGGCCGCCACCTGCCGGCCGGCAACAGCCAGCGGCGCCTGGGTTTCGGGGCCGCGTGTGAAGGCCGACATGGGAATGTCGGCATAGGCCATGAACCATGCGAAGCCGGCCGGGATGAATTCGCCGAATGGCACCAGGTGGCTTTTGCTATAGACCTGCATCGGGGAGGAACCGAGGCTGATGGCGCTGTTGAAATAGCGCCCGCCGTCGCCGGTCAGGGTGCCGACGATGAGATCGCCGTGCCGGCGCCTGGCCAGCGCCTTCAGTTCGTCGAGGTAATCGGCGGGAATCTGGTCGATGAAGGCCGGTAGCGCGGTTTCGGGCAGGATGGTCAATTGCGCCGGGTTTTCCGCCATCAGTTGACGATAGCGGTCGAGGGTTCGCAAAAAGACTTCCGGCCTGAATTTCATCTCCTGCGGGACATTGCCCTGAACCAGCGCGACCTCGATCGGGTCGCCGGCCGGTGTCGTCCACGGAATCTGCCGCAGGCCGAATCCGGCGATGGCGAGCAGGGCGGCAAAGGCCAGGCCGCTGCGCCAGCGGCAGAGCAGGGCGCCGGCCAGGGCCACCAGGAGCGACAGGCCGTGTACGCCGAGGATGGGGGCGAAACCGGCCAGCGGGCTGGGGGCGGCTTGCGAGTAACCGACGGTGAGCCAGGGGAAGCCGGTGAATAGCCAGCTTTTCACCCAGTCGAGGCCGGCCACCAGGGCGGCGAAGAGGAGCGCCTGCCGCCAGGGTTGAAGCGGCTGCCAGCGTTTGAAGGCGGCGCCGGCCGCCGTCGGAAAGAGGGCCATCACCGCGCAGAACAGGAAAGCGGCCGGTCCGGCCAGCCACCAGGGCATGCCGCCGAAAACCGAGAGGCTGACATAGACCCATGAAACGCCGGTCAGGAAGAAGCCGAGGCCGAAGCCGAGGCCGGTCAACGTCGCCTGCCGGGTATTTTCGGCCCTGCACAACAGTCGGAAGAGGCCGAACCAGACCAGCGGGGCCAGCCAGAACAGGCCGAAGGGCGCGAAGCACAGCACGCCGGCCGCACCGATCAGCGCGGAGGCGGCATAACGGGCGGCCGGTCTGCTAGTGTAGTGTTGCACGCTCTCAGGCACTTAAAACCTTGTCTTTTCGGCCATGGCGGCCTTGCAAATTCTCGCGATAGCACTGGGTATCGCTGTGGTTTGCGCCTTGCCCTGACCAAAAATCCATCGGTTTTGACTGTGCCATCAAGAGTACAACACTACACTAGCCGGTAAAATCTTCAGCACCGGCTTGCGGCTTGGGTGGCGGGGTGACCAGCAGGGTGTACAGCCGGCGGCTGTCGGCGCGCAGGACCTGGATGCGGACGCCTTCGATGTCCATCACTTCGTTGCGTTTCGGGACGCGACCGAGGTGGCGAAGGACCAGGCCGCCGACGGTGTCGAATTCCTCGTCGGAAAAGCGGGTCGAAAAGGCCTGGTTGAAATCCTCGATTTCGGTCCGCGCCTTGACACGGTAGCGGCCGGTGGAGTCGAGGCGGATGTTGTCGTGCGCCTCGTCGAAGTCGTATTCGTCCTCGATGTCGCCGACGATCTGTTCCAGTACGTCCTCGATGGTGACCAGGCCCGCCACGCCGCCGTATTCGTTGACGACGATGGCCATGTGGTTGCGCGAGACGCGGAACTCGCGCAGCAGCACGTTGAGGCGCTTCGATTCGGGAATGAACACCGCCGGCCGCAGCCAGTCGCGCAAATCGAATTCGGGTTCGATCTGGACGCGCAGCAGATCCTTGGCGAGGAGGACGCCGAGTACCTTGTCGCGATCGCCGTCGACCACCGGGAAACGCGAGTGGGCTGCTTCGATGACGACGCCCACGATTTCGCTCAGCGGATCGCCGACGTCGATGACGTCCATCTGGGCCCGCGGAATCATCACGTCGGTGACGCGGGTGTCGGAAACGGCCAGGGCGCCTTCGATGATGGTCAGCGCATCGGCGTCCATCAGGTTGCGCTGGTAGGCGCTGTGCAAAATTTCCAGCAGCTGTTGGCGATCTTCGGGTTCGCGCAGCAGCAGGGAGGTCAGTCGTTCGATAAAACCCGGTTTACTGTCACTGTCCATAATGTTTAAACCGCGTACGGGTCTGCATAACCCATCGTGGCGAGAATCTCCCTTTCTTCGTCTTCCATGGCCTGGGCATCCTGATCGTTTTCGTGATCCCAGCCCTGCAAATGCAGCATACCATGCACCGTCAGGTGCGCGTAATGGGCGGCCAGCGGCTTGCCCTGCTCGTTCGCCTCGCGGGCGACGACGCTCGGGCAGATGACCAGGTCGCCCATCACCACCGGTTCCGTGTCGTAGGGAAAGGACAATACGTTGGTCGCATAGTCCTTGCCCCGGTATTCGTCGTTCAGTGCCCGGCCTTCGTCGGCATCGACCAGGCGGATGGTCACTTCGCCGCCGCCGCTCAGCGCGGCGCGCGCCCATTTCACGAAATCCGCCCGCAAGGGTAGGCCCTCGCGGTTACAGGCATATTGCACGGAGAGATTAAGACGTTTGCTTGGTGTGGGATTCATAGGCGGCAACGATGCGGGCGACCAGCGGGTGGCGCACCACGTCTTCCTTCTGAAATTCGGTAAAGGCCAGGCCGCGTACATCCTGCAGGATTTCGCGCGCTTCGCGCAGGCCGCTCTTGTGCCCCTTGGGCAGGTCGATCTGGGTCAGGTCGCCGGTAACCACGGCCTTGGCGCCGATGCCGATACGGGTCAGGAACATCTTCATCTGCTCGGGCGTCGTGTTCTGCGCCTCGTCGAGAATGATGAAGGCGTGATTCAGCGTGCGCCCCCGCATGAAGGCGAGCGGCGCGATTTCGATGGCGTTCTTTTCGAACAGCTTGCTGACCCGGTCGTGACCCATCAGGTCGTAGAGGGCGTCGTACAGCGGGCGCAAGTAGGGATCGACCTTCTGCGTCAGGTCGCCGGGCAGGAAGCCGAGGCGTTCGCCGGCTTCGACCGCCGGCCGGGTCAGGATGATGCGTTCGACCAGATCGCGCTCGAAAGCGTCGACGGCGCTGGCCACGGCGAGATAGGTCTTGCCGGTGCCGGCCGGGCCGATGCCGAAGGTGATGTCGTGTTCCTGGATCGCCTTCAGGTAGGCGACCTGGCGCGGCGTGCGGCCGTGCAGTTCGCTCTTGCGGGTAATCAGTTGCGGCCCGTCGACCGGGCCCTCGGCCTTGCGCGAAACCCGGCGCACCGGGGCGTTGAGCAACTCGATCAGACCGAGCTGGATGGCGTCGACGGTCAGCGTTTCGTGGGCCATGGCGTAGAAATACTGGATGGCCTCGGCGGTCAGCCTGGCCTTTTCCCCGGCAATCGAGAAACGCTCGTTGCGGCGCTTGATGACGACATCGAAACCGGTTTCGATCTGGCGGATGTTCTCGTCGAGCGGGCCACACAGATTGGCCAGCCTGGCGTTGTCGACCGGCGCCAGGGCGACGGCGACCGGCTTGCTCTTCGGCGCCGGCCTGGTGCCAGCCGTTGATTTAATGGTATTAGCCTTCTCGGATGACAATTTCGCCCCTCAGGCTATGCGACAGGCTGGACGTGATGCGGAGATCGACGAAGCGGTCGATCAGGCGCGGATTGCCGGCGAAATTGACAATCCGGTTGTTGTCGGTGCGCCCGGCCAGTTCATGCGCATCCTTCCTGGATGTGCCTTCGACCAGCACGCGCTGAACGCTGCCGACCATGGCCTGGCTGATGACCTGTGCCTGCTCGTCGATACGCTTTTGCAGCCGCGAAAGACGGGCCGACTTGACCTCGGCCGGGGTCGAATCCTCCATCTCTACGGCCGGCGTGCCGGGGCGCGGGCTGTAGATGAAGGAGAAGGAACTGTCGAAGCCGACATCCTCGATCAGCGCCATCGTCTTGTCGA